>JAHQVX010000019.1 GCA_019634125.1 Saprospiraceae bacterium
CCTCGCTTAAAGTTGTAAAGGAATTTTCCTTGGTCTCTTCCTTTTTGAGCGCGTAATGAAGTACCATCGTGCGGGTACAATCTACGTTGTTCGTTAATTTCAGTGCCTTCAATAAGGTTTCCACGCATACCTAAAGCGGCATATTCCCATTCTGCTTCAGTTGGAAGGCGATAAGCAGGTAATAAAATACCATCTGCACGAGTTACTTTACGTGTACCATCACCATTTGGATCTAAATCCTCAACAGGATTAGGACCATCAGCGACATCATATCTTCCTAATAAATACGCTTCTGTATTAAAGCTAGATCCAGCAGTTTGGCCTTGATCGAATTCAATGATACCTCTTCTTCGAAGTAACATTTCATTCACACGATCACTTCTCCATCGCGCATAATCGTTAGCTTGATCCCAGTTTACACCCACTACAGGGTATTCGTTAAACGCAGGGTAAGAGAAATAATTCTCTACCATTGGCTCATTATAAGCCAACTCGTCCCGCCATACTAACGTATCTGGACGAACCATTTTAACGATGCCTGGATAATCAGCACCTACAATTCGGTCTACCCAATACACATATTCACGGTACTGAAGGTTACTGACTTCTGTCTCATCCATGAAGAATGAGTTTACCGTAACACGCTTTGGTAGGTTATTATAATCGTACATTACATCCTCGTCAACAATTCCCATAGTGAACACACCACCTTCAATAGGCACTAAGTTTGGCCCGATGGTTTGGTTCTCACTAGTAGCTTTGACAAACCCTCCCCAGTCTTTGTCGTTGTAGTTCCAGCCAGTTGCTGTAGAGCGTTCTGCTTTTTTATTACACGCCGCTAATGCGAGGCCGACTACTAATACGAAATACAATCTTCTCATCAAAAAATAGTTTTGCACAGTTAAGGAAACGCAACGAATTCCAAATTATTACTTGGCAGGCATTTTTTTTTTAAACTCTTTTAAAAACGCAATTTTCTTGCCGTTTAATTTGTTGTTGTCGATTTCTTTTCGAAAATTTGTTTACTATTACTTAATAATTTACTACCCTAAAGAGGAAACTATGTATAAGTTGTTGAAATCATTATCAATTATCGTGCTAGTTTTTGTATTCGGAACAATTTCAGGTCAAGATCCTGATATTGGAGGCGGCGATTTAAGCGTCGGAAACCCATTACAAACTGGCGTACCTTTCTTAAGAATATCACCAGACGCGCGTTCTGGAGCGATGGGCGATGTTGGATTAGCTATTAGCCCAGACGCCAATGCTGTTTTTTGGAACAGTGCAAAATTACCTTTCGTTGACGAAGAAACGGCAGGAATCAGTTTAAGCTACACACCGTGGTTAGCTAATTTAGATGTAAACGACATTCATTTAATTAATGCAGGTGGATTCTACAAATTAGATGATGAGCAAGCAATTAGTGCTTCTGTAAAATATTTTTCACTTGGTGAAACCCGTTTCAGACAAACACCTACTGAGGTAGATGTAATCGGAAACCCGCAAGAATTTGCTATTCAAGCTGGATACTCTAGAAAATTATCTGAAGTATTTGGTCTAGGCGTAAACTTAAAGTACATCCACTCTGATTTAGCCGATGGCCAATCAGTAGGAACATCTGTAATCGATCCAGGAAACTCCGTTGCTGGTGACATTAACACATACTTCAATCCAGATGAGTCTGGAAATGCAGACTGGTCCTTTGCAGCTACCATTAGTAACTTAGGTGCTAAGATTTCTTACGTAGACGATTCAGGAGATGAAGACTTTTTGCCAACGAACTTCGGTTTAGGAGCAAACGTAAAACTCGGAATCGACGACTTCAGCAATATTAGTTTCGCTCTAGATGCTAATAAATTATTAGTTCCAACTCCAGATGGGATTGGTGATGTTTCATTTAAAGAGCAAAGTGTAATGGAAAGTATTTTCTCTTCTTGGGGAGATGCTCCAGATGGCTTCTCTGAGGAAATGAGAGAATTCCAATTCTCCTTAGGAACCGAATATGACTACAACGAACAATTCTTCGGAAGGGCTGGATTCTTCTATGAAGATGATGACAAAGGTGGTCGTCAATATGCTACTTTGGGTGCTGGTTTGAAGTATAACATTACGCACTTCAACTTTGCTTACTTATTCGCAACGAATAACAGCCAAAGTCCATTAGACAAAACACTTCGATTTTCTTTGAACTTCGACATTCAATAAAAAGACCTTGACCAAACATAGAATTGGTTTTGGTTATGATATTCACCGCCTAGCTGAAGGAGAAGAACTTTGGCTAGGCGGTTTGCTTATTCCCCACCACAAAGGAAGTGTTGGCCATTCTGATGCCGATGTATTAATCCATGCCATTTGTGATGCTTTACTTGGTGCCATTTCGTTAGGAGATATTGGCATGCATTTTCCTGACACTGATCCCAAATGGAAAGGCGTAGACAGTAAGCTCTTATTAAAAGAGGTGCTCAATAAAGTCTTAGAGCGCGATTATTCCATCGGGAATATAGATGCGACCATTTGCCTTGAGAAACCCAAGCTAAGGCCACACATTGACGCGATGCGCTCTTGCTTGGCATCGATCTTAGCCATTGATATAGACGACTTGTCGATTAAAGCGACTACCAGTGAAAAAATGAGTTTTGTGGGGACAGAAGCGGGCATTAAAGCCTACGCCGTTGTGTTACTATACAAGGATTAATTCCCTGAAATGTATTGAAGAATAAATGGGTTGGTAGTACGCTCTACCCCAATTGACGTAGCTGGGCCATGCCCAGGATATACTTGCATGTGATCTGGTAGGGTCAACAGCTGGTTTTTTATACTTTCCATGAGGGTATTGAAGTCGCCGCCCGGCAAATCGGTTCTACCGATGCTACCTTGAAACAGCACATCGCCAGCAATGATGGTATTGGAAGCTTCGTGGATGAGGAGAAGGCTCCCGGGCGAATGCCCGGGAGCAAAACGCAAGTCTAATACAGTTTGACCAAACTCAATGTTATCGTGCTCAGTAATGGTGCGTTCTGGTGCCGCGATAGGAGCCACTTGAAACCCATATACAGGCGCATAATCTGGAACGCGCATCAAGCCATCCACTTCTAGTGGATGGCACCAAAAATCCACCCCATATTTTTGCCGTACCGAAGTAATACCGAATACATGATCGATATGATTGTGGGTGTTTACAATCCGTTGAGGGACCAAGCCTTCTCGCTCGATAAAAGCAAATAGCTCCGCCTCTTCTGATGCAGTAGAACAGCCGGGATCTACAATGATACACTCCTTGGTTTCATCGTATAGCACAAAAGTGTTTTCCTGAAATGGATTAAATGTAAATACCTGGGTTTTCATAAGTTCATTTCTGCAAAAATAGATAAAGCTATCTTAGCGCCTTGCCCATGAAAACACCTATCCATATTCACCTATTATTAGTGCTGGTTAATGCCATTTACGCCTTCAACTATTTAGCCGTCAAAGAGATTGTCCCAGCTTCTATTGGCGCCTATGGAATGGTCGTATGTAGAGCGCTTACTGGTTTCGTTGTTTTTAGTATTGTACATCAACTATTCGTTCGAGAGAAAGTCGATAAGAAAGATTGGAAATTGATTTTGGCTTGCGCCTTATTTGGAGTGGCCATTAATCAACTCATGTTTATCAAGGGTATTTCCCTTACCGAACCCATCAAAGGCTCATTAATTATGATTATGGTGCCGATTTTGGTGATGTTAATTTCCTATTTTGTTCTGAACGAAAAAATCGGTTGGAAAAAAGGCTTAGGTGTCTTCATTGGAGCCGCAGGAGCAGCCATACTCATCACCAAACTACAACCTTTAAACTTTAGTTCAGAAAGCTTAAAAGGCGATTTGTTCATTCTAATTAACGCCACATCGTTTGGGCTGTATTTAGTCATTGCTCGAAAACTCCTCGTTAAATACCACCCGCTAACCATGATAAGATGGTTGTTTACATTCGGCTTTTTCTATGTGTTGCCGGTCGGCTTTCGAGAATTTCAAGCATTTGACATCACCTCGTTTTCCAACATCCAAATCGGTGCCTTCGGTTACGTTATTCTTTTTAGCACGATTCTAGCCAGCATCATTTATGCGTTGGCATTGAAAGCTGTTCCTCCTACCATTGCCAGCTCTTACATCTATTTACAACCCATACTAACCGCCGTTTTTGCTATTGGTTTTGGCAAAGACGAATTAGATCAATTTAAAATCATTGGTGGCTTATGCATATTCATTGGGCTTACCTTGGTGAACTTTGGTGGACGGGCAAAGGTGCCAATTGCCAAAGATTCCTAAATTTGCGCAACTAATAAACTCAGGATGATACTCTCAATGACGGGCTTTGGAAAGGCCGAAGGCAATGTAGCAGATAAGATTATTTCTATAGAAATAAAGTCGTTAAACAGCAAGGGGCTCGACATGAATATTCGCATGCCAGGATTCCTAAGAGAAAAGGAAATCCCATTAAGGAACCTAATTGCCGAACACATCAAACGAGGAAAAATCGATGTCTACTTTAACCTAGAGCTTCCAGCCAATAAGAAAATTCATACCATTAACGAACAAATGGCCAAAACCTACGCAGCAGGCATTCAAGCCATGGCCAAGGAATTTGGTGAAGAGGTCAACAACGTTTCCGAATTGGTATTACGTATGCCAAACGTCTTAGAGCCCATCCAGGAAGAGATTACAGATGAGGAATGGAAAGGCATGGAGGCGGTTGCTCTAGAGGCTATTGAGCGAGTAAATGCGTTCAGAGCCCGAGAAGGCGTAGATGTAGAACAGGTCTTTACCAACGCCATTGACAATATAGAACAACATCTTGGGGCCCTTCAAGAATATGAACCAGAACGGGCGCTGCGGGTTCGAGAGAAGTTGACCAAACAATTGGAAGCGATTGACACCGAAATTGAAATCGACCAAAACAGATTGGAACAAGAAATCATTTACTACATCGAAAAGTTCGATATTTCAGAAGAGAAAAGCCGACTTACAACACACATTGAGCACTTCAGAAAATTACTTGTAGAAAATGGTTTCCTTAAAGGCAAGAAATTAGGCTTTGTTGCACAGGAATTAGGAAGAGAAATCAATACGATTGGATCGAAAGCCAACCATGCTGAAATACAACGCCATGTTGTACGCATGAAGGACAATCTAGAGCAAATCAAAGAGCAAATCGCGAACGTATTATAATGTCATCCATGTCCAAACCTTCCGAATTTGAGGGTAAAATACTCGTTTTTACCGCACCTTCTGGGGCTGGAAAAACTACCATTGTACGGCATTTACTGAAAACCTTCGACAATGTAGCTTTTTCTGTTTCGGCCACTACACGTCCAATGCGCGACGGGGAGATAGATGGTCTACATTATCATTTTATCTCCTTAGAAGCCTTCCATGCTGCCATTGAAAACGACGAGTTTGTTGAGTATGAAGAAGTGTATTCAGGCAGTTTTTACGGCACGTTAAAATCAGAATTAGAACGCCAATGGAAGGCAGGCAAGCATGTTTTATTTGATATTGATGTCAAAGGCGCAATGAGTATTAAATCTCAATTTGGTGCTAAAGCACTCACCGTTTTTGTGGAACCACCAAGTGTTGATGTTTTAGAAGAAAGACTTCGAATGAGAGGCACAGAATCCAGTGCTAGTCTAGAAAAAAGGCTAGCGAAAGTGAGAAAAGAACTAAATTTTAGTGCTAAGTTTGATAAAACACTCTTAAACGATCATTTACCGACAGCATTGGAAGAGGCCGAGCATATGGTGCGTGATTTTTTAACACCCTGAGTATGGTACATAAAGTCACCAATAGTATTTCCATCAGTGTTGAAACACAATATCAACCCGAGCATTCTAGTCCGCTCGATAATCAATACTTATTTGCCTATCAAATCACGATTCAGAACAAAGGTGAAGCTACAGTTCAGCTGTTAACGCGGCATTGGTTCATTTTTGATGCCATCGGGAAACATGAGCAAGTAAAGGGTGATGGCGTTGTGGGCAAACAACCTATTCTAAAGCCTGGCGAGGAATTCCAATATATTTCTGCTTGTCCATTGCGCAGTCCGATGGGTTACATGAAAGGCATTTACACCATGCAAAACATCAACACTTCCGATCAATTTCAAGTAGCCGTTCCAAAATTCATCATGGTGGCTACGGAACGCAAGAACTAACATAAAAAAACACCGTTAGCAAGCTAACGGTGTTTGAACAGAAAATTAACTACTTTATGGACTTAGAATGCATATACTGCACCTAATACAAAAGAAGCTAAAGAAGATTCATCGATTGCGCCTAAGTCAGCGTCGCCTATAAAAGTATCCTCAGAAGTGCTGTCTAGTCTAAGCTCCGGTTTAATGCTTAGCGCTCCTTTCTGAAGACTACCTGTTAACGTGGCTGCAAATACAGAACCATCGCCATCACTATCTAAACCAATAGCACCAACACCAAATTCATTCACTGCAAAATACTCTCCTCGAAGGCCAATCGTAAACTCATCAGAAGTGGCCAGTTGCGGGTAAAGCGCTAAGCCATAAAAGCCGGCACCGTCAGTGTCATTATAGGTGGAATTGAGGCCTAAGTAAAAATCGTCAGAGATATCAAAGCCGGTGGTTAGATCTACCTGGAAGGTCTCATCTGCCGCCACATTCCCTAGATTGTCGCCTAATTTCCCGTAAATCGCATTAAAGAATACATCCTTATAGGCCAATTGCGCGCCGTAATTGTATTCTCCTGTTAGATTACCGTCGGTCAAGTCGGTTGGGTTAAACACGCCTAACATCAAACCTACATCTTCGCTAAGTGCAAAATCCGCTTTTAAGCCTGCGTGAGAAAATGGTCCGTAAGAGAACATATAAGAGGTCGAATAATTGAAATTCCCTGTCGGAGAAATGACTTCATACCCTAAAAAGGTATTGAAGTTTCCAAAGGTAAGCGTAGTGGTCTCGCTAACATTCCAAAATACGTTCAACTGGTTTACAATATTGCTGGAGCCGAATGGAGATAAGAAAACAGCGTCTTCTCCCCGGGGTCCAAATACAAGATCGGCTACAAAGCCTACTTTCTCGCCTTCGTAGGAAGCGATGAGGTTAGCCATACCTAATGCAAAACCAGCATCATCTGCAAATGAAGTACCAGGGGCTTGGTTTTGTTCATCTGCAAAATTGGCCCTAAAATAGGCATCTGCAGATCCACTTAATGTAAATTTTTTGTCGTCCTGTGCTTGAGTAAGCAGGTTAGTTGATGTAAAAAGTACAACAACTACTAACATGCTGAGTTTGTTCAGTTTTTTAGTCATCATAGTCTGAATTTGAGTAAGAAATACCCTTACTTATTGTTACAATAACACTATGATACAACTGGATGGCTTTTTCTCCAAAAAAAATTTACTTTTTTTTGATTTAACACTGATTTAACAGTAAAATTTGGTGGTTTTGTTAAAAAATTGCCTTTCAGATATTGCAGAACGCAAAATCTCGGTCATATTTTTTATTTATTCGTAAACAAAGAGGCGCTTGATGCGCGGAGAAATGTTGGTGAGCAATTCGTAGGGGATCACATTAATTTTTCGAGCTAGCGTTTCCAGTGGCAACTTAGGTGAAGTAATAATGACTTCTTCGCCAGGCAAAATAGTTGGAAGCGTGCTTACATCTACCATAAGCATATCCATGCATACATTCCCAATGATAGGGACTTGCTGCCCTTGGATAATGACTTGGCCAAGCC
>JAHQVX010000020.1 GCA_019634125.1 Saprospiraceae bacterium
AGTCCTTTACGCTTGCCCCTTGGTCGAGGAGATACATGGCGACATCATCTTTGTCAAACTCTATTGATACACCCATACCTTCTTCTGGATTAGCCCCTTTATTCACGAGGAGCTGAACCATAGGTAGCCAGCCGTTTTGTGCAGGAATGCGTAACCCGGTAGGTTGCGCCCCTTTGTCTAATAGATAGGCTAACAAGTCCACATTATTGGTTTGGATGGCAGGATTTCGGCCTTGCTCCGGATTCGCCCCGCCAATTTCAACCAGTGATTGCACCAAGCCATTATTTTGATTGGATGCCGCTTTAATAATCAAATGTGGGTCTTCGGCAGAGGCCCCGGCCTCTAGAAGGGTTTTAGCAATTGTGGCGTCATTGGCTTCGACAGCAGGCATTAACCCTAATTGTGGATCGGCATTAAACTCCAAGAATGAATTGACCCAATTTCCTTTCCCTGCCCTGGAAGCGGAGGCAATTCGGGTGTTCGGGTTTGCGCCACTTCTTAAAGCCAGCTGACCCATATCAAAGTTTTCGTTGTCATAGCTTGTACTCAGAGCTGTAGTGGCATCTGCTCCGTATTTCGAAAGTAAGGCTTCGAACAAATTCATATCTCTATTGGTCACTGCATAAGGAATAGCGAGTGTAGGATTAGCGCGTCGGTCCAGACATAATATAACGGCTGCTTGATTCTTTTTGTGCAGCGCATACTCTAGGGCTTCATTTTTAGTCCCACCATGCTTGAGCGCTGTAAGTAAGATATCCATGTTATTATTATCAATGGCCTTATTTACAGGCTGGTTGTTGACCAGTCCTACCCGATTGGCCACCGCTTGGAACATCGCCGTATTATTCTGCGTTGCGGCAGCCAGAAGTGCCGATTGATCTGCTTCTCCTTCGCGCATTAAGGTATTTACGAGTTCAATTTCATTCAAATTGACGGCTTGTGTGATCATTTGTGGAGTCACTCCAGCACCGCTTTGTACAAAGTCAGTAGCGAGTTCAATTTCGCGGTTGTCTAAGGCGAATTGAAGTTCGTTTCCAGTTACCGGAATATTACCATTGGCGTTGATCAATTTAACTAGGTCTATGTTCTTATTGTTAATAGCAGCTTGAAGGTGTTCTAATTTAGGATACACGCGGTACTGGCTGATGAGCGCTTGGGCAACATCAGCTTTGTTTTGTTGCACGACCGACAATAAGGCGTCTGAGCTGGCGCTTGCGCCAGCTTTTAACAATTCAAAAGCAATTGAAGGGTTGTAATACTGTGGACTAAGGGCTAATTCGACTTGATGGGTCTTTGGGTAATTCCCAGCACGGAGCAATTCGTAGAGCATGTTCACAGAAGCTTTACCTTGAATCGCAGATTCGATCATACCGTTGCCACGTAATGAACCCCCATCACGAATTAATCGATTTACTTCTGAGGTATTATTAGAACGGACTGCGGCTTGCATTTGAGCAATAGTAGGAATAGGGCCTCTACGCTCAATTTGTTGAATACGGTAATAAATAGCAATAGATTCGCCATCGCCATCGCTGGCAGTAAAGCTAGAGCTCACATTGTCGTTGCCTGTAAAATAATAGTCTTTACGACCTTTCAGCTTTTCTGAATCGCCCCCAGCTCCGCCAAACGTGTTGAATTCACCCATGGCTGAGATAATGCTGACTCCAGAATTGCTGATGTAATTATTATCGACATAAAAGTCTTTGCTTTTGCCTACTGGGATGGAAGAATTCACGCCTTTCTCAACGCGATCTCGTTCCGACCTGGAATAGACATAAGGTGTAGACCCTTCATTAGCACTGATGTAGCCAAAAGGAAATACGGTAATTCCGCCAAATAACTCTAAAGCTGGATAAAAGCCCCCTTCATCACCAGTAACCACAATTTTGTCTACGGTGACCCTGAAATGCGTGGTGTTTGGTGGAATGCGTGCTGGCATAGTTCCGTTACTAATTGGGTGTCTTACCGTGCTTCCTTCGAAAAAGGTTTCTACTTCACGGGCAGCATCTTCGAACGCCGTTCCAATGTATTCTGCGCCGGTAATGATGCCTTCGCCGACTACTTCAGCCGCAGCAACGATCTCATTGCCTAAATCTTCAAAGGCGGTTTCCAACTCCGTTCCTAAATCTTCAAATGCACTAACAAATTCATTGTCAATGGAACCGAATGCATCTACAACGTCTTCGCCAAGCACATCTACTAATAAATCTAAGAGTGCTTCTTCGCTGATGTTAATTGAAGTGGTGACTTGCTCCTTAATATCCTGCCCTGCAATGGTCATATCAATATCTAAGGTCACGTCGGCTTTCATCGACGTTACACTGCCCTCAAAGGCGATTTTGCGCACATCGAAAATTTCTCCAATAGTGCCTTCCACGATATAGGCTCCGGCAACTGCTGCTGCTTTATCCATTTCTTGAAACGCATTCACGGTTTCTCCGGCCAGATCGATAAAGGCCTGTTCGAAATCATTGTTGCCTTTTGTTTCTGCCAGTACGCGTTTGGCTTCGGAGTAAGCCGCTTGATTCTTTTTGGTTTCCTCATCAATGAACGAGATCAGGGCGGTTTTCAATCGTTGTTGGAGGTCACTTTGGAAGGCTACTTTAGCGTATAAGCCAGAATCTTCTGTAAAGTCGCTGGCAGAAATGGTTGCGTTAACATTCAAGGCTCCATCTAGGATATCTCCTTCTGTTTCGAAACGAAAGCCGGATTTATTGACTTCTATAAAGGTTTTGCTCTCTATTTCAAGCAGGGTTATGCTTCCATCTAACTTGAAGTGGGGGTTGTTGGCATCGAACGCCAAGCTTACGCTTGGCCCTGCTGTTGGCCCGTCAACACCTGTAATGGAGAAAAAGGTAAAACCACCTTCTTCAACTACTAGTGGATCCATTTCTCCATAGGCCGACAATCCAGACTCTGAGATACTAAAGCCCAGCATGGCTTCCATACCTAGGAGTTGAATGACTGCACTGTCTAAGGCTACACCCTTGGAATAGGTTTGGCCAAACACTTCCATTTCCTTAGGAACAATTTTTAGTTTAGCTGATTTAATCCCAGTTTCGAGGGCGTCTCTAAGTCCGCCTTCTATTCCGCTATCATCTACAAATGCTTCGATCATGTTGACGATGGTGAGGTTTTGAACTTCGGCTAAGATCATGGAGTCTGAGAAGTCTGCAATATTGACAACTGTTGTCATAGAGCCGCAAATATGCTTGCTCATATCGGCGACGGTTCCGACGCGTAGGTTACCGGAGAACTTGACTTCATTGATCCAAGGGAAGGAAGCACCAACAGAGGCTCCAATGGCTAGTTTTCGAATACCTACGCCAGGAATTCCGAAGGGTTCTGACCACTCTGGTTGTTCGACTAAGCAATTTTCGGGGGCTTCTAATTGGCGGCCTCCGGCCGCCAATCCCGCCTCAAATCCCACTTGCATGGAAATGATATCTAAGTTCAGCCCGCCAAATAATTGAATCCGGTCATCACCCGCTTGAAAAGATCCCGCTCCAGTGAAACTCATCTCAAAGTCGCCCTTTCCAACCACTAAACTGGCCGTTAATGCATCGAAAGTAAAATCGGGCGTACCTAGGTCCAGATTGAAGGCAATTTCACTTGACAACGATAAACGTGTGAAATTGTCTGAGATATTTCCAATAAATTGAACCGACTGAACGCCGAGCAATTCCTGCATATTTTGAGGCAAGGCAACAGAGGATACTAAATTGACTCCAGGCTTAATATTGTAGTCCTCATTAGAAGTATCGGATTCATCAAAAAAGGATAAAGGAACTTGGGTTTGCTTCGAACTCAATATAAAATGCGAACCAGAGAAATCTAAACCATCTAGCGGGCTAAGTACGGCAGATAACTCCGAAAATTTGAAACTATCACTCGGCGTAAATGCAACTAAAACATCTGACGATGCGCTCTTTTCAAAACTCATAATCACATTTCCAAAACTGGAATTGGCCGAAAAAGAAATTGATTTGGCTACAGGTTGGACCGACAACTCAATGTTCGAAAGACTCATCGACTTCAATAAATCAGGCGTAGCGCTTAATAAGGAGGCAGATTCACTAGGAACTAAGGCGTTTAAAATCGTTGAAAGACTTAAGTTCTCGATGGTTCCGGATATACTTGTGTCCTCAGTATTCGTAGACAAAGTGGTTGAAATGGCTAATGGAATTTCCCCCACACTCGCTGTGGCGGTTAAATCACCAGTAACGGACCGAGTAGACTGCGTAGGATCACTAATTGAAAAGGCCAGCTCTACTTCTTCTGCGGTAAAACTGCCTACAATATCCCAATCTGCTTGCAATCCAACGGTTGTTTGCACTTCCTTGGGACTAGAGCCTGAACTTCCAAAATCAACAATAAAATTGGAGATGGACACTCCTGCTGTAAGCGGTAAACCATCAGGCAGGTAACCGCTAATATTCCCGCCCACCAAATCATTTAGCGTCTGGAGGTTGAGGCTGGCATCTTCTGGGAATTCCAATTCAAAGTCGGTGATACGTTCCGATAGATAATTCGCAGACACTTCCGTAGCACTATTGCCAAATAAAGAAATAGTGGCATTTAATTGCTTGCCGCCAGCATCATTATCACTAGATTCAAAATCTTCGAAGGCATAGTCTGCAGCACCAAACATCAAGCCGAGTGCTTTGTCTAATTTTGTTTTCTCTGCTTCGTTATCGTCCTGAGTAAAGGCCACAAAGGGGATACAAGAGATAAGCAAGCATCCCATTAGAAAAGAGAAAAAACGTATCATGAATTTGGGTTTTATATGTTCCTAAGATACTATATTTCAAAGTAATGCGTGTTTGAGGTATTTTTGAACAAAGAATTTGTTTCATGGATAATCGCCAAATCGAAAATTTACGCCAAACCTATGAGTCGCCTACACTCTCTTTATCCGATATTCACATGGATCCGCTTCGTCAATTCTCCAGTTGGTTTGAAGATGCATTGGATGCGGAACTCTCGGAACCCAATGCTTTTAGTTTAGCAACGGTATCAAAAGATGGGCAGCCTAGTAATCGAATTGTTTTGTTCAAGGGGTTGAAAGAAGGCTTCATCTTCTACACCAACTACAAGAGCCAAAAAGGAAGGAATCTCGCGGAAAACCCCAAGGCTAGCGCATGTTTCTTTTGGCAAGGCTTACACCGCCAGGTCCGGATTGAAGGCATTTGTAAAAAGTTGAATGCTGAACAATCAGATGACTATTTCAACAAGCGTCCACTAGGGAGTAGAATTGGAGCAATCACCAGTCCTCAGAGTGAGGAAATCGACAGTCGGGAATGGCTTCAAATGATGTGGGAAGCGAATGCCGCTGAACTGGGCAATCATCCGAGTCGACCAGAATATTGGGGTGGATACGAGTTGATTCCACATCGAATCGAGTTTTGGCAAGGCCAACCGAGTCGATTACACGATCGATTTGTGTACGAAAAAACCGAAAAAGGGGCTTGGTCGATTAAGCGAGTTGCGCCATAACTTGGCTCAACGGCGTGTGGTCTAATCCAAAAGCTTCAGCTACGCCTTCATAAACAACCTTTCCCTGGATGACATTTAATCCTTTCGCTAAGGTATCATCGGCTCTACAGGCGCTTTCCCAACCTTGTTCTGCAAGTTTAATCACATATGGCAAAGTCACGTTGGTTAGGGCTAACGTACTCGTGTACGGCACTGCACCTGGCATGTTGGCCACGCAGTAATGGACTACATCATCGATAATGTAAGTAGGGTCTTCATGGGTGGTTGGCTTACACGTTTCGATGCAACCTCCTTGATCAACAGCCACATCTACTACTACTGTTCCTGGTCGCATAAGTTTGAGCATATCTCTAGTGATGAGCTTAGGTGCTTTCTTCCCTGGAATAAGCACAGCACCAACGATTAAATCATGCTCTGGAAGGAGTTTCTCTAAGTTGTATCTGCTGGAGTATTGGGTAACGACATGCGGCGGCATAATATCGTTGACATAGCGTAATCGGTCGACATTGACATCGAGGATGGTAACATGTGCACCGAGTCCGCTAGCCATTTTGGCTGCTTGCGTGCCTACAATACCTCCGCCAATGATGAGGACTTTACCCGGCGGGACGCCGGGTACGCCTCCGAGTAAAACACCGCGGCCTTTAATGGGTTTTTCTAAGTATTTCGCGCCTTGTTGAATGGCCATTCTACCCGCCACTTCGCTCATTGGGATAAGCAATGGCAGTTTGCCATTGTCTTCCTCTACGGTTTCGTATGCCAAGCATACGGAACCACTGTCTATCATAGCTTTGGTGAGAATTTCGCTGGAAGCGAAATGGAAGTAAGTAAATACCAATTGATTTTCCTTGATAAGTGCATACTCCTGTGGAATAGGTTCTTTGACCTTAACGATCATGTCGGCGATCTGGTAGACTTGGGCAGCGGAGTCTAGAATTTCAGCGCCACACTTGGTGTATTCTGCATCTGGAAAGCCACTGCCTTGCCCTGCATTTTTTTCTACATAAACTTGATGGCCTCTTCGGGTCAGTTCCATGACGCCAGAAGGCGTCATGGAAACACGACTTTCATTATTCTTAATTTCTTTAGGAACTCCAACGATCATGAACTTAATGTTTTGTGCTTTGCCGCAAACATACTCAATCTACGAATCAGAATCTGTCCTAAAAACCATCTCTATTTCAACACTGGCTTATTTCCTGTGGGCAAGCGTATGATCGAATACATTTTTAAGCAAGAAGTCTTTATTAGACTGCTTTTCTCATTAGGATTTGTATGTAATTGCATTGATATGCATTCCTGAACCAATAGACGCAAAAAGTATTACATCTCCAGCTTGCACTTCATGACCTTCTAGTTCGCCTTTTAAGACCATATCATACACTGTTGGCACAGTTGCTACGGAGCTATTTCCCAGCTTATGGATATTCATCGGCATAATGGCTTCTGGAACTGGTTTTTTGTATTGCCGGTAAAAGCGTTTCACCATAGCTTCATCCATTTTCTCATTAGCTTGATGGATAAAAATCTTCTTTAAGTCATCGATAGAAGTCCCGGATTCATCTAAGCATTGTTTCATGGCTGGAGGCACTTTCGACAATCCGAGTTCATAGATTTTCCGGCCATGCATTTTAATGTATTTAATCTCTGGGTTTTCAGCTGGGTTATACGAAGCCCCATAATAGAGGTAGTAGGCTTCGTCTTTGGTATAACTCTGGGAGGCAATACTTAAGATCCCACGTTGCTTGTCCTCTTCTTTCAACTGAACAACAGCAGCTCCCGCACCATCCGCAAAGATCATCGTATCTCGATCGTAGGGATCTACTACTCTAGAAAGTGTTTCAGAACCGATGACCAAACAGGTCTTGGCAATTCCAGATTTAATAAAGGCATAGGCTTGCTGCATACCTTGCACCCAACCTGGGCAGCCGAATAAGATATCATAGGCTACGCAGTTGGGGTTTTCGATCCCTAATAGATGTTTGGCTCGAGCAGCAAGTGAAGGAATCATATCCGATTGCTTACTTCCATGTTCTACATCCCCAAAATTGTGGGCAAATATGATTTGATCGATGGTTTCCGGATCAATTCCAGCATCTTCTATGGCCTTTTGGGCAGCGCGAAAACCAATATCGGAGCAACATAAACTGTTTTTCACATAGCGTCGTTCTTCGATACCTGTAATCTCCTGAAGTTTTTCTGCGATCTCTACACTAGGCTTGTAAACCCGTTCTTGCTCATTCGTGAAGAAGCTACTTTCCGCGAAGTTTTTGTTAGTAATTTTTCGGCTGGGGATATAACTTCCCATACCTGTGATGATTACGTTGTTAAACGCCATAAATTTGTGATTGACTGTCTTTATTTAATGAACCTCCACAATAAAGATGGTGTTTAAATATTAGAAACACAACAAAAAGGTATAAATTTTACCAAACGGTTGGTTAAATACTAAATATAGATTGATGAGTGACGTATACATTCCTCCCTCCGAGCATCCACGGATAGTATTAATTGGCGCCGGCTTCGCCGGCTTATATTTCGCAAAAAAGCTACGGAACAAGCCCTTCCAAGTCGTACTCATCGATAAAAACAACTTCCATCAATTCCAGCCGCTTTTTTATCAAGTAGCCACCTCAGGGCTTGAACCGGACGCCATTACGTTTTCAGTACGAAAAATCTTCCGAAACTGCACCAATGTCATCTTCCGAATGGCCGATGTTCAGCGCATCGACACCGAAGGCCAGACCTTAGAAACCGACATTGGAACCATCGATTACGACTACTTGGTTTTAGCCACTGGTGCTACGAACAATTTCTACGGCATGGATGATGTAGAAGCACACTCTATGGGCTTTAAGTCGATTCAAGAATCGTTGGATATTCGAAGCTTGGTATTGCAAAATTTAGAAAAAGCAGCCAATACGAGCGACCTTGCTAAAAAAGAGCGGCTCACCAATATCGTCATCGTAGGAGGTGGTCCAGCTGGAGTAGAAATGGCTGGAGCATTTGCTGAGTTTCACAAATTCAACTTTCGGGGCGATTACCACGATATTGACCCGGGCTTGTTTAAGGTTTTTCTCATAGAAGCAGGCCCGAGTCTATTACCTGCCATGAGCAAAAAATCGTCGAAAAGTGCGTTGAACGTGTTAGAGCGCTTAGGAGTCCATGTGCACCTCAACACCGCTGTTGAAGGCTATGATGGACAAGAGGTACGGTTAGGCGATACGCGCATAGCGAGTGAGAGTTTGATCTGGACAGCCGGCATTAAAGCCCAGTATCCATTTGGACTAGAGCGTGCAGCGGTGGCCAGAGGCCACCGCTTAACCACAGATCAATTCAATAAAGTACAAGGCTACACCAACATCTATGCCATTGGAGATGTCGCTTACATGGAAACCCAAGCCTGGCCCGACGGACACCCGCAAGTTGCTCCAGCGGCCATTCAACACGGGGAACACTTAGCTAAGAACCTCCTAATCGGCGATCCAGCGCGCTGGAAGCCATTCAAGTACTTCGACAAGGGGGCATTAGCAACGATTGGGAAGAAAAGAGCCGTTATGGACGTGGGCAAAGCCCACGCCAAAGGCTTTATCGGCTGGTTTATCTGGGCAACCGTCCATCTATTCTCCATTTCTGGCTTTAAAAACCGACTTCGAGTAGGCGTAAATTGGATCAATAGCTACTTCAGTTACGATAAGCGCAATCGACTCATTATTAGAAAGTATGAAAAGGAAGGTGTGAAGTGACTCATTCTTAACAAAAAACTAACCCATTAGGTGTGACCATTTTGCAAAGAAATTGTCTTTTTTACATAAACTAGACACATGTATTATTTACTTCAGGCGGGTGAAGCTGCCTCAACCACTTCAAACTCACTTTCTAACTTTTTAACAACTGCAGCAGGTTCTGTAGCCGATTGGGCGCCCCGATTACTCGGTGGACTAGTCGCTTTAATTATTGGTCTTTGGCTGGTGCGTATGTTCATGAGCGCTATCGGAAAAGCATTCGAGCGCAGCAATATGGATCCGACACTTCGTCCGTTTCTATTGACCTTAATTGGCTTTGCGTTAAAGGCCTTACTATTCATTACCATTGCAGGAGTTGTAGGAATTCCTATCGCGTCATTTGCTGCATTGATCGCGGCAGTTGGTTTAGCTATTGGTGGTGCGCTTAGCGGTTCACTTGGAAACCTTGCTTCGGGTGTGATGCTCTTAATTTTCCGTCCGTTCAAGGTAGGCGATTTAATTGATGTAGCCGGAGAACTAGGTTTCGTTGAAGAGATCTCTGTATTCGTTACAAAATTGAAAACCTTTCAGAACAAGACTGTATTTGTACCGAACGGCAAAATTACTGCAGATAAAATCACCAATGTAAGCGAGAAAGGATTTCTAAGAGCAGATTTCAACTTTGCTATTCCTTACGGTGGAGACATCGATAAAGCGAAAGAAGTAGCACTTGGAGTACTCAAGAATTCCCCATTGGTAATGGATGATCCAGCTCCTTCAGTATATACAAGCGATCTAACTGAAAATGGCGTTCAATTTATTGCACTTCCATTTGTAAAAGAAGAAAACTACTGGGATGTATTCTGGGGTTTACGCGGCGAAGTAGCTACTGCACTTGGAAAAGCTGGTTTTGATGCGCCTGTTCCTCAACGAGTTATCAAGCAAGCGTAAAAAAAGTCCCAAAAAAGGTGTGACCCTTTCGGAATTTGATCGTCTTTATGATAGAAGAACGCACTGCATCTTCAACACCCAATACAAAAAAAGTATTGTGAATTAAGGGGAAAGAGGCGTAGAATGAAGGTGATCATTCTTGCCTCGAATTAAAAAGTGCGCATTAAATGGAAAACATTTTGGCGACACTTTCAGCACACAGCCTTGCTCCATTCTGGAGCAAGGCTTCTTTCATTCAAGCAACCTTTAGTCATACCTGAAAATAATTGGTATTTTTGCACCGTGAGTAACTGGCTAAAACTTCCTATTGCACTTATCCTTATCCTGTCGAACTTGGCTGTTTCAGGAGGCATTACGGTGTATTCTCATGCCTGCAAAATGGAAAATTCGTTTGAGACCAGTTTTGCTAGAATTGAGCATCAATGCAGCGTTGAGGTCAGAAATTCCTGTCACCAATCTTCAGATAAAAAAGATGATTGTTGCACGAGCGAAGCCGAACAAGAGCAGGTCGAACAGATCAAACCTGCTTCTTCAGTAGATGTTTCTGTTCTTCTAGGTTGTCCCATTCCTGTTTTTCAACCGTATTGGAATACACAAAAAAGAGTTCAGA
>JAHQVX010000002.1 GCA_019634125.1 Saprospiraceae bacterium
CCGAGTTAATTCCTTCTAAAATCGTTTTGGCACAGAAATTGAAATAGTGATAGTATCATAAAGAGATAAAAAAATCTCATAGTGTTTTGTTTTGGGTTTAAAAGCGTTCCGTAAGGAACGCTTTTTCTTTTGTCCCTGTTCTGATTGGAAATTCGTTAATATTATATCTAAACCATCAGCAATGCCGCAAACACATATACCATCTTCTACTTTCACTTTCTTAAATCAAATCAAAAAGAATAACAACCGGGAGTGGTTTAATGCCCATAAAGCCGCGTTTAAAAAAGAAGCGGACTATGTAAAGGACTTCTTTCAATGTTTACTCGATGAAATGAATCAACACGACCAAATTGAGAAGTTGAAGGTTTTTCGGATTTATAGAGATGTCCGTTTTTCTAAGGATAAATCACCTTACAAAACAAATTTTAGTGGAGGGTTTTCTCGAGCAACTGCTGCATTGCGTGGAGGCTATTATGTGCATTTAGAACCAGGAAATTCGTTTGTAGGTGGCGGGTTTTATGGTCCAGAGAAACATGATCTGCTCCGAATCCGACAAGAAATTGCGGCGGATGATCAACCCATTCGTAAGTTGTTGAAGTCAAAGAAAGTGAAAGCGTACTTTGGTGGCGCGTTCAATGCAGGGGACACTCTAAAAACGGCACCAAAAGGCTTTGATAAAGACCATCCGGCTATTGATTTGTTGCGCATGAAGTCATTTACCTTTACTCGAAGCTTTACGAATAAGGAAGTCCATTCCAAAGACTTCTTAGTAGAGGTGAACACTACCTTAAAAGCCCTACGCCCGTATTTCGATTATATGAGCGAGGTATTAACCACAGATCTGAATGGTCGGTCGCTACTTTGAAAAGTGATCTGAAACCAGTGCATCAAAGACTTGTACGCGTTCCCAAAGGTGTTCTGCTTCTTCAATGAATTGGAGATGAGCAGCTTCTTTTTGATAGAGATCTTGTTGTTCAGGCGAGTCGAAGTATAGTGCAATTTCATACGTCCAAGTATTGTCTACCACACTTCTTGGCGTGCCTGCAGGTGTGCCCAAATGAGAGGATTGGATGTGTTCAGAATCGTTCAATAGTTTTTTGATAGCGACTTCAAACGCCGCGCGGTCTTCTTCGTTATCTGGTTGGTTGAGCCAAAATAGTACTATATGAACGAAGGATTTGTTGTTGGTGTCTAGAGTGGTTGCACTGTCGTTGGTTTCCTTAGTGGAACAAGCTGTAAATGCGAGCAGTGCGAGTGCGAGAAGTAGTGGTTTCATTATTCTAAAATAACGAAATCTAGTTTGAAGTAAGGCCTACAAAACCCACCCCGTACGGGGTGGGTGGGGAACTTACACTGATAATCTCCTGTCAGAATAAATCAATACTCGGCCAATCTTTGATTTCATCAATGCCATCTTGAAGGGCCTTGTTGAAATCACCGGTAATCGAATCTCGATCATCTTCGTCGCTTGGCCGACCATTCAGTGTGTAAGCGTAATAGGTGCCGTTATTTCTAAGTTTGATGTAGGCAATAGTTCCAGGTAAGCTTCCACCATGTTTCATCAGACTTCCAGTAATTTTCCACCCTTTCCCAAAATCACCTCCTAAAGAGGGATCGAGCATGGTGTCAACCGTACTTTTCTTCAAAATGTCTTTTTTAACTGGGTCGCCATCTACTTTAACGGCAAAGCGCATAAGTTGTACTGGAGAGGCAATCCACCCTCCGTGGCTATCCATACGCCAAGGGCGTACATTATAAGCTCCAGCGCCATAATAGACCACTTCACCTTTCTTACGTTTATTCTTGTAGCCAGAACCAATATCCATAGAAGTGATTCCGCAAGGCTTAAGCACTTTTTGTTTGACATAATCCGAGTATTTCTGCCCGGATTTTTGCTCAATGATTCTTCCCAAGATGCAATATCCAATATTGGAATAAGCTTCCACCGTTCCAACCGGTTCACTTGGGTTTCTATTGTCGAGCAGCCAACCAATGGTTTCTGCGTGACCTTTGTCGTTTATATTGCTTTTAAACATGGGATCTCCCCAGTCATCGTCGGCTCCACCATCTGGGTTGGGGTCGACATTATTATCCCAGGAATTCCCCCCGGCATAATGCTCAAGAAGATGCCGAACCGTAATGGCTTTTTCTCTGTTTCCATAAGCTTTCGAACCGTATTTAGTGCCCAGAATCGCCCCTGAACCAAATACTTTTTCGTCTAAGGATAACTTTTTGTCTTCCACCAATTTCATGATAGCTACCCCAGTGATCGGCTTGGAAATACTCGCAATACGATATTTGCTAGATGCTGAGGCGATTTCATTTTTTTCTTTGTTGGAGTAGCCAAAGCCTTTTGCATAAACAAGCTTACCGTCCTTCACTACAGCAAAAGAACCTCCTGTGATATCGTATTTCTTCATCAAGTCGCGGAATTTCTGGTCGATTTGTTTAGTATCGCTACTTTTCCAACCACCAACTTGTTCCCACACACCTGTATAGCCTTTATTAATGGCATTGTCGTGGCCACTAATGGAGATCGGCTTATAGCCTTGGTAATAGTAGTTCTCCATTCGCAGTTGGTAATTGGCTGGGCTTAAGCTGCTATGACCTACATAGCGGCCTTTTTTCTTCTCCCAGATGGCGGCATATCGGGCTTGCCCCGACGCTTTATAACTATCTATATGTACAATTTTGTAGCCGTTTCCAGTATGTTTTTTGAATTCACTTCGAAACTGATCTCTTGTTAAACCATGTCGTGTAATCTGAGTGGGCCCTTGTCGTTTTTCCCAAATAGCTGCGTAATAATCTTTGCCTTTTATGGAGAAGCCACTCACGTGCCGTAAGCGATAACCGTCTTTGTGATTTTTTACTGCTTCAGTTTGGTATTGTGTGCTTGAAAGGCCATGTTTCGCCCGCGTTGGGTAATTATCGTTCTTATGCCAAATAGCGGCATAGTAGGCTTTTCCATTATGGCTATACCCATCGACATGTACAAGC
This sequence comes from Saprospiraceae bacterium, assembly GCA_019634125.1. GTDB lineage: Bacteria > Bacteroidota > Bacteroidia > Chitinophagales > JAHQVX01 > JAHQVX01. The sequence continues at coordinate 2,998 of JAHQVX010000002.1, forward strand.
TTATACCCCTCTTTTTTGTTTTTGGTGAACTCCTCTTGATATTGGGATCCAGTGAGGCCGTGTTTTGCACGAAGACCTGGCCCGTTTTTCTTTTCCCAAATGGCCGCAAAACGTACTTTGCCATCTACATTATACCCATCGACATAGACCAGTCTAAAGCCTTTGTTTTTGTGTTTTTGGTATTCTTCCTGGTACTTCTGACCGGTCATATCGTGTTTGGCCGACCAGGAATTAATTTCTTTCGGATTATAAGACATCCGTTGCTGTGTGTTTCCAAAGAATGGAATAAGTAACAGCAGTAGTAATTGAGTAATTTTTTTCATTGCTTTTAGTTTTTATAGTTTGGGTTATATGTAAAGCAAAGCGGTAGCCAAGATACGAGTTGGCGAAACCGTAGATGGATTTGGTCAACAGTTGGTCGTCTAACGAGAACCGTTGGTTGGAATTAATTAATAAGCGGTTATTCGGATTTTAACCGAACGATGACCCTTGTTCCAGCCGGTCCTTTCGCATCTTCTAAGTCAATGAATTCAATAGCTACCAGGCCATCTGGTTGATAGGTATTCATACGTTCTTTGGTAATTTGGGTGCCAAAGCTTCTTCGAAGCTTTGGTTGCTGCGACGCGGCCACTCTTCCCACACCATTGTCTTCAATATAGATGTCGATACCTGATTCGGAAGGCTGAATAGAAAGGAGTAAACGCTTATTTTCAGAGGTTTTCGGATTGAGTCCATGCCAAATGGCATTTTCAACGAAAGGTTGAAGCACGAGCGGCGGGATTGAAATCGAACTCAAGTTCAAGGCAGGATCGATATCCTGAATGTAATCAAAGCTTGATTTCATTCGAATTTGTTCGAGTTTTATGTAGAGGGAGAGGTGCTTGACTTCCGCTTCAAGCGAAATCGTATTTTGATTCGAGTATTCTAGGGTTTGGCGGATGAGCTTTGAGAATTTAGTTAGATAATCTGATGCCTGTTCGGCGTCTTCTTTAATGATAAAGTGGTTGATGGAATTCAGACTATTAAAAATAAAATGCGGATTCATTTGTGCTCTAAGGGCTTTGAGTTGGAGTTCCGTGGCTTGTTGCGCTTGCTTCGCAAGCGCTAATTCCACATTCTCGCGCGCCAAACGATCTTTGCGTTGCTGATAACCAACCAACAAAGCAAACATCAAGCTCTCTATCACCGCCCCGATTTGCATGAATACCAAAGGTGTAAACGAAAACGTATACTTACCCGCTGTTCCTTGCAAGGAATAGAACAAGGCCACATAGGCCAGTATGAAATAGATGAAGGAGCCAGAAACAAAAAAGAACACGTGCTTATACTTCAGTTTTGCAGCGAGTACTACGTAAGTACCGACGGCTATTAACGATGTCGGAAAGAGCAATATCGAAAACAAGGTAAGTGTGCTTGTTGATAAGCCCATCAATTGAATCAGGAAGAATGTAACGCCCATTGCGAGGGTGATCCTGATGCCGTAATTCATAAATCGGTGCCACTCAGGAACGACTTTTTTAGTGTTGATGACCTGTTGGCCAAAAGCGATATAGGCTGCATAGCCAAAAAATTGGATGGGGTAGAACAGGTATTCGTTTAAGGGTTGGGTAAGCCCGCTGTAAAATAGGTGGAAGTTGCTGAAGGAGAAGTAGAGCAGAAAGCAAAATACATAGAGGCTGTAAAACAAGTACGCTTTATTTCGGTTCTCGAAAAAAGCCAGTAGGTGATAGGCACATAAGATGAACAGAATGCCCTGAATCCAAGAGGCAAAGCCTCTTGGATGATTGGCGTACTTAATCGCTTTATACCTTTCAATATTCTCCTGAACTACACTTAAGTCGGCCTCTTGGCCAAAAGCCACCCCAAAAAATACCAACAAAACGAAACCAATCAGCCACTTTTTCACGTGCCTAACAGTTTTAATACATCCTGTTTTTTTGCCCTGCTAATCGGGATTTCACGTTCGTTGGATAGGATTAAAAACGAATTCCCGCCTTTAGAAATCGCTCGAACATGCTGCTTATTGATGAGGTAAGAATGATGAACACGAATAAATTCAGGTTGAAGAAATTGGCTTTCTACATCTTTTAAAGTTTTCGACACCACTAATTCTTTTCCATTGGCCAGGAAGATCGAAGTGTAGCTTCGATCAGCTTTTAAATACACTACTTCTTCGGGTAAAACAAAGCTAATTTGACCATCATGATGAATTTGAATTTTCTCCTGTTTTTGGAGCGAAACTAGGAATTCGTGAATGTTGGTGGAGGTCTTGTTGGTACGCACCTTATCCACAGCAGCGATTAACTCATCTTTATCTACGGGCTTCAGTAAATAGTCTAGGGCCGAGACCTTAATCGCAGTCAATGCATAGCTTTCATGTGCAGTAACGAAAATGACCGGAAAATCCACCCGGCCCAATGATTTCAAGAACTCAAAGCCATTCAAGTTAGGCATGTCTATATCTAAAAACAAAACATCGGGTGGCTGTTGGGTGATGGATACGTGTGCGGCAGATAAATCGGAGAATGATTTTATGGAAGTGATAGTAGGGCAATACTTCTTTAAAGCCCACTCTAGGACTTCACTGGCCGCAGGTTCATCATCTATGAGGTAAGCAATCACGGTTGTGTAAGTTACAAAATCAGGTTGATTTGTTGGCTTTGGTTTCGGCGATGATTACTCCAAATGCGCCATCGAGGTCGGTAAATCCTTGTTCGGGCAAGTAGGTTTTAGATACAAATCCGTCTAAGTACAAAGCGTTGGAGCAGCCATTTTCTTTAAAGAAAGTAGCAAAATCGAAGAAGTTGATTTTCTCTTTTGACATGGCGAATAGCAATCGGCCATCAGCCAGCATTCCGACTCCATTTCGGATGTGTACATTTTCCGATCCTGCTCGAAAAGCCGGATGAATTTGATCGTCGACCACAAGCATAGGTCCTGACTGCGTGGCATAAGTCACTTCTTCATTACGGAACTCTTTTTGGCTTACAACGCCCGCTTTGCCTGTATTTGTAAGGAAAAATACGCCATTAGGTTGCAAGTAAAAGTTTCCATAACCTGATTGCAATGTGTCCAAAAGTTGTAGCGTTTTACCTGCTTCGATGTATAAGCCCTGAGGAGCGAAATCTTTTTGGAACATGCCTCCATTCATGGCAAATTGCAAGTCTTTGTTTTCCAGTGCTAGCCCATCTTTCAACGATTGAAAATCGTTGAAAATTTTTCCAGTTTCATCTTTCCAGTACAGCCGTAAATTACCTTCTTGTGGGTCAACCACATAAGCCATGATCGAATCGGAAGATGCTCCCTGCATTGTTGCGTTGTTTTTTGTGCGGCATCCAAGGCTCAAAATGACCAGTAGACCTATAAAAGACATTGCTTTCATGCTTTTAAGATAAGCATCTATTACGTATATTAGTAGAATACAATTCTACACTATGAGACTCCTCTTTTCATCCCTGTTTATAGGACTTTTAAGCCTTATTTTATCATCTTGTAATTCCAAAAATGCAGAAGTGAAATCCAGTTCAGATATTAATGCTTCGGATATACTTGGCGATCCAGCGTACCAAGCGATTTCTTATGGTGGGTATCGGCAAACCACTCGAGATATCCAACCCACTATGGAAGAGCTAAAAGACGATATGAAGTTGTTGGCGGCTATGGATGTGAAACTGCTGAGAACATATAATGTAAGCTTGGCTCAAGCCTCTAATTTACTCCAAGCTATTCGCGAGTTGAAAGAAGCAGACCCCGAATTTGAAATGTATGTGATGTTAGGGGCTTGGATCAATTGTGAGAATGCCTTTTCGGATAAAACGCCGAATCATGACAAAGAAGATGAAGCGGCCAATACGGCGGAGATTGCTCGTGCGGTGGAGTTGACCAATGAATATGCTGATATTGTTAAAATTATCGCAGTGGGTAATGAAGCCATGGTGAAGTGGGCGGCGTCTTACTACGTGCAACCTGGCGTGATATTAAAATGGGTCAATCATTTACAGGAATTGAAGCAGAATGGAGAATTACCAGCTGACTTATGGATTACCAGTTCCGATAATTTTGCCTCGTGGGGTGGTGGCGGAGAAGAATACCATGTCGAAGATTTGACGGCACTCATTAAAGCAGTGGACTTTTTATCGGTTCATACTTACCCAATGCACGACTCACACTACAATGCTGATTTTTGGGGCGTGCTAGAATCAGAAGCTGATTTAGACAAGGCTGGGCAAATTGAAGCGGTTATGGATCGTTCGTTGCAATACGCCCAAAATCAATATCAACGTGTGGTCGACTACATGAAAGCACAGGGTGTAGATAAGCCGGTTCATATTGGAGAAACTGGCTGGGCCAGTTTCTCAGGAGGCCATTACGGCAACGACGGCTCCAAAGCCTGTGATGAGTATAAGGAAGGCCTCTTCTACCAGAAGATGCGCGACTGGACGAACGAATCCAATATCTCTTGCTTTTACTTCGAAGCCTTTGATGAGCCGTGGAAAGGGGGAGATAGCCCAGGGGATTCCGAGAAGCACTTTGGCTTGTTTACCGTAGATGGTCAGGCCAAATACGCGATCTGGGACTTAGTGGATGCCAGAACCTTTGATGGCTTGAGCCGAGATGGTCAACCCATTACGAAGTCGTTAGACGGGGACGAAAAAAAGGTATTTGACTTAAGTCAAATACCTGAAACAAAATCAGAGTTAATACTCACGAATTTCTAAAACTTTAAGTGCTCGTTTTTATCCCAAATTCCCCAGTAGGCACCTACATCGCCCTCTGCAGCCACTTTCCAACTCTCATCAATTGAGGTGAAATACAGCGTTTCAATGTTTTCCGCTTTAACCCATAGCTGCGTGTTGATGAAGTACTTCATGAAATTAATGTGGCCTGGATGAGAATCACCAGTGCTAGAGCCTTGACTCGGCCAGCCTGTTTCTGAAATAATCACTTTCTTACCTTTCGCTGCTGCTACCGCCTGATAATACATGTTTTTCAAGTAGGGCAACGAATAGTCGATATGACAACCTTCCCAGAACGGATAACAGTTGATTAGTAACACATCGCAAACCTCAGCCAGTTGTGGGTAGACGTTGAATTCGAAATAGGCATCAACATAACTCACCGGTACATTCGGCACTTCTTGTTTGAATCTATGGATGTAAGTAATGATTTCATCTACTGTTAAATCGTTCCGAAGCAAGACTTCATTCCCTACCGCAGCAATATCTACATAGCCTTCTTTGGCCAACTTAACTAAGCCTTGAAACTCGCGCTCATTTTGATCTTTCTTTTCCGTCATTCCAGCACCAACCATGGTTTTCATGCCCTGCTCCTTAGCAGAAACTGGAATGTGCTCATGGCCTTCAATACACGAAAATGTACGTGTCCATTGCGCATAAGGACGAATAATCTCCATCCGGTGATCCATCTGAGATTTAGGTAAAATATCTCCAGGTTTTTGACCTTCTAAGTAAGCGCTGAAACATAAACCATGAACGCCTTCATTCAGTAAATTATAGAACAAACGTTTGATGTCTGCTTCACTCATTCCCGAGAAATCAATGCCTCGAATTGGCGAGTAGTTTTTAGAAAAGTGGCTGCCTGTAGAATACTGTGATGACATGGTTTTGTTTAAAATTTGTGTAAAGTTATAACTCTCGTTTCCTTTTTTCTATGATTGTGTGTTCAATTCCGCTTTCTCTTTGAGTTGTAGACGAATTTGTTCGGCTTTTGCCTCATCAATATCATAATCTCTCATTACCCAAATAGCTCCAAGCACGCCAGCGATAGGCAATAGGGAATAGAACATGCGCATGCCAGTTACGGACGTCTGGGTCACATTCTCCGCGTCAAAGCCAACGATCCAAAGGATTAAACCACCAAGTAAAGCGGCTACTCCGTAGCCTACTTTGACCATCCACCAGTAAACTGCACCAAGTGTGCCTTCTCTTCGTTGACCAGTGTTTAACTCATCTAAATCACAAACATCCGCTGTCATAGACATCATGACTGTAAATAAGCCACCGATGCCAAAGGAATGGAATGGTAATGCAATGAGGAATAAATACGGTTTGCCTGGGATAAACAAAAACCAAAACAGAATGTAGCCTATAACAGAGATACACTGCGAGATAATGAAAGTTTTCTTCTTCCCAATTTTCTTAGCCATTGTTGCAACTACCGGAATAACTATAAAAGCAGAAATTAACGAACCAACCACACCATGCAAAGTAGGCCAAGGAACAGCAGCGGCAGCATCGCTGGAAAATAAATAGTGTACAATAATTAGGAAAGAAAAGGCCGCAATAACGTTAAAGGAGTTAAAAATCAAGAAGGTGGCAATCGAAATTTTTCTAAACTGTGGTACTTTGAAAGCCTGGATCGCAGATGTGAAAATCTTACCTAAGCTTCCAATTACGTTTTTTGCTTTTATAGGCAAGAAATCGTCTCGATGTAACGTAGATTCCGATTTAATAAAAATGGCGGGGATAATTGCTAAAATGGTACATGGAATGGCTACCCATATGGCCAATTTTCTAACGCCCACATCTGCACTAGGAAACCAATTTGGGTCGTATAAAATGAGCCAAAATAAGGGAACAATAACCCAAGCCCATTGCCCAATAAATTGAGCAACAGCCATGATTTGGGTGCGTTCATGAAAGTCATCTGTCATTTCATAGCCCATAGCCACATAAGGCACACTGAAAATGGTCAGGCCTAGATAAAAAACAAGAGACCATCCAAAGAAGTATATGAAATTGAAAGTGACTCCATTGTCTTTGTATAGTTGCCACATGATTATATAGGCGATGCCCATGATGATCCCTCCAATGAAAATGTAAGCTCTCCGCCTTCCCCATTTCGACTTGGTATTGTCGGAGATATAACCCATGATTGGATCGGTGATAGCGTCAAAAATCCTCGGAGCGAATTGGATAACACCCCAAAGAAATGCAGCGAAGCCTAAGTCTTGGACTAAAACGATTACAAAAATTACGAGTGCGGCCGGAAACATTTGATTGGCCAACATGCCCAAACCAAATGCTATTTTCTGACCCATTGGGACTTTCCCTTTAAATGTAGTTCCGCTATGAGTTGTAGAAGATTCGATGTCTTTCATTAATGTGCTAGCTTTTTAGATATTAGAATACGCCTCTACAATTCTTTCTGAGTTTCACGGTTAAGCGATCCACTTCTTTTGCACCGCTAGGCATTTCACTATCCAATAAGCCGATGTATTCATCAGCTTCTTTCCAGTCTTCAATCGTTTTTTCGAAGAAAGCACTGGCTTCAGCATCTGTTTCATAAACGATTAACTCGTAAGGTTCGTCATCATCGCCACCAAAGCGAGTAATTACTTGCCATTCGCCATTCTCTTTATAAGAAGTATTCGTGTTATCCGATTGAGGATAATACTTTTTGTCGGTTGGTTTAAGCACTACCCAAATATCATTGGTATGTCCTTCAGGGTAAACACCCATGGTTAATATTCGGCAGGCTACTTCGTTTCCGTCAATGGGTGAAATTACTTGAACTCGTTCTATGGGGTAGTCTACTTGTAGTTTATTCTCCACTTGTACTTGCTCTATTTGTCTGTTGTAATTCACTAGGTCTGAAGAATAACTTCCGAACATCATCATTAGAACTCCCAGAATTCCCATTGGTATTCCAACTTTGGTATCAATGAGTCGTTTATCTGATTTTCCTTTTCTACTTCCCAGAATAGCAATTAAAGTGAGTAAAGCGCCAATGAGTAGTATGATTAATTTAGTTGACATGGTACTATTTTTTGGGTAAGCATTATAATTTTCCTCTCCGTTGTTCTAATTCCTCTTTTATTTCTCGAGCTCTGTCTTCGGAGAGATTGTAGTTCCACATGACCCACATTGCTAGGCCTGCCGTAACTACTGGAATCACGATATCTGCAATCCTTAATTTCGTTAGTGTTTCGGCAGCTTGAGTCGCAGCATTCCCGTCAAAGCCGATCAGTTTGAGGACCAATCCACCAAGTACTAATGCCAAACCTTGCCCAAGTTTCACCACCCACCAATAAAGTGCTCCAAACGTCCCTTCTTTCCGAGGCATTCCATTCATAAGTTCATCTAAGTCACAAACATCGGCGGTCATACTCATCATCAATGTAAATAAACTTCCAAGTCCGAATGACATGAGTGGAATCGGAATAAACGCTAGGAAGACATTATCTGGATTAAAGGCCCACCATTTCATTAGATACCCTACAATGGAGAGTCCAGTTGAGATAAGGAAAGCATTCTTTTTCCCCCATTTAGTCGCCATTTTCGATACGATAGGAATAACTAAAAATGCAGAGACTACTGCACCTATTGAACTGAACCAAGCTGGCCATTTTCCAGTCGCTTCGTAGCTTCCGTTAAAAATATAGAATACGAAAATAAAGAAACTAAAAGAGGCCACAATTTGATAACCGTTAAATACTAGGAATGTAGCCCCACATAGCTTAACAAAGGGTTTGTTTTTGATGGC
>JAHQVX010000021.1 GCA_019634125.1 Saprospiraceae bacterium
GGTTGCTAGTATTCGTTGTTAAAGATGTTATTCTACCCCTTCAACCAATATATTGATATTGTCATTTAATACTTCCACAAAACCGTTCTCAATGGTGTATGCATCTTGGCCATCGGCTCTAGTCACTCGGATCGTTCCTTGTGTTAAAGCTGAAATTAAAGGGGCGTGCCCTTTCAAGACTTCGAAGAGTCCACTAGCACCAGGCATTTGGACACCAGCTGCTTCTCCTTTGAAAACCGTTTTTTCGGGCGTATAAATTTCTACGTTAAGCATAATTATTAGTTATTGGCTTCAGCGATTAATTTCTTTCCTTTCTCGATCGCATCATCAATCGATCCAACTAAGTTGAAGGCTGCTTCTGGATACTCATCCACCTCACCATCCATAATCATGTTGAATCCTTTGATTGTATCTTCAATAGGAACAAGAACGCCTTCTAAACCAGTAAACTGCTCTGCTACGTGGAATGGTTGAGAAAGGAAACGCTGTACACGTCTTGCTCGGTGCACAATAAGTTTGTCTTCCTCACTCAATTCATCCATACCTAAGATGGCAATAATATCTTGAAGCTCTTTATATCGCTGTAAAATATTGATAACGCGTTGTGCTGTATCATAGTGGGAATCACCAACAATCTCACGAGTTAAGATTCTTGAAGAAGAATCTAATGGATCTACCGCCGGATAAATTCCTAAGGAAGCCAACTTACGGCTCAATACTGTTGTTGCATCCAAGTGGGCAAAGGTAGTTGCTGGAGCCGGATCTGTTAAGTCATCCGCAGGTACGTAAACGGCCTGTACAGATGTAATGGATCCTCTTTTTGTAGAAGTAATACGCTCTTGCATTAAACCCATCTCCGTAGCGAGTGTAGGTTGGTATCCTACTGCTGAAGGCATACGTCCAAGAAGTGCAGACACCTCAGCACCTGCTTGAGTAAATCGGAAAATATTGTCTACGAAGAATAAAATATCTTTTCCTTTCGCATCGCTGGCATCTCCATCACGGAAGTATTCAGCAAGTGTTAGTCCAGACAACGCTACTCGAGCACGTGCACCTGGAGGCTCGTTCATTTGCCCGAATACGAAAGTAGCCTGAGAGTCTTTAAGGGTTTCTTTGTTTACAGAACTTAAGTCCCAGCCTCCTTCTTCCATGCTATGTAAGAAGTCATCGCCGTATTTCACGATACCTGCTTCTAACATCTCACGCATTAAATCATTTCCTTCACGAGTACGCTCTCCTACACCTGCAAATACAGAAAGTCCTTCATATCCTTTTGCGATGTTGTTAATCAACTCTTGAATAAGAACTGTTTTACCTACACCGGCACCACCGAACAATCCAATTTTTCCACCTTTAGAGTAAGGCTCGATTAAATCGATCACCTTAATTCCAGTGAAAAGGACTTCTGTTTCTGTAGAAAGGTCTTCGAAACGTGGTGGTTTACTATGAATACTTTTTGTTTTACCTGTATTCACTTCACCAATTCCGTCGATAGCCGCACCAGTAACGTTAAATAATCGTCCTTTTACTTCGTCGCCAATCGGCATAGAAATAGGAGCTCCTGTATCAACAACTACGGCTCCTCGGGTAAGCCCTTCGGTACCGTCCATTGCAACCGTACGCACACTGTCTTCTCCTAAGTGTTGTTGTACTTCGAGAACTAATTTTCCTCCGTTTGCTTGTTCAATTTCAAGTGCATTGAAAATTTCTGGAAGCTTATTTTCTTCTCCCTCAAAAATCACGTCTACAACCGCTCCAATTACTTGTTTTACTTTACCAGTACTAGCCATTTATATATGTAGTTTTAAAAACAGTTTCTAAAATCGGCTGCAAAGATAAGACATGTATGCTTCATTATTCATGCTTTTTAGGGAAAAATATAGACCTTGTGGAAAACCCAAAACGTAAGGTGGAGCCCTATTGCTCAGTCTGTTATAAAAATAGCTTTATGAAAACGATGCTTTCGTCTTGTTTTGGCCTTTTGATTGTAGCGTTGTTCAGTATTTCATTGAACAAGAAACATCCACAAGATTCTCCACTTGAGCCCATTGTGGTCTTAGAATTATTTACATCTCAAGGCTGTCATAGTTGTCCGCCTGCAGATGAATTACTTAGTAAATATGGTGTATCTGAACAGCAAATTTTTCCGCTTTCTTTTCATGTAGATTATTGGGATTACCTGGGTTGGAAAGACCCCTATTCCAACGCTGCTTACTCTAAACGACAACGCAACTATACGCGATGGATTAACAATGGGGTGTACACGCCTCAACTTATAATCAATGGGAATACCGACGCGATTGGCTCTCGGTCGAAAGAAGTAGAACGAAAAATTCAACAAGCACTTCTTAAACCAGCCATAGCACAAATTGATTTTGATGTAAATAAGCAGGAGAGCGCTGAACTTCGTATCGATTATACGTTGACTATACAGAAAGACATCGATTGGGTACTTCATTTTGCGTTGACCGAAAGCAACCTATCTACGCCTGTTAAACGCGGCGAAAACGGAGGAAAAGTTTTGAAGAATGATCATGTAGTTCGAGGATTTGTATCGAAAACAGAACAACTATCTGATGTCTTTAAAATGGCTTATCCAGAAGACATGAATCTAGCCCATGCTAGCATGGTGGCTTATGTGCAAGACCAACGCACTGGAGCGATTTTGGGTGCAAGTAAGATTAGTCATGGTCAGTAAAAAGCACTAAAAAACCACCAGCTAAGCTGGTGGTTTTTATTAGGGAGGGGGGTTAGTATTTTAAAAACATCTTACTCGGGGGATAAGTATAGGAAGATGTTTTTTTTGCGAAGTGTTTAAACGCTTCTACTTATAAGATGCATTTTTATCTAGATGGTCACATTATTTATTTAAAGTCGAGCAAATTTTTGCGTTGGATTGTAAGCTAGATGTAACAAAAGCGTCTATAGATCAGTTATTTAATCAAAATAAAAACACATGAAAAAAATTCTTTTCGCCCTCATTTTTGCACTTACTGCAACTGTATTTACTGAAGCTCAGATGGCTCCATCCGACTTAGATAAAAGTCCAATGGACGCAACAATATTTCGCCCTGGTCGTGGTGAAGCGCCTATTGTAAAAGTGATTTACTCTCGTCCACAAAAAAAGAACAGAGCGGTGTTCGGTAATCTTGTCCCATTTGGCAAAGTTTGGCGGACAGGTGCCAATGAAAGCACAGAATTGAAGGTATATAAAGAAATTAAGTTTGGCGGACAAACCTTATCTCCTGGAACGTATTCGTTATTCTCCATTCCGAATGAAGATACTTGGACAGTGATTGTGAATTCGGATACAGATATGTGGGGGGCCTATCAATACAATGAATCGAATGATGTAATTCGCGTAGAAGTCCCATCGCAGAGTTCCAGTGATACGGTAGAAGCCTTCACGATTTTATTTGACAAGCAGGATGAAACCGCGCATCTGGTGATGGCTTGGGACGATACCATGGTGGCTGTTCCGGTTGAGTAAAGTTCTTCCTTTTCTTGGTAGTAAATCCCCCCGGCTTTGCCGGGGGGATTTTTTCTGGCCAACTTCTTGCTGTAACTTTAATCCATCATCATTCGTTTTTCCAACATGAAAAAGCTTTTACTCGGGCTCCTTTTTGCCCTTCCTCTCTTTGTTACAGCTCAAAATCAGTCTATCCAAGGAGAATTTATTGGTATCGTAGAATTTAATGAAGAACGCATGCTCGAACTCGCAGAAGCCCTTCCAGCAGAAACTTTTGCCTACACACCATCTCCTGGAGTACGTAACGTCAGCCAAAGCTTAATGCATGTAGCCACAGGAAACTATTTCTTTGCTATGATGTGGGGCAGTCCACCGCCAGAAGGTGTCGACTTAATGAGTATGGAAAAAACCTACACCGAAAAAGAAGAAGTCCTTCAAGCATTGCGCGATTCCTATGCCCACTTGAAATCCACTGCTGAAACCATAAGCGACGAAGACTTAGCTACACGAGTTCAGTTTCCAGATGGCAGTGAGTATTCCATTAAAACAACCATGTTTATCGTTACCGAGCACATTGGCGAGCACAAAGGGCAATTAGTGGCTTATGCCCGTATGAATGGCATCGCCCCCCCTTGGAGTAAGTAATACTTGGTCTGCTTCGCAGTTGGTTATTAGTGTATCAGTGAATTAGTGAATCAGTGAATTAGTGAATCATTGGTCCGTTTCCATTTAGATTTTCATTGATAGAATACTGTTGGGGATTGATGTATTGGCGAAACAGTAAATTAGTGTCAAGCTGAGCTTATCGAAATCCGATCAATCTATTATCTACGAATATCCCTTTAATCAGTGTCATCAGCATTCTATGACTTTGTCTGTTTCGCAGTTGGTTATTAGTGTATCAGTGAATTAGTGAATCAGTACATTCACAATGCTATGGACTGAAGTCCATAGTCAAGCATTCATAGTCCTCAGAGCAGCGCTCTTTATATAGTTGGTTATTAGTATATCGGTGAATTAGTGAGAATATAGAATAACTGTTAACTTTCCACTTTTACAACCCATGTGTCCCCACATGCACATACTAATCGTAACTTTATTGTAACAACAAACCAAACACCATGAAAAAACTAGTTTCTATTCTTATCGCATGCTTTCCATTGGCCATTTTTGCCCAAACAGAACCATTAACCAAACAACAAGATTTTGCTCAAATGGTCGGCTTTTTTGGCGATCGAGTCGTGCAATTAGCAGAAGCCATCCCGGAAGATAAATACGACTGGGCACCAAACGACGAAGTGCGTTCAGTTGGGGGATCTATCGTTCATATCGCTCAAGGAAATTATTTTATGGCTATGCTGTTAGACGTTCCACCACCCGCAGGCATGGATCTGATGAATATGAATGCAGATGGCAAGAGTAAAAAAGAAATCATCACACTTCTTAAAGAATCTATTACAGCCGTTCAGGAAGCAGGCATGGCTTTTCCTGACGAAAAGATGATGGACGAATTTTCCTTTCCCGGCGATACTACAAAGTACAATAAAGGAAAAGTTTTCTTCATTGCTAATGGCCATTTGAATGAGCACTTAGGGCAATTGATCGCATATGCACGTATGAATAAAATCACCCCGCCTTGGAGCCTGCAGGAGTAGGATAGTTAGTCTGCTACGCAGATGGTGATTTGTCTGCTTCGCAGTTGGTTATTAGTGTATTGGTGAATTAGTGAATTAGTGAATCAGTACATTCGCAATGCTATGGACTGAAGTCCATAGTCAAGCATTCATAGTCTTCAGAGCAGAGCTCTTTATACAGTTGGTTAGTAGTGTATTGGTGAACTAGTGAATTTGTAAATCGGTAAATCAGTGAAATTGTGAATCATTGGTCCGTTTCCATTTTGATTTTTATTTAGATTTTCATTGATATTGGTGATACAGTGTATTAGTCTATTCGTGTCAAGTTGAGCTTATCGAAGCATGGCACGCTTAACTAATGGATAATCACCTAATTTTACCCTATGGAAGGCACATTTCGAAAGAACATACAAATTGGCATTCGTGTACATATTGTTCAGAAACACCACCAACGCAGTGGAGAACTCACAGAAGGTATTGTGAAACGGATCTTAACCAAGAGCCCGCAACATCCCCATGGAATAAAAGTGCTGCTAGAAACTGGAGAGGTTGGCAGAGTTAAGAAGACGATTGAAGAAGGATAAGTTGGCCAAGTTTTGACTATAACTTAATTCTTCATTTTAGATTCTTCCTTCTACCTTCGCCAAATGCAAGTTGTAGAAATCAATTCTCCGGAACTCCGAAAAGCTTTTTTGGAACTACCTGTCTCGCTTTATAAGTCAGACCCGAATTACATTCGACCGTGGGATCACGATGTAGAGAATGTGTTCAACCCAGAAAAAAACAAATGGTTTAGAGAAGGTGAAGTCACACGTTGGTTGCTTAAAGACGGTGCTGGAAAATTCATTGGGCGAATCGCGGCATTTACACATCCGAAAATTGAGCGCAACACCAAAACCCCAACCGGAGGTTGTGGTTTTTTTGAATGCATCAACGATCAATCAGCCGCAAATTTATTGTTCAACACCGCCAAGGCTTGGCTCAAAACCAAAGGCAAAGAAAGTATGGATGGGCCCATCAATTTTGGCGAACAAGACAAATGGTGGGGACTCCTCGTTCAAGGTTTTGAACCGGCGCAATATGGCATGAACTACAACCCACCTTACTATCAAGAATTGTTTGAGAACTACGGTTTTGGAAATTACTACAACCAAAATGTATTCCGATACGATTTATCTAAGCACGCACCAGAGAAGTTCCACAAAGCATATCAAAAGCTGATTAAAGACCCAGATATTTCATTCGATCACGCTCGGAAAAACAATCTCGCCAAATATGCAGAAGACTTTCGCCAAGTTTACAACGAAGCTTGGGGAAAGGCACATGCTGGTTTTAAACCCATGCGGAAAGAGCAAACTGCCGCCATCATGAAAACGTTAAAACCCATCATGATTGAAGATACGCTCATCTTTGCCTACCACAAAGAGCGACCAATTGGTATTTTCTTAAGCATACCGAATTTGAATGAAATCATTAAACCCCTAAATGGGAAATTCGGTCTGTTTCAAAAGCTGCAATTCCTTTGGCGACTTAAAATAACAAAGTCTTTTCGTACGCTGTCTGCCATTATCTTCGGAATTGTACCTGATTTTCAAGGAAAGGGAGTAGATGCGGGATTAGCAGTTATGGGTCAGAAATGGATGATCGAACCGGGTAAATATGATTTTATTGAGCTGATGTGGATCGGTGATTTCAACCCGAAAATGAACAATATCGCTGAGCAACTCGACACGAAAAAAAGTAAGGTTTTAACCACTTATCGTTACCATTTTGATGGCCGACCTGTGGAAAGACATCCGATCATCAATGTGAAAAAGAAGTCGGAAGATGCCTAACTTGGCGGCATGCAATTTTGCGAGGTAATTGTTCCGGTTTCTGTACCCAACACATTCACGTATTCTATTCCTTCTGCACTGCAACCTTCGGTTGCAGTGGGCTGTCGCGTAGAAGTGGAATTTGGCCGAAGAAAACGGTATTCTGGCATTATCAAACGCCTCCACAACGAAGCTCCAGCCAATTATGCTGCGAAACCCATTATTAGTCTGCTCGATGAACGTCCACTCATCACCAAAAACCAGTTGCAGCTTTGGGAATGGGTAGAGCAGTATTATCTCGCCCACCCCGGTGAAGTGATGAACGCCGCCGTTCCGGCGGCGTTACGACTCACCTCCGAAACCACCATCCTTCTCAAAGCCAACGAAGACTTCGATACCCAACAACTTACCGATGATGAATTCCTCATCTTCGAAGCCCTATCCTACCAATCGGAAATTACCATTGGCGATGTTCAAGCCATTCTCAGCAAACAACAGGTCTACCCGCTGCTGTCTTCTATGTTATCAAAAGAAGTCATCGTTCTAAAAGAAACCCTTCAAGAACGCTACAAACCGAAACGCGTCACTTTTATAAAGTTGGCCGATAACTTCCAGGAAGAAGATGCCCTTCGCCCCCTACTCGACCAACTCAATAAAGCACCTAAGCAACAAGAAATTCTTCTGGCCTATCTCGACATGAATAGAACCAGCCGAGCTTGGGTTCGAAAAAAAGAACTCCTCGAACGTGGTCAGGCCAGTGCAGCTTCCTTAAAAGCCCTCGTAACTAAAGGCATTCTTCTTGAGGAACAAAAGGAAATCGGACGAATTAACGACGCTACCGGCGCTTATGATAGCACTCAACTTTCGGAGGAACAACAAATAGCCTATGCGAATATTCAAGAAGCATTTACGCAGAAAGATGTGTGCTTGCTGCATGGGATTACTGGAAGTGGGAAAACGCATATTTATGTCAAGCTCATCGAAGAGCAAGTTAAACAAGGGAAACAAGTATTGTATTTACTGCCTGAAATTGCTTTAACTACTCAAATTATCCGCAAGTTGAAACAGCATTTTGGCAGCGAAGTTGGCGTCTACCATTCCAAGTTTAACGATGCAGAGCGAGTGGAAATCTGGAATAAGACCCTAAATGGCAGTTATAAGGTCGTGCTTGGCGCGCGAAGCGCGGCATTCCTCCCATTTGTTAACCTTGGCCTTATTGTTATCGATGAGGAACACGATGCCAGCTATAAACAATACGATCCAGCCCCTAGGTATAACGCTAGGGACATGGCTATTGTAGTCGCCAAACAGTTCCAAGCCAAGGTCTTACTTGGGTCAGCAACGCCATCCTTCGAAAGCTATTACAACGCTCAAAATAATCGCTATGCCTTGGTAGAATTGTTCTCTCGATATGGAGAGGCGACCTTACCGAAAATCCATATCGTTAACCTGTACAAGCAAAATATTCCGGGCAATAATTACAAGAAGTTTTCTAAAGCGTTGATCGATGAACTAAAATCCATCCTCGACAAAAAAGAGCAAGCCATTCTTTTCCGTAACCGCCGAGGCTATAGCAGCTTCATGCAATGCACTATGTGTAAAAACATTCCTCGTTGCCCGAATTGCGATGTTAGCCTAACCTATCATAAATACCGGCACAATCTAGAATGCCATTACTGTGGGTTTAAACACCAACCACCACGCAAGTGCGAAGTCTGCGGACATGATGAACTCGTAATGATTGGCCTGGGTACAGAACGCATAGAAGAAGAACTCAGCATCTTTCTTCCGAAAGCTGCTATCAGTAGAATGGATTACGATACTACTCGAAACAAATATGGCCATCAGAAAATTATTGACCAATTCGAAAATCGAGATATTGAAGTATTAGTAGGTACTCAAATGGTCACCAAGGGGCTCGACTTTGATAACGTTAGCCTGGTAGGCGTCATGGATGCCGATGCCCTTATTAATTTCCCCGATTTTAGAGCCCAAGAACGTGCCTTTACACTTATGGAACAAGTAAGCGGCCGGGCAGGACGAAAAGAAAAAGAAGGTAAAGTCATCATT
Organism: Saprospiraceae bacterium; assembly: GCA_019634125.1. GTDB lineage: Bacteria > Bacteroidota > Bacteroidia > Chitinophagales > JAHQVX01 > JAHQVX01. Next base: position 8,988 of record JAHQVX010000021.1, read on the forward strand.
CAAGTTCGAGATGAACGCTATCCAGTATTAAAATACATCTTAGACCACGACTATAAAGGCTTCTATCAGGCAGCTATCGCCGAACGAAAAGAATTCCAGTACCCACCTTTCTACCGAATGATCAAGTTGGTCCTCAAACATCGAGACCGAAAAAAATGTGAGGAAGCGGCATATCAACTCGGGCATTTGCTTCGACAATCTATTCCCCAACGCATTAAAGGACCAGCAGATCCAATGATTGGTAGAATCAATAATTATTACCTTAAAGAACTCATTATTTTAATGCAACGCAAAAGCGATGAAATCATTTCCACAAAAAAAACGTTACTACATTGTATTGACGAAGTAAAAAGTTTGAAAGGCTTAAAACAATTGAAAGTCAATATAAATGTAGATCCTGTGTAAAAACAGCGAAGACAACAGGAAATTTGGGGAATTTAAGAACATAACAACATGAAATATCTAGTACTGCTTACTGCTTTTTTAATTACAAGTTCAACGATTAAAGCTTCTAAGATCAAATTACCGGAGCGGGTAGAATTTGCTTCCTTAGAAAAAGGGCAAGAACTCATCGGCAAAAGTGATGTGTACACACAGGGGCTTTCTAAATTCGATTTTGCCAGTAAAACCGGCAAACCTGGTGCAATTGAAGAAGATTACTTAGCACATGCGAAAGGAGAAGTCTTGGAATGGAAAGCAAAAGAAATTGAACGTTATACCGAAGTATTGGAAGAATTGGAAGAAGCGTTAGATGCAGCCATTGGTGTGAAATTCAATCTTCCTAAAACGATTTACCTCGTAAAAACGACTGCAGATGAAGAAGGCGGAGCTGCTGGTTATACCCGCGGAGCGTACATAGTTGTGGGTCAAAGTAGAGCGAAAGACTCAGCCAAAGATGTGAAAGACTTCATGCTTCATGAATTGTTTCACATTATTTCTAGGTTCAATCCAGAACTAAGACAAAGCTTATACAATGTCATCGGCTTCACCGTTGTAAACGAAATTGAACTGCCGAAGAAAACCGCTGACTTTATTATCAGTAATCCAGATGCGCCGATCTTAGACAGCTATATCAATATTGCCGATAATCGCGGCAAGTACCGAAAGGCGGGTATGATTATCTATTCGGATGAAAAGTATGAAAAAGGCAGCTTCTTCGATTACTTGAAAATCGGTTTTGTAGAACTAGAGGAAAAAGATGGAACTTGGGTCGCGAAAACCGATCCAGACAATCCAGATAAAGCGATGGTATTTGAACTTCGCAACTTCATTAAAGGCTTAGTAGAGCAAGCAGGAAGGAATACAGAATATATTATAGATCCGGAAGAAATTCTCGCCGAGAATTTTGTGTTGGCCGTCTTGGATAATAAAGCAGTACCGAATCCGGAAATCGTTAAGGAGATCCAATCGATCTTGAAAGGCACGAAGGTGGAGTTTTAAGTACTAACCGACATTGCAGGATAAAAATCGCTCGAAGCTCCAGCTTCGGGCGGGCTACCTGTAGGCCTCTGGCCTACTTTTGTTCAATCACATACTCCCAAAGTTGCTCTCCGTCCTTATCAAACAACTTTAAATGTGCTTGACGCTGTCGCCATTTTCCGGTTACTTCAATTGTGCCATAATTTCTCTGATGCACGAAACTACCTTCCAGTTGATACTTATTGCCTTCGTCACGTGCATCATGACTCCCAGAAGTAAGTGGAGAAACCGTAAAGTCATAAATCACCGGGTAGCCCACTTCTTCAAAAATGCTTAGCTCCGAATGATGGCGATCACCGGTCAAGAAGATCACATTATCTAACTGCTCCACTTTGAAATAATCGAGGATAGATTGCCGCTCTTGCGCAAATACAGCATGATTTTCATAGAGTGCAGCACTGTTGAGGAATTGCCCACCCACAAGAACGAACTTAAAACTGGCATTACTATTCACCAAGTTGTCGATCAGCCAATCCACTTGTTCCTGCCCTAGAATAAACTGTTCGCCTGTTTTTCGCTCCGCAGAAGTCCTGTAATACCGATTATCTAATAAGAAGAACTCACAATCATTCCATTGAAACTTAGTAGTAATGCCCGGTTTTCCATTGATCCCGGAAGACGGGTTAGCCCAGAAATCATTAAAAGCCTTCAACGTGATGTCTTTAAGATGGTAAGATCGATCACTATTGTTTGGTCCAAATTCATGGTCGTCCCAAATAGCGTAATGATGCGCATTTGCCAACAGTTCTTTCAGCTCAGGAATAGAACGCGTATGGGTATATCGGTGATAAATTCCTGTTTTTGAGTTCCAATCTGCTTCTCGTAGGTAGGTATTATCCCCCAACCAAAGCATAAAATCCGATTCTTCTTGAGCTATTGCTTCAAAAATTTCGTAGTCGCCGCCGTAGGGCTTTCCAGGCCGATCAAAATCAGGTTCGTTGATATATGTACAACTACCCATCGCGAATTTAAATGGAGGAGGATCATTTCTCCACTGCCATAACGGTTGAGATTGAAAAGTGCCTTCGCCAAGTACTTCGCCGCCATTCCAGACTTGATAGGTATAGTTCTTTCCTGGCAAAACTTCATCTGCAACCAATTTGGCAGTGTAGCCAGCACTTGGGTCGGTACGTCGAACGTCCGAAATATATGTATTCCCTTCTTCATCTAAATACTTTAAGTTCAAGCCCATTTCTTTTTCGGTCTGCACCCATACCACCACTTCGCGCATCGTGCTATAACCCACCATTGGGCCAGAAACCAAACCATCATTAATGGTTACAAACGTGTCGGGAACAGAAGTAGTTGGTGCTTTAGTTCCACAAGAAGCTAAGAAGAGTATAAGGGAACTCAGGAATAATGTTCTCATTTGGGAATTTTAAGCCAAGTTAAACGCTTTGCAGGAAGTTGAAAAGCAGTTCATAAAAACTTAATAGACCTTCTTGCCATAC
>JAHQVX010000022.1 GCA_019634125.1 Saprospiraceae bacterium
GCTTTTAATATTTTTAATGCGATTTTGGGCATCCACGATCTAAATATAATTAAAATAAATAATACATGTTCACAGGAATTGTAGAGGCGTTAGGAGAAATTGTGGCAATTCGTGAAGACGGGAGTAACCGAGTGTTTACAATAACTTGTTCGTTTACAGGGGTGTTAAAAATCGATCAGAGCTTAGCGCACAACGGCGTTTGTTTAACGGTGGTAGCTATTGAAGGTGAAGCTTATGATGTGGTTGCTATTGAGGAAACGTTAAAGAAAACGAATTTAGGAAGCTGGCAGGTCGGTGATCGGGTGAATTTGGAACGCTCTGTATCATTGCAACAACGCTTAGATGGGCATATCGTACAAGGACATGTAGATGCTATGGTAACTTGTACTTCCGTAGAAGAAGTGGGAGGGAGTTGGTATTTCACCTTTGCGTACGCTAAGGAGTGGTTCAACTATTTGATTCCTAAAGGCTCGGTGTGCTTAAATGGCGTGAGTTTGACGATTGCTGAATTAACCGTTAGTCATTTTCAAGTAGCGATTATTCCTTACACTTATGAGCATACGACATTTCATGCGTTAAAAGAAGGTCAAGCTGTGAATATTGAATTTGATATGTTGGGTAAGTACATCAATCGGATTCAACAGGGAAAGGTATTGGAACAATAAGCAGATGAGATTGGTTCGACGAAAAACCCCCTTGCCAAAGGCAAGGGGGTTTCTATTCCTATTGAAAAAATTATCGGACGATATACAACTTCCCTAATCCGTTATAGAAGTACTCGTCGTAGCGATCATCTTCCGCAGGTTGGATGATCTCTCCATTCCGCTTTAAGGTCACTTTGTAGAAATACAGTCCATTCCCTACAGGATCACCATAATCGTCTTCACCATTCCATTCGGCTAACTTGTAGAAGTTATTCCCTTCCGACACGCTGATTTGGTCTGGTGTGCTCTGAATTTCCTTAATGACTCGTCCATTCTGCGAGAAAATTTGGATCAAGACTTGATCGGGTGCATCGCCAACTATGTTGGCGATGAATTCCGTTCTCGAACTAAACGGATTTGGATAATTGATTACACGAGTAATAATATCCTCTCCGGTGACTTCAAACGATACTTTGTAATCGTTCGACCCCGCATTGTTCTCACTAATATCTTTCCCTTGAACAATCATAATGTGCTCGCCAGGTATAAACGATGGACTAAACTCAATCGTGGCTTTGTTCAAATCACTTAAGTTATTCGCATCAGCAGGGTAGAATTGAACCACATCAGGGTTGTCTAACACCGTATACGTCGTCAACGTATCTACATTTGGTTCTTGGACTAAAATCTTAAAGTCTTCAGGCTGATCTAATGCTAAGTAGTCATTCTCATCCGTCAAAGTAATTAAGATGGAAGGCTGTTCAGCAACCAAATCACCATCAATAATATGAATGCCGTCAAATGTCACATCCAAATACGGATTTGCATTGTCACGCAATACTTGATATTGAATTAAGCCTACATTGTTGAAGTGGTATTGTTCAAGCTGATCATTATTTGGGTTCACATCAATTAACATCGAGTTCTTACCATAAGAACACTCACAATTCGTGCTGAAATCATATTCAACCGAAATGCTTGCCCCAGCAGGCAATTCAGCATAGCGTTCATCTAGAGTTACCCGATCTTGATCGCCATATGTATTTGTGTAATCCACCAGCACAGGAGTCATGTCTTCATCACTAATATTTTCAATATCGTATCGAATCTTTAAATCTTTTCCTCTAGGATAAACCGCTGATCCTTCATTGTCCACCAATCTCAAATTCGTAATCGCTAACTCCGGCGCTTTATCGAATAAGACACGCCATTTCACCAATTGTGGCGAGGTGAAGTTCACCGCATCTTGAGCATTGAGTCGAAGACGAAGGAACGGATACTGATTTGCATCAACGCCACTTAGATCAACCGTTGGCGTGTTGACGTCATCAAATAATAATGTGGTTGCACCATCAAATCCAACACCGAAAATATCTACGTTATAGACATCGCCCACCGGATCGTTGTCTAGACTACTATTCCATTCCCATTCAAAGCCATCCCAGTTAATGGCCGGACCAATATCTGCCGGAGTCATATTTCCAAAGCTCCATACACCTGTTAGGGAGATCACTTCATCGATCACAGTGGTATTGTCTACTCCAACTCGTTCAATTGGCGTAAATGAAGGGTCATTCTTTTTAGTGAAAAGCATATATGCTGCTTCATCTGCAAGATCTCGTATCCCAGTAGCGCCATATTCTGAAGCCTCTAGCTTGTCGAATAATGTGGTTCCCGCATCGCTGGCCCAATCATATTCTATTGGATTTGGCGCAAGTTGAGAGAAGATAAGTACATATTTTCCATCGGGAATCTGATCCAACATATTCATCAGCTTCTGTCGATCTTCGGCAGTATTAGCTCTATATAAGAAAGCTTCCATAGGGCTGTTCTTACACAAGTTACTTTCATATAAACCTACGCGGTTAGACACCGGAACGTTTTCCCACGGAATTCCAGAGTTCTCATCAAATACGGCGACGGCAAACTCAACGGCACAAGTATATTTAAATCGAAGGTCGCCATCCAAATAATACGCCATTTGATTATACGGAATCTCTGGGAAAATTCCCGTAGTTACCGTAATGTTTCTGTTGTTGTCTGCGAACTGGAAGTCACGACTATCATCTACTTGGTAGGAAGCAAAGTTGTTTTCTAAAAACTGGTAATAATGCGATTGATTCCAACCGTTATTGTCGGTATTATCTAAATGAACGAAAGAGCTCGAACGCCAAATTGAATTGTCATCTTCTACACGTGTTCGCCAGTAATACACGCGTTCATTTTCATAAGAAATGGAAGGTGTCCAGCTCACCACGCCACCCGTTCCAACATAAGAACCAGTTTGTTTGAATGGACTGTCAAAATTGGCTGTAGTATCTATTTCGAATAAGAAGGTTTGATCTGTTTCATAGAATTGAACGGAGGAAGCCTTTAAGGTCAAGTTGTCATCAGAAGAAATACCAAATTCGTATGGGAAAGCAGGGGTAACCGTATTTGAAACGATATTCGTACTAATGCCATCTAAAATATTGTTGGCTACTGTGATTTCATCTAGTTCTGTAAGCGGATCAATCTCTACACGGAAGTTGTTTAACCCTGCAGCGGCAATAGGATCTGTTTCTAAGGTAAAGGTTACCTCTTGGTTGTATAAGATCGGACCCACCGTTTCTGAATACACAATTTCGGTTCCATCAGGGTAGATTCGAGTTAAGTTGACCACTACTTGTTCGTCTACTGCCTTTCCAATATTGGTGATGGTTAAATTCACATCGAAGGTCACATCATCTGCGGTTACTACGTTTGGACTTAAGGCAAAGTCGTCGGTTTCGATTAAATAATCGGGCTTGGCGTGTGGATTTAGTTTAATCACCGGATCGCCGTGATAGATCATTTGTTGCGCGGTTAACCGCGCAACTAAATTCGTAGACGTACCATTATTCGTGCTTTCGTTGATCGCTCGTCGAATATTTGTTCCAATAGCATCGTCGTAAAAATCTTCCACGAAATTTTCATAAAACGATTCCGAATACGCACGCATTCCCTGAGCTACACCAAATTGAATTGGGCCCATAAATGCAATAGATCCTTTGTTTGGTTCTAATACAAAGTCCTCACTCAACGTATTTTGGGTGTTGTATAGGTTTCCAATTAAACAACCATTCGTCAAGATAACCGGATACTTCCCTTCATTTTCATAATTCGCCGGATCTCTCAAATTAAACTCAAACACATTAGCAGCGGCATGACCAAAGAAAGTCACAATTGAAATACCTCGATCAATCAACGAGTCAATCACTACCGATTCTGCTATTTGTACAGGATCTGTACTGGTTTTGAAGACCGATGTCACTTTTGCACCATAGTTGTCTTGTTCGATGATGCTTTTATAGTCGTTCAAATACCCTCTAAACAAATTCTGTTGCGATGAATTCGCTCCACCTCCCAGGTGGAGCGCTTCTTTCATCCAAATTTTATCCTTGGTTTGTACCGGATCCGAAGTGTCCTGCTGAGTCGCTTCATATTCTACGATTTTATCTACGTAGATCTTTAGGTCAGATGCAGTTTTTGTCGCCACACGACCAATAGAAGTTCGAATCAAATTTTCATGATAATCCGTTACATATAAGTTATCCGAACCAGGCAAGCCAAAAGGTGGAATGAGCATGGTCTGTAATTGAGGGTCATCGGAATGAAGCTCAATGTATTCATGCCCTTTACCAATAATAAAAATATGCTCTGGATCCACGCCATTGTCGTTCAACTCTAAAAAGAGATTCTTTAACGCTCCGCAATGGTATTCAATACCATAAGCATATTGATCATAAGCATCTTCTATGTTTACCTTAGCAACGGTAAAGCTACCTCCGTCACTACTTTCCCTATATTCAATATATCGGTCTACTTGATTTTCACCATCAATTGGTGATTCAAGTGATGGGTGATAGATCACAAATAAGTTCGCACCCAAGCCAGCATAGTCCGTAAAGGTGGTCGACTCAATGGGAAGACTAACACTCTTTACTTCATTTGAAATATAAATAGTATTCGAAGTAGAGTTGGTAGATGTCTTAAAACGAATACCAGATCCGTTGTTCAATTGTATGCGCTCATTAGAGCTCTCATCGTAAATAATACTTGTTCCAGACCCACTTTGCATATTGTCTATCTCATAATACTTTTCTCCAGCTGCATTCAAGGTGAAATCGGCTTCTACCTGGTTCGAGAAACTAAAGCCTCTTGGATACCTCAAGGAAATTTCACCAAAACGAAATCGTCTACCACTAGTAGTGTTGGTTCGGAAAGTTAGGTTGGTTTCCCCGTCTGAAAGAACAGAAGAAGGAAAGTCATCTTGGAAAGTATTAAATCCAAAACCTCCAGTCCAGTTATACGTACTTTCAGCAGAGCTGCCTAAGGCAAAGCTTGGGGTAAGACTCAAATTAGTCTCCACCAATCTGAAATAGGTGAATTTTGCACTTAGCGTTGCAGATTCTCCAGTTCCTTGAACAACATCAGGGGTTTCAATCGGAATATTTGATGTGCCAGAAAAGCTTCCACTAACAAAGCCTTCAGCTTCCTCAAAAGTAGAACTGTACAAACTCACTCCACCAACTGGATAAGGCGTTCCCAACTGCACCACGTCATCGTATGTGACAGCAACTTCTTCCATAAAATAGGTTTCCTTAGCTGGCGGACTAGTGATGTCGTTATTGATATCAATGATTCGGAGATTGGCAGTTCCAGGAGAAAGTGTTAAGAAGTAAATAGCTGTTTCAGAAAACAAACTTTTTGCTGTAGAAGGCTGAAAGTCAGGATCTTCATACAAGCCTGTATCGGCAGAGCCGTCGTTTTTGAAGGCTCTAAACTCAATGAAGTCCGACCCGCTTAATGGCCCCATGTCGCTTACATAGACAGGTACTTCTTCACCGTTTCGAAATAACTTCACTGCAGCCCCAGTTAGATCCGCTGAAGGTAGTCCTGCACTAATAAGCTCTTGCGCAGTAATTCGATACAAGCCATCTTCTTGAATCGCAATCTTATAGTAAGTCTTATCAAACTCAACCCAATCGTTGGCATTTCCAGGATATTGTGCCAACATACCCATTGGGAAACAAAGTATGAAAAGGAGTTTCCAGAGCGTTTTCATGTTATCTATTTTCTTTTACAGGTTTTGCTAAACCTAGCTTTAACGTAACTAAATGCGTGATGTCCTGACGGAAATCGTATTGAGTAAGTGCGTAATCTAGTTCAAAGCCACTGAGTTTAATCCCTGCGCCACCCGATGGTTGAATATCCCATCGTTTTTCAAATGAATCTAGATCGGTTATTTCTTGAATGTTCCCTATTCCACCTCTTAAGAAGATGGTTTGGTCGTAGCCTACTTCGATGCCCATGTGCGGATCAATACTCACTGGGTCAAAGCCTACTAAGGTATTTCGTTGGCCGTCGAAAGTGAAGTCTAAGTTTAATTCTGGTGCAATGGAAAATTTTCCAGCTTGGAATTGTCTGCGAGATCCTAAGACAAGAGTAGGAGTGGTTGCTTCTATGCTGCCACTTTCAGGGATGTCATTATCAGTTTCTGCAAATGTGGCAATATCTTCATCGGAGAATGAGAAGCTCCAAGAAGTGTACGTTCCAAGTACATCTTTCAAGGTAGCTGCCGTAATCCACTGCCCATTTTCGGAACGATACTTCGCTCCTAAATCTAGTCCGCCTCCCCAGGCTTTTGCAAAATCCCCAGCGCTTCTATGAATGATTTTTACATTTCCCCCGATACTTAAACGTTCGTTTTTGCTGAATTTTGAATAAGAGATAAGTCCAGCATAATCGGCAACGGAAAAAGATTCAATCCCATTCGGATTAATATTTCCACTAGCATCTACGAAATCTAGCGTGTTTGGGATTCCATCCACTCCATATCGAATTCCTGTAATACCCAATACTTGTTTGTCTTTCATTGGAAAAGCTAAAGCCGCCACATCGTAGTTATAAAGGCCGTCAAAGACATGCATGAAGCCAATATGTGTTTTGGTGGAATCAATTCCAGCCAATCCTGCCGGATTCCAATAACTGGCAAACACATCGTCGGAAGAACCAGCCATGGCACCAGACATAGCTTGGCCTTTAGCATCGACCGGATTGTATAAGAAACTATTAACGTATTTCCTAAACTCCTGGCCGTAACTTAACACGGATAATACTACTAGGCTTGAGACGAGTACAAGCTTTTTCCCCATAATCTCGATTTTAGAGCAGATAAGTGATCTTCGTACAAAGGTAAAATATAAGGTATTATTCTGTTGGTAATTAATTGCTTTAACCCTGCTTTCTCTTCTTCTCGTAGCAAATGAATACCTACCTTTCTCAATATATGGTACGACACATTTACTAAAGTAGTTGTATCACTATAGTCCCTTAGGAACTGTTTCTTCAAAAATTGTTCCTTTTTTGATAAAAAAAACTCCACATCATATTGAGGGAGATGTTCTCTTATAAAAGATGCAATTTCCGCATCATTGGTTTGACTGATAAGTTGATAGAACCTTACTAATTGCTCCGGGTTTTTTAGAATGAGTAGGTGATCGATTATTAGTTCCAACAGAATGTGAGCGAGAAAATAGGTGTATTTCGTTAGGCTGACTTCTTCAGAACCTCTTATGATAGCACTGATTTCTTTGGTAGTTGTCTTAAAGAAGTCACCATTGTGAAAGTATTTATCGGATTCGATATGCGACCAGATGCCAACTTGAAGATCTCGGTTATTTCCGACGGGTAACTTCACCTCAAAAAGGCTTTCGTATTGCGGTTTGGCGTCTCTTGCTAAATCTGGAAGGATAGCGCCTAGCGTTAAAAAAGGACTTTCTTGATTGTCTAAAATGTGATAGTGTGAGAAATAATTCAAAATCAGTTTTTGGGATTTTCTAAAATGATACTTTTGTTAAAAATACTGATGAAATCAAAGAAGAAAGATAAGGCAAGTGTGCATAAGGACTTGGAAGGCTTGGATATTAAGGTGAATGAGTTCGGTGAAATTAAAATGAATAAAAGTTCTGAAGAGCTGAACGCGTTCTTGAATGATAATGTAGACGATAAAAAATTAAAAGACCGAAAGGAGAAGAAATAGATGGGAGAGCAGATTATTTGGGAGAATAGAGATGGAGTATTAGTTGTAACGTTAAATCGTGCTTCGAAGTTGAATGCACTGAATCGTTCTTTAGTAAGTGAGTTGGGCGAAGTGGTGCATAAATTGAATTTTGAAGCAGATTGTAGAGGTTTAATTATTACTGGTGCTGGAGAGAAAGCGTTTGCTGCTGGAGCAGATATTTCTGAGTTTGCAAATTATTCTGGTGACGAAGCGGCATTAATGGCGAGACGTGGGCATGAAGTTTTCAATGAAATTGAAAACTCTGCCAAGCCAGTAATCGCGGCAATTAACGGTTTTGCGCTCGGTGGGGGTTTAGAACTCGCCATGGCTTGCCATCTTCGCATTTGCTCCGCAAATGCGAAATTCGGCCAGCCCGAAGCATCACTCGGGCTCATCCCTGGCTACGGTGGCACACAACGCCTCGTTCAGCTCATCGGAAAAGGAAAAGCCATGGAAATCTTACTTACAGGCGATATGCTTTCTGCACCTGATGCACATCGGCTTGGACTCGTGAACCAAGTCGTTGAGCAAGAAACACTCATGGATACCGCCTTCGAAATGATGAATAAAATCCTCAGCAAAGGCCCAGTAGCTATTGCCAAAACCATCGAAGCAGTTAACGCCTATTTCGATACCAAGGCCAACGGCTTTGAAGAAGAAATTAAAGGCTTTGCCCATTGCTTTGATACCAACGACTTTAAAGAAGGCACCAACGCCTTCCTAGAAAAGCGAAAGCCCGAATTCAAAGGGAATTAAATTTTATAGAAAGTGTTATTATTACACGAATTTTTATAACTCTAAAAATAATCAATCATGCGAGTAGCCATTAATGGTTTCGGAAGAATTGGAAGACTTGCTACCAGACGATTTCTTGAAAAATCAGGCATCGAAGTAGTAGCGATTAACGACCTAACTGACAACAAAACGTTAGCGCACTTATTTAAGTATGATACTGCACAAGGTGCTTATCCAGGCGAAGTGAAAGCCGATGATGCATTCTTATATATCAATGGAACAAAAATCAATGCCTACACCGAGCGGGATCCATCGAACTTGCCTTGGGCCGAACTTGGCGTTGATGTCGTTTTGGAAAGTACAGGCGTGTTTAGAAACCGAGAAGGTGCAGGCAAACACATCGAAGCCGGCGCTCGGAAAGTAGTGATTTCTGCACCTGCAAAAGGCGATATCAAAACCATCGTACTTGGTGTGAATGACGATCAACTTACTGCATCAGACGAAATCCTCTCAAATGCCTCTTGTACAACGAATTGCTTGGCACCAATGGTGAAAGTATTAGATGACACATTTGGAATTGAAAGTGGTTTAATGACAACTGTGCACGCTTATACCGCTGATCAACGTATCCAAGATGCGCCACATAGCGACTTGAGAAGAGCACGTGCTGCGGCTCAAAATATTGTACCTACTACTACAGGTGCTGCCATTGCCGTAACTAAAGTACTGCCGCATTTAAAAGGGAAATTAGATGGTATGGCCATGCGTGTGCCTACAATTACTGGTTCGATCACCGATTTTACGGTAGTTTTAAAGAAAGATACTACTGTGGAGGCGGTTAACGCCGCGTTTAAAGCAGCTTCTGAAGGTGCTTTGAAAGGCATTCTTCAGTACAACGAAGATCCGATCGTTTCTTCAGATATCATCGGCAACGAATACTCCAATATTTTCGACGCGCCATTAACGATGGTGATGGATGGAAATACGGTGAAAGTAGTTGGATGGTACGATAATGAAATGGGATATTCTTCTCGTTTAGCTGATTTAATGGAAAAAATCGGTAAACTATAATGAGAACCATCGATAGTATAGACTTTGCAAATCAACGCGCACTTGTGCGCGTTGATTTTAATGTGCCGCTCAACGATTCGTTCGACATTACCGATACCACCCGCATTACTCGTGCTGCGCCCTCGTTGAAGAAAATTCTCAACGACGGTGGTGCCTTAGTATTGATGTCGCACCTTGGACGTCCGAAATCTGGGCCAGAGCATAAGTACTCGTTAGAGCATATTGTTGATGCCGTAAGTAAGGCTTTGGGTACAGATGTTCAATTTGCCGATGATTGTATTGGTGAAGAAGCCTTTGCGATATCTTCGAACTTGCAGCCAGGTGAAGTATTACTATTGAATAATCTTCGTTTTTACAGCGAAGAAAAAGCCGGCGAAGCCGGCTTTGCGGAAAAATTAGCCCAACACGGGGATGTTTACGTCAACGACGCCTTCGGAACTGCTCATAGAGCCCATGCATCCACCGCTATCGTTGCGAAATTTTTCCCTAAAGAAAAAACGGCTTTCGGCTACTTAATGGCTTCTGAAGTGGAAGCTGCTTCGAAAGTATTGTATGATCCGAAACGCCCTTTTGTAGCCATTACTGGTGGTGCAAAAGTGTCCGATAAAATCTTAATCCTCGAAAATCTCATTGGGAAAGCCGATGCCATCATCATTGGAGGTGGAATGGCCTATACCTTTGTAAAAGCTATGGGCGGACACATCGGCAAATCCATTTGTGAAGACGATAAAATGCCACTCGCCCTCGAATTACTCGAGAAAGCAAAAGCGGCTGGCACAGAAATTCATTTGCCGGTCGATACAAAAATTGCTAACGATTTTGCCCCAGATGCCGATACAGATACCGTGGCCACGAACGAAATTCCTGACAGCTGGCAAGGCTTAGATATTGGTTGGAGAACCATTGAACGCTTCACGGCTGTTGCTCTAGGTGCAGGCACGATTCTTTGGAACGGACCTATGGGCGTTTTCGAATTTGAAGCCTTCGCTCATGGTACCAATGCTGTTGCAGCTGCTGTGGCTGAAGCGACGAGTAATGGTGCATATAGCCTGATTGGCGGCGGAGATTCCGCCGCTGCTGTGAATCAACTCGGCTACGGCGATAAGGTCAGTCACGTAAGTACAGGTGGTGGCGCCTTGCTCGAACTCTTTGAAGGAAAAGAACTGCCAGGTATTGCTGCAATAAGCGATTAATCGGCAGTAGGGGCAGTATAGGTCACAATGTCAACACCAATACCGTTTGGGTCTACTACAGCAAAGTGACGATCACCCCAGGGCTCGTCGCGTAACTCAATGGCAATCGGGAAATCTTTCGCTTTTACCGCTTCATAATGGGCATCTACATCTTCCACTTCAATGGTAATGAACATGCCCTTGCCTGCATAGGCTTCGTGGAATAAAGCGTTTTGGCTGGGATGATTGGGTAGTAAAAAGCTCAGCTCAAAAGCCTTGTTTGGCGTATGAAGTAAAACATAGAACTCATTTTCGAAGGTGATTCCAAAATTCAAGACCTCTGTGTAGAATGCCTTGCTTTCTTCTAGTTTTTCAGTAATGATTCCTGCATTTAGTTTCATGGGAGTTTTTTAATTGTTCGTTGTGGAAGGTGGGTAAATCGTAGTATGCATGCCTGCAATTTTCCATTTGCGGTCTTCTTTTTCCATTAAGCGCGTTTCTCTTTTTGTGCCGCGCACTTCTTCTTGTGTGTAGCTCACCCAAGCAGCATTTCCATAGAGACGAATGTCAATATCCTTCAGCGCTTCGGGTAAAGGATCGGGTTCTGGGTGTGCCTCAATGTAGGAGCGAACAAAATCATCAACTTCTTCCCAGCCTAAGGTTTCAGTAGAAGTACTATCTGTAAAGTTGATGTACGTTTTGGACACGAAATCTTCGTGCACCCAGAAGGTTTTCCAGGCTTCGTAGTCTCGATTAAAAGCGGCAGCTGTTTCCGCGTTCAAGGTTTGCAAAATCGAAGATTTTGCAGCTTCAATAGAAGAGGTGTTAGCTGACTCTGTGTCCTTGTTAGATTTGGATGTACAACCAACTAGGATACCGAGACTCGTAAAAATGAGAAAAATGCAGGCTTTCATATATTAAAGATACATTCCTCAGCTAAGTCTATTCAGTATTCCAAATTTCTTATTGTGCCACCTTCTCCCACCAATAAAAATCAGCTACGCTGCCTCTCTCGTTTCCAAATTCTGTGTGCGGAAAAGGGTTCTTTATTCTATGTTTTAGCTCCCATTCTGAAAAGTGTATGCTGATGTCTTTCGTAAAATGATGGTGCCGAATATGTGTGGCTGTTTCCCAAGGCTGACTCTTATGATTACTGGAATAGATGAGCACATATTTTTTAGAACTGGCCATCAGCCGATTTAAGTATTCCAAATACATATGTTCATCAGTAAGGTGGTAAAGCACATCCAATGAAAGCGTCAGATCTACAGGTTCTCGTGCCGTTCGGTAATACGACTCGTATTCATAAAACGATTTAGAAGTGTCACTGGCAAAGAGTCCTTTGCACGTCTCAATCACTGTCTTTGAAACGTCTACACCAATGTATCTCTGAACTTCAAACAAGGCCAATTGGTTCCCGTCGCCACAGCCCAATTCTAAGACGCTTTTTATGTCATGGTGTTTGATGAATTGGTTGATCGTATCTGCTTTAAACTGGGCTAATTCATTGTAAGAACCCGCTCCAGAGTTACCGCCTTGTTTATAGCGTTCTTCCCAATACTCCGACGAATCGAATTTGAAGCCGAGAAAGGTCTTCTTGAACCAGTATTTCAACTGTTTAAACACTTGCTAAAGCTAATTCCTAAATCTTAATTCTCCATTCTTAATTCGAATTAGGCATAAGACCGTTCGGTCAAAAAAATCGCCCACAATGGCTTCTAAACACCGCATTACCACGCCATCATTGACCCTTGTGGAAAACTTTTAAAAATATACTTGTGGTAGAAAGTGGGATAATGTGGTAAGAAATGGGTACATTAGCGTAGAATTTAGTTCAAAGTGGAATAAAATGAACTTTCTCGGAGAATTTGAAATACGGTTAGATGCAAAGGGGCGATTTAAGCTTCCGGCAGTGCTGAAGCGCCAATTAGGGGCTACGCCTGACTTACGTTTCGTGGTGAATAGAGGCTTCGAGAAATGTTTGGTCATGTATCCGCAGAGTGAATGGGAAAAAGTGAGTGCCAAGGTGAATAAGCTCAACACCTTCCGAAAGAAGAATAGAGAGTTTGTGCGCTACTTTTTTAGAGGGGCTTCAGAAATGGTGGGCGATAAAACCGATCGACTCTTGCTTCCGAAGCAATTGTTGACTTATGCTGGCATTACGAAAGAAGTGGTCTTGTTTGGGCATACAAATAAGATTGAGATCTGGGATAAGACGCGCTATGAAGAAGTGTTGAGTGTAGATCCAGATATCTATGCGGATTTGGCCGATGAGGTGATGAACGATGAACCAAATGATGTGGACTGATGAGCCACGTACCTGTTCTTTTACATGCTAGTATTGATGGATTAAACCTGAAAGAAGATGGCGTTTACGTTGATGTGACCTTCGGTGGAGGAGGGCATACGCAAGAACTATTGAACCGCTTAGGGGTAAGGGGTACCGTAATTGCTTTCGATCAAGATGAGGCGGCGAAAGACCGACTTCCAAATGATGAAAGATTGGTGTTTGTGAATGAGAATTTCCGACACTTAAAACGTTTTCTTCGATTTCATGGCTTTAAAAAAGTAGATGGTGTTTTGGCTGATTTGGGGATGTCTTCGTTTCAGTTAGACTCGGAGACGCGCGGCTTCGCCGCGCGTTTTGATGCACCGCTCGACATGAGAATGGCCCAACACGCCAAAACCACCGCCGAAGACGTGGTGAATACCTACTCGGCACAACAGCTCCAAACCGTCTTCCAGCTCTATGGAGAAATTAGAAACTCTAAAACATTGGCGCAAACCATTGTTCAAGCCAGAAATGGAGCGAAGTTGGAAACCACCGGGCAACTTAAAGCAGCAGTCGATTCGATTGTGAAAGGCAACAAAGCGCGCTACTATGCGCAACTCTTCCAAGCCTTGCGCATTGAAGTGAACGACGAAATGGGCGCGCTGAAAGATTTACTCGAACAAGCGCAACAAGTGCTTAAGCCAAATGGACGGCTTTCGGTGATCAGCTTCCATTCCCTAGAAGACCGATTGGTCAAAAATTATATGAAGACCGGCACCTTCGATGGGAACGTAGAAAAAGACCTCTACGGGAATTTCTATACCCCACTCAAAGCCATTACCAAAAAACCCATTATTCCTAGCGACGACGAAATGAAAATTAATCCCCGCTCCCGCAGTGCAAAGCTGCGCATAGCGGAACGCATTGCAGACGAATAACAATGAACCAAGAAAAAGCGAAGTACGAGCACACAACAACCACCTTAGAGCAAGGAGGCAAGTGGCTCACCGCCGAGCGAATCATACGAAACCTTCCCTTTTTACTAATGCTCACCTTGCTGGCATTGGTCTACATTGCGAACTCACATTACCATATTAAACTGGAGCGGGAAATGGAACAAACCCGCAAAGAAATAAAGGAGTTGCGCTGGCGCTACATGACGTCCAAAAGTGACCTCATGTATCGAAGCAAACAAAGCGAGGTGGCCAAAGCCGCCGAGCCGCTCGGATTGAAACCACTTACCGAACCCCCAATTAAAATCGTAGTGAAGCCGTGAGTGTGAAACGCGACATATTAATTCGGATTTACCTCGTCTTCTTAGCTGTAGCCGTATTTGGGGTGGCTATCCTCGTGCAAGGCTTTCGCATTCAATCCGTTCGTGGCGATTATTGGCTGTCTAAATCCGATAGCCTCTCCGTGCGTTTCCGTTCTATTGAAGCTGAGCGAGGAAATATCATGTCGAGCGATGGTAGAATGCTGGCCACAACATTGCCGACGTTCGAAATTCGAATGGATATGAAGGCCGATGGACTTGTTGCTGACGAAAAGTATTTCGAGAATCATGTGAAAGCGCTATCTCAGAAATTGGCTTCAACTTTTCGAGACAAGAGTGCTAACGAATATGAGCGACAACTCACACGGGCCTGGTACAAAGGTGCGCGCTATCATTTGGTGAAGCGCCGGGTGAACTACAATACCATGTTGGCTATGAAAGAATGGCCAATCTGGGAGCGTGGGCAGTACAAAGGCGGCTTAATCGTGATTGAACACAGTACACGGAAAACGCCATTCGGCAAACTGGCGCACCGTTCCATTGGCTATAACCGAGAAAATGCGGAAAGTATTGGCCTAGAAGCCGCCTTCAACGAAGAGCTTCAAGGACAAGAAGGGCAACGTCTCATGCAACGCATCGCAGGAGGCACCTGGATCCCGCTCAACGATAAAAACGAAATTGAGCCCAGAAACGGCAACGATATCATTACAACCATTGATGTCAATGTGCAAGATGTCACCGAGAGTGCACTCGAATATGTTTTAGCCGATAATCAAGCTGAATGGGGTTGTGCCGTTATTATGGAAGTGGCCACCGGAAAAATCCGAGCCATCGCCAACCTGACTTCAAATGGGAGTGGCGGCTATGTTGAAAACTACAACTATGCGGTAGGGTACCGAGGAGAACCAGGCTCTACAATGAAATTAGTTACACTCGCTGCATTACTTGAAGATGAGCATGTAGCTATTACCGATAGTGTGGACTTAAATCGGGGCTATCTCCGATTGGTAGGAAGGGATATCTATGATTCTGAAGGGCATCCCTATCGCAACGTCACCATTAAAAAAGCCTTCGAACGCTCTTCTAATGTGGCTTTCACGCGTTTAGCACATAAGTACTACCAGAAAAATCCGAAGCAATTCATCAAGCGCATGAAAGATTTCAATATCGATCAGAAATATGGTATTGAAATTCCTGGCGAACGAACACCGCTTTTCTACGAGCCAGGTGATGAGAGTTGGAGCAATATGTCGTTAACCTCTTTGTCATTTGGGTATGAGATTGAGATGACGCCCATCCAAATGTTGGCCTTTTACAACGCCATTGCGAATGATGGCAAGCTCATGAAGCCATATTTAGTAGAAAAAGTAGTCAAGAATAATGAAGTAGTAAAGACCTACAAGCCAGAAGTGGTGAAAAAGAACCTCGTGTCTAATAACACCTTAAAGCAACTTCAACAATGCTTAGTAGGCGTAGTGAAGGATGGAACGGGTAAGAACCTCTTTTCAGAAAACTATCAAGCCGCGGGAAAAACAGGTACAACGAAGCTAGCTGTTCCGGGCCATGGCTATGGCAAGTACTATACGGCTTCTTTTGCAGGCTACTTCCCCGCAGATAACCCGCAATATTCTTGCATCATTATGGTGAATAAACCGACTGCTGGCAAGTACTACGGAAGTTCTGTGGCCGGGCCGGTCTTTAAGCAAGTGGCTGATATGCTCTATGCGCGCAGTTTAACCATTCAAAAAGAACTCAACGACACCACCCAATTCGCACAAAAGTCACCAGCGAAAATGATTACGGAACAGGATATTCAAATCCAAGGCGGTAAAGTGCCTGATGTGCGTAAAATGGGCTTAGATGACGCTATTTACGTATTAGAAAATGCAGGATTGCGTGTACGTGTGGTTGGGCGTGGAATTGTAAAACAACAAAGCTTAACGCCGGGTTCGAATTACCAGCGCGGAGCGACAATCAAAATTGAGTTAGGAACATGAAAGGCTTGCAAGACATATTGTATGGTGTAAGCCTGGAAGAAGTGATTGGTGTAACCACCAAAAAAGTCAGTGCGGTATGCATTGATTCAAGGAACTCGATAGCATCCAGCGTCTTTGTGGCACTCAAAGGTTCAGTAGTAGATGGTCATGAATTTATTGCGAAAGCAATTGACTTAGGGGCTACTGTAATTGTTTGTGAAGTATTGCCCGAGAACAGAGACAAAGCAATAACCTATTTGCGGGTAAAGAATAGCCGCAAGGCCGCTGGAATTATCGCTGCGAATTTTTATGACCATCCTTCTAAGCAACTCAAACTCATAGGAGTGACTGGCACCAATGGGAAAACGACTATTGCTACGCTGTTACATCAGTTATTCTCGGCTATGGGTGTACATGTGGGCTTATTGTCGACTATCGAGAATAAAATAGGTTCTACCGTGCTTAAGGCTACACATACTACACCAGATGTGATTTCGCTCAATGCCTTACTTCAAGACATGGTGGATGATGGTTGTGAGTATGCATTTATGGAAGTGAGCTCTCATGCAGTAGATCAAGATCGAATTGCCGGTGTAGCGTTTGCTGGAGGCGTATTTACAAACCTGACTCGCGATCATTTAGATTACCATAAGACCTTTAAAGCCTATCTCGAAGCCAAGAAGGCCTTCTTCGATGGCCTTCCAAAATCGGCATTCGCATTAGTAAATACGGATGATAAAAACGGCTTGGTAATGGTTCAAAATACCAAGGCAAAGACCTATAGTTACGGACTTCGCTCACTGGCCAACTATAAGGTCAAAATCTTAGAAAACTCTTTCGATGGCTTGTTGTTGAATTTAGATGGAATTGATCTCTACACGAAGCTGATTGGAGATTTCAACGCGTTGAACTTGGCTGCTGTGTATGCAACGGCAGTGTTGTTGGGCGAAGACCAAACGAAAATATTAACTGCGTTAAGTCAGTTAAGCGGCGCTGCCGGCCGTTTTGAGCGCTCGGTTTCACCGAGCGCCAATATCATAGGCATAGTGGATTACGCTCATACGCCTGATGCATTGGAGAAAGTTTTAAAAACCATCGCATCGGTGCGTACGGGCAATGAGCAACTCATCACTATTGTAGGTTGTGGCGGCGATAGAGACAAAGGGAAGCGGCCATTAATGGCCGCTGTAGCTGCAGACCTCAGCAATAAAGTCATTCTGACTTCAGACAATCCAAGAACAGAAGATCCAAATGCCATCCTTGCAGATATGAAAGCTGGAGTGAAAATCTCCCAGCAAGCTAAAGTGCTCAGCATTTCAGACCGAAGAGAAGCGATCCGAACCGCCTGCACTTTGGCACAACCGAAAGATATTATCCTCATCGCTGGAAAAGGCCATGAAAACTACCAAGAAATCAAAGGTCAACGGCTTCCATTCGATGATAAAGAAGAACTCGCAAACGCTTTTAAAGAATTGAAAAAATGACAATTAGTTAATGGTTAAAAGTTAAATGAACACTGTGAATAACGAGATAAAAACATTTGAGGACTTGAACTGTTGGAAAAAAGGTGCTGAGTTGAGGAGAGAAATCTCTTCCCTGATCAAGACATTTCCAAAAGACGAGCGATTCAGAAGAGCAAATCGAATAACCATTAACACTTAACTATTCACAACTAACCAGCCCGATGCTATACTATTTATTTGATTACCTCGAACAACAATACAATTTCCCTGGAGCAGGTGTGTTTCAATACCTTTCCTTCCGTTCTGCTATGGCAATTATTCTTGCCTTGATCATTTCCATGATTATTGGACGGGGTATTATCAAGCGCTTACGTCGACTTCAAGTCGGTGAAGATATTCGTGACTTAGGTCTAGAAGGTCAGCTCGAGAA
>JAHQVX010000023.1 GCA_019634125.1 Saprospiraceae bacterium
CTTAGGTGGTAAACCACAAGTTAAGGTCTTACCTTTCTTAGGCGAGCATAAGGAAGTGGACGAAAGCATTACTGAATACTATAAGTTGCCCGCTTTTGTACAATATTCTATTGATGGAGATACGTTGACGAATGAATCACTCAAAAAGAATGTGCGGGTGGTGCTATTTGGGGATAACTCAACGTATTCTAGCGATTATAAGTTGTTTGAGCCTGTTTTAGAGAAGTATACAGATTATGATGAGTTGCAATTTATATACTATCTACAAGTAGACCAAAATTCATCGGCGAGTTTCGAAAAGAATACACATTCTAACTGGAATATCGTGGCGCGCAGTAATTTTAATCAACTAAAGGATACGCACTTAGTTACTTCCGATCAACGCATTGCACTTGTAGATCGTTTCGGTCATATTCGTGGCTTGTATGACGAAAGTGATTTTGAGCTGTTGAGTTTAGATTTTCAAAATTTGATGGTAGAGAACCATCATCAGACCAAAAAAAGAAGGCGTAGTGACCGATTCAGTCGTGAAAAAGACAAAGCGAAGTAATTTTTTAGCCAATGTTGTGGCTATTCTCATTTCTGTAGTTGTTGCAGGATTAGTATCTGTGTTAGCGCGTACTCAATTTGAGGGTGCAGATCAATTGCCTTGGAATGTAAAGGCTCAGCCTGGTTTCCATGCATTGATGAACAGCTTAACGGCCTTGAGTTTGTTGATTGGATTCTATTTTATCAAGCAAGGAAATCGTCGTGCTCATGCAGCGAGTATGGTTTCTGGCTTAGTCTTCTCGGCTTTCTTCTTAGTGAGTTATGTGATTTATCATAGTTTAACTGAAAGCACTTCTTTTGGGGGAGAGGGTGTGATCAAATACGTGTATTATTTCATTTTAGTCACGCACATCATCCTGGCTGCCTTGATCTTACCATTTATTCTCATTACGGTACATCGCGCGTTTACGAAGCAATTTGCGAAGCATAAAGCGATTAGTAAGTGGGTATTTCCTATTTGGTTGTATGTCGCCATTACTGGGGTTGTGGTTTATTTTCTAATTCGCCCTTATTACTAGTCATTCGGGGATTTGTAACTTCGGTTGACTTATGAATATTGAACTTCTTCGAGAAGACGTACAGGCATTTATCCGAGCGCATGAGCGCTCGGATATCCCATCATTGATGCTTCGGGGCATTGATTTGCCAGGAGTTAGTGCGGTGGAACTTGCTGGGCAGATTGAAAGTCGTCGTAAACTGGCGCCAAAAGCGCCAGTTTTTACCGCAACAAACAACACCTACATGCCACCTAAACTCGCCGTTGAACAGGCGACTTCGCAGTTGTTGGCTGAGTACAAAGCACAACTCGTACAAGGTCAATCATTTATCGATCTTACCGGCGGGATGGGTGTAGACAGCTACTTCCTCAGCCAACAACTGCCTCAGGGAACATACTGCGAACAAAACGAAGAACTGGCCCAAATTACGGCCCATAACTTCCAACAGTTGGGGGCTGCCATAAAAGTCATTACCGGGAATGGCATGGATTACCTACAAGAATGTGACACCGAATTTGATGTGGTATACGTCGACCCCGCCCGCCGTGGCGGGCGGGGGCAAAAAGTCTTCCTCCTCGAAGACTGCCAGCCCAATATCCTCCTATATTGGGACCTCCTGCTTCAAAAAGGCAAAGTAGTCATGATCAAGCTTAGCCCAATCATTGATATTCACTACCTGATCAATACCTTGCCAGGCATCTGCGATGTTTGCGTAGTAGCCGAAAAAAATGAAGTAAAAGAAGTACTTCTATTTGCTTTCGCAGGAAATAAGAAAGTGCCCAATATTCATGCAGTAATATTGGCTGAGCACCAATCCCCCAAGTCGTTTACTTATGCTTGGGATCAAGAAAAACCAAGGCCAATCATCCAAGCCCTTGAACCATCCGCAACCCTTTATATTCCCGCTGCGCCCGTTTTGAAGGCCCAGGCCCATGACCATATTGCCGAAGCGTTTAAGCTCCATAAGCTTCATCCAAATTCCCATCTATACTGGAAAGCAGATACGTCAACTCAGCCAATAGCCGATTATTTAGGTAAAGTATTGAAGTTGAAAGCTGTCGTTAAAATCGACAAGAAAGAACTACATCGAGTAATGCCCCAAAAGAAAGCGAATATCATTTGCAAGAACTTCCCACTAAAACCGGCTGAAATCGCTAAAAAATTCGGCTTTAAAGAAGGAGGCGATCACTTCCTTATTGCGACTACAATAGAAGGAATAGGCAAGCGATTCCTTATCGCAGAAAAAATCCTGTAGTATCTTTGCTTTGTGAAACGATTGTTAGGTATAGTACTAATTACAGTATTGCCCTTATACCAATGGGCGCAATGTGCGATGTGTCAAGCCACTGCCGAAAGCTCTAGAGATGCAGGCAGTACTGCTGCTGAAGGCCTGAACAAAGGCGTGTTATACCTTCTTTTTATGCCGATTATCTTCGCTGTTCTCATGTTTATTATCTGGAAACGTAGAGAACATTTTCTCAAGCAATACGAAGAAAGTCAGGAAAGCTATTCTTAATTTATAATTCGTTCAACTTTGGACGAACTCTACCTTTAGTATATGCTCGATGTGTACCCTTTGCTGGATTCCCAGCGCGTTGTGCAATCTGTTCCGCTTCAGGTAAATGAATAAATTCTTGACAAGTTACTGTACAACAACCTTCCATCTTTTCCGCACATTCTGCGCACTGAATGAACAAAATATGACAAGCGTCATTGGCGCAATTTACATGAGTATCGGAAGTTTTGCCGCATTGATGGCACTTGCTAATCACATCTTCAGTAATACGTTCACCTAATCGGTCGTCAAAAACGAAGTTTTTACCAATATACTTTGATGTCAATTCCTTCTCTTTCACCATATGCCCGTACTCAATAATACCGCCATAGAGTTGATTGACATCCTCAAAGCCATGATGTTTTAGATAGGCACTGGCTTTTTCACAACGAATCCCACCTGTACAGTAAAGCAATAACTTTTTGTCTTTGGCGTCTTCCAATTCCTCTAATGCTTTCGGTAGGGCTTCTCGAAAAGTGTCTACATCTAAATTGATGGCTCCTTCGAAGTGACCAACTTCATATTCGTAATGGTTGCGCATATCTACCACAATGGTATCATCTTCACCAATATGTTTGTGAAATTCTTCAGCAGTCAAGTGCATACCCACATTCGTCACATCAAACGAATCATCATTAAGGCCATCTCCAACGATTTTGTCACGGACTTTGAGCACGAGTTTGTAGAATGATTTTCCGTCATCATCTACAGCAATTTTGAACGGAACATCCTGAAGTTCTTTATGGGTGTAAAGCGCATCTTTGAACGCTTCAAAGTGATGTTCTGGAATACTTATTTGCGCGTTAATCCCTTCTCTAGCAATATAAGTTCGTCCGAACACATCTAGTGCTGCCCATTCTTCATAGAGCTGGTCGCGGAATGCTTGGGCATCGTCAAAAATTACGTAGCGGTAGAAAGAGAGCGTTACTCGGTTGAATGGCTCTGCATGCAAACGCGCTTTGAGCGTTTGCTTGTCGAATTTGTTGTGTAATGTCATAATTGCTCAATTGCATGTTAAGCCTTGCAAAGTTAGTAAAATGCCTTTTTTGCACACCAAACAAACGTCATATTTGTACTATGAGGAAAAATGCAGCTGCAGGTGAAGCTTTTGAGCGATTAGCCGATTTAATGGATACCCTCCGGGAACAATGCCCCTGGGATGCGAAACAAACCATTCCTTCCTTGCAAAAATACACGTTAGAAGAAGTCTATGAACTCATGGATGCTATCAATGAAAAACAGCTGGGCGAAGTGGAAGAGGAACTGGGCGATATTCTCTTTCATACCTTGTTTTATTCCAAGATCGCCTCAGAATCTAACGATTTTAACATCACCTCTGTTATTACAAAAGTCCACGAGAAGCTGGTACGAAGACATCCGCACATTTTTGGTGATGTGGAAGTTCAAAACGATAAAGACGTTAGTAAGAACTGGGAGCAGATCAAACTCGCAGAAGGTAAAAAGTCGGTGCTAAGTGGAGTTCCAAAGTCATTACCTGCACTCATTAAAGCATTTCGAATTCAAGAAAAAGCCAAACAGGTCGGCTTCGAATGGGAAAATGCCCAACAAGTATGGGAAAAAGTAGAAGAGGAAATGCTGGAGTTTAAGGCCATAAGCGTAGGCGAAAACCAACGGGAAAAACAAGAAGAAGAGTTCGGTGATATTCTTTTTTCTCTCATTAATTATGCGCGTTATGTGGATATCGATCCAGAAGCCGCCTTAGAAAAGACCAATAAAAAGTTTATTAGCCGATTTTCTTATATGGAAAACTATGCAAAAAATAATAGCAAGTCTTTGAAAGACATGAGTTTAGAAGAGATGGAGCAGCTTTGGCAAGAAGCTAAAAAATAGAGTGTAATTATCACACGAACTATCCTTCTTCAGCCGGCTTAATATTTTCTTAACTTGTGCGCTGTAAATAAAAAACAAAAAATGAAAAAAGTTTTTGGACTTCTAGTGTTTGCTCTGCTCTCATCTGCAACGTATGCTGCAGGTTTCCGAGTGGCTTTGCAATCAACCAAACAACAAGGAATGGGGCACATTGGTGCCGGACTGAATGTTGGGCCTTCCAACATTTTTTTTAATCCAGGTGCGTTAGCCTTACAAGACAAAGGAGGAATCGATGTTGGTGGTTCTGCTGTTCTTGCAAGCAACCAATACAATTTACCTGGAACTACGATTACTCACGATTTGGAGGATAATGTAGGAACCCCTGTTTTTCTATACGGTAGCTTTAAGCTGAACGATCGATTAGCCGGTGGGTTAGGAGTGTATACTCCTTATGGAAACAAAGTAGAATGGCCGGAAGATTGGACAGGACAATTCGTTAGTGAATTAGTAGATCTGAAGTCGTTTTTTATTCAACCAACACTTTCATACCAATTAGATGAGAAACTCGGAATTGGTGCTGGCCTGATTTACGCATTAGGTATAGTAACTCTAGAACGAGGTATTCCAGCTCCAACCCCTACTTCTAATGATGCTACGTTAGAATCTGATGGTGCTGCCTCTGGAATTGGGTTCAATGCAGGTGTTTTCTATCAACCAACTGAAGAATTATCATTTGGATTTAATTACCGCTCGAAAGTAGAGGTAGATGCTGAAGATGGCCTAGTGACTACTTCCTTCCCTGCCAATACTAATCCAGCTATAACTAGTCTTTTCCAAGCTACAAGTTTTGATGCCACGTTGCCTTTGCCAACAGAAATGGCTTTAGGAGCTGGTTGGCAAGTAAGTGATAAATTACTTTTAGCTGCTGACTTAAACTACATTGTTTGGAGTCAATACGAAGAGCTTGTGTTTAACTACAACGGCGACTTCGGTGGTCCAGGTGTAACAACCACTGTCATCCCTCAAAACTGGGAAGATGCTTGGACCATTAAGCTAGGTGGGCAGTATGCTGCGAATGAAAAGCTAGACTTAAGGTTAGGCGGTTACTTAGATTACACACCAATTCCTGACTTTACGTTAGCTTCAATTACTCCAGATGCGGACCGTATAGGCATTACTGGTGGAGCTACTTACAAAGTGAGCGATAACTTAGATGTTGACGGTGCGCTTCTTTACTTAAAAGGAGATGAGCGAACGGTATTAGCTTCTGAAAACATTGCCAACTTCGGTCAGCGTTACGATATTACTGTGCTTGCTCCGAGTTTAGGTTTCGGTTATTCTTTTAATTAATAAAATGCAGAAAATGAATTGGTTTAAAAACACATTAATTATTGCTGGCTTGGCAGTAGCATTTACTGCATGTGAAAGCGATGTAACAATAGATGACTTTTCCCAAGGTGAGGCAGATTTCACTTCTTACGTAGCTATTGGGAACTCTTTAACTGCTGGTTATATCAGTGGTGATGTTCCAAGAAGCGGACAAATAGCTTCTTACCCAAATATTATTTCAAGTAGTATGAACGTAGTTGGTGGCTCGAGTTCTTTCATTCAGCCACTCTTTCAAGATGAGGCTGGATTAGGTCAAGGTCTTGCACTTGGATTTGGTGCTGATTGTGTAGGAACAGTTGGTTTAGCAGTAGTACCTGCTGGATTAGCTCCTAACCCTACTGTAGATGGAACTGCTCCGTTTAACAATATGGGTGTACCTGGTATTCGATCTTTTGAGGTATTTATTGACGGTTATGGTTCGTTAAATCCATATTTCGGCCGTTTCCAAAATGGGCCTACCTCTAACGTAGTTGGTGATGCACTAGCAGCACAACCAACATTCTTTACGGTATGGTTAGGGAACAACGATGTACTTGGTTTCGCCACCAGTGGTGGAGTAGCAGGAAATACGCCATGTGTTCCAACTGCAACCAACCCTTGTTTAGGATCAATTACAGACCCTTCTGTTGTTGAACAATCGATTGCTGGAACGTTACAAGCACTTACTTTAAATGGTGCGAAAGGAGTAATTGCCAATATTCCAAATGTAACAGACATTCCATTCTTTACTACAGTTCCTGCTCAACTCTTTCCTTTAGATGAGGCAAATGCTGCTAATTTAACGGGAGCCTTTACTGCAGTAGCCGGTATTGTTACTCAGAATTTAGCATTAGGTGGTGTTCCATTAGCACAAGCTGAAGCTATTGCTTCGCAGTACGCTATTGAGTGGACAGAAGGTGCGAACTATCCAATTGTAGCTGTAGAGGCTACACAAACGAATCCATTAGGATGGAGACAAATGACTGCCGGAGAATTATTGGTGTTAACTACAGATACCGATGCTGTTCGTTGTCAAGGATACGGAACAATGGTTTTAACTCCAGATGTCTTACAAACACTTGGCTTACTCGCAATGGGTGGTACTCCAACCCCTGCGGAAGCTGCTGCAGTTGTAGCCGCGGTTAGTCCTATTGCTGATGGCGATACATTACTTGCTGATGAATTAGCCGCTATTCAAAGTGCTACTTCTGCATACAACTCTAGTATCGCAAGTTTGGCAAATCAATTTGGTTTAGGTGTTGCAGACATGAATGGATTCTTCTCTGAAGTTACTGCGAACAGTGGTATTACCTTTAGTGGAGCTACTTATTCACCAACATTTGTAACTGGTGGCTTATTCAGTCTTGACGGCGTTCACCCTACAAGCAGAGGTTATAGCATCATTGCAAACAAATTTATGGAGACCATTAACGAGACGTATGGCTCGAATTTACCGATGGTAGATCCGAACGAATTTGAAGGTTTAGCAGTGCCAAACACTCCTTAACATTCAAATTGTGGAAATAATAAACCCCGCCTTTGGCGGGGTTTTCTATTTTTATATCAAAACCAACCTCTCTGTTGAAACGGTTACTTCACAATGCATTGACGATTCTTATCGTAGGCATAGCGCTACAAGTGCTTTGTTATATTATTTACTTCTCCGTATCGCAAGAGCGAATCTTCCAAAACAGGGTTAAATCATTCAACAAGAAAATTCTAAAAGAACAGCAAATTGGCCGTTCACAACTCTATAAACTTCAAAATAAAACGTACACCGAAGACCTTTTCAGTAAGCTCAAAGAGAGCGACTATCAAAAAGATTATTCCCTGCTCTATTTCTCCAACGATTCTTTAAAATATTGGACCAATAAGCAGTTTGATAACGTAAGCATTATTCCTCGGATTAAATCCGATACTACATTCTCGTTTCCAATTGGAGGAAACAGGTACTTGCTCAATGTGTTGGAAGTCAGCGATACCGATAACGGCGCAGTAGTCATTCCATTGTATAAAAACCATAGCCCTAGGGAACTGTTTCGAAATAAGTTTCCTTTAGCCCCAAAGCTGAAAGCCACATTAGAACTCGATCCGATAAATGGAAGTGTTCCAATTTTTGGAGCTAAGGGAGAAGAAATTGCCTATTTGTTGGATGATGCCCAACATCGTATTCCTCGCACAGTATACTTTCTATGGATTTTGTCTCTGCTAATTATTTTCATTGGAATTATACTCTGCTATGTGAAATACAAGAACAAGCTAGTAAAAGTCCATCCCATCTTAGTTCTGCTGGGCGCTTTTTACATTTGGCGGTATATCGCGATTAAAGACAGCTTTAACATTTTCTCACAGATCCCACTGTTTCGCCCCGATCTTTATGCAAATAGAAGCCTAGCCCCCTCCTTAGGGATCTTGTTTTTGACTTCTGTCATTTACGTTGCTACCACCCGTCTCTGGTATAAAGGCAGCTTAATTATGCCGGACATAGAGCTCTATGGCCCCAATGCAAAGTGGATGAAAGGCCTCTACCTCATGGTGATATATGCCTTCTGTCCGTTTATACTTGTGTCGGTATTTCAATCTATATTAATTGATTCCAACATCTATTTAGATCTTCGGATTATCAATAATCTAGATTTTAACTCTTTTATTGCCATTATCACGGTAGTGATTTGTATTGTGATCTTCCACTTCTTTACCCTTCGAATTATCCGAAAAATCAAAGAATTAAAGCTGAATGCAGAAGTCTGGGCCATGTTGTTTAGTATCGCATCATTGGTAGTTTTTATTGTCTACAATGCCATACTTCAGAATAAATTTAGCGCATTAACACTATTGTGGTCGATTGTTTATTTGGCGCTCGTCGTTTTCTTTTTACAAAAGAAAGATTACGTGGCCAGCTTCGCTCATGTGGTCTTCATTACATGCATGTACTCTTTGATGTTGTCTTTGGTATTCGACATTTATCAGAAGAAGAAAACAGACATTCAGGCCAATAAATTCATTTCGAAATTCTCCACCGAAATTGATCCCTTAGCAGAATTTCTCTTGAATGAGAATGCCGAGCAAATCATGAATAACGGTTTAGTAAAACGCTACTTTACCGACGTATTGATCTCGGAGAACTTAGCTAAGCGAACCATTGAAACCATATACCTAAGAGATGTATTGTCCAACTACGACGCAGAGATTGAATTCAACAAGGGTGCTCGACCTAAGCAAGACAGTATTGTTATGCCCGTTTATGGCAATTACTCCGCCATAGAATATTCTGTGGAACTCCCTATAGATACATTGGGAACAGTAAATATTTTTCTTGAAGCATCGAAAATCGATGACGGTTCGAATCAATCAGAGTTTATTACGATTGCCAATAACAATAGGAGGACGGGACTTGGCGACGACGGACTTTCTTTCGCTGTGTTAGACGATGATCAAAGTGTGTATACTTATGGCAGTTATCCGTATATCCCTAAGCTTGGTGAAGTAAAGCCGAACCGAACTCGTAAGATAAAAACCCGAAACGATTATGTATATCTGAGGAATAGAGGCGATCAAGTGTATAGCTTGCGAGTAGAAAAGAAATCGCAGTTGCTCAACTTCTTTACCTTGTTTTCGTATGCCTTTTGTATGCTCATCTTCTTCCTAATCGTAGTTACGCTATGGCGAACTCGATTTATGACGGTTCCATCCGACTTTTTTGACCGATCTGTGGCGAATCGAATTCAATTTGCTTTTCTAGCCTTGTTGTTTTTAACCACTGCGGTAATTGGGATTTTCTCCATCAACTACGTTCGAGACGATATCAAGTTTAGAAGTGTAGCAGACGATGAAGCGATTATTGATGAAGTGATAAAAGATTTTAATGCGTATAGATCCGATTCTATTCCAGCTGATATCACCAGTTTGAACAATTTTCTAGAGACTTCGTTGAATTACGGTGATTTTGATTTGCATGCATATGATAAGCATGGTAAACGTTCTTTTTCTTCAGATCAGACCTTATTTGCAGAAGGTGTTTGGCCAGACTACATTGATCCTAAAGCATTTCGAGCGATTCGTTTTCAAGGTAGGAATACCTATAATCAAACTGAATACATTGGGGATTACAACTATGAAGCGTTCTATAAGGCCTTTAGAAACGAGAAGCAAGAATTACAAGGGGTTGTGTTTTTACCTGATTTTAAATCCACGGCCAAAGTGGCTCGGCAGATATCTTTCATCAATGTCACGTTGTTCAACGTATTTACCTATGTACTGCTTATTGCGACCTTAGTCAGTTTAATCGTTACTCGTTTCTTTACGAACGTACTTTCTAGGTTACGTGCACAATTGTCTCAGATTAAAATCAGTGAAGACCATGAGCCGCTCACTTGGGGCAATAAGGATGAGATCGGTACATTAATTGACGAGTACAATAGCATGCTTAGACAGGTGGAGAACAGTGCATTTCTATTAGCGCGTACTGAGCGGGAGAGTGCTTGGCGAGATTTAGCCAAGCAAGTGGCACATGAAATTAAGAATCCGCTCACTCCGATGCGATTGAGTATTCAACATTTGAAGCGGACTTATGCCATGGAAGGCGCCGAAGACCAGAATTCACTGAAGCTGAAAACGATGGATACGTTAATTGCTCAGATTGATCACTTAACCAAGATTGCCGACGATTTCTCTTCATTAGCTAAGACACCGCTTCCAAAGAATCAGAAAATGGATCTGAAGGAGTCTATCGAGGAAGTAGTGCCTTTATTTAAGAATTCGTTCAGCTATAATTGTGATTTTGTAGATTATGTGGAAGATGAACATGCTTGGGTCCACGCTGATCCAACGATGTTGAATCGAATCCTAAATAATTTGCTTAAGAACGCAGAGCAAGCGCTTGTGCCAGATCGTAAAGGGAAAATAGAAGTTATTCTTGAGAGTAGTGAGCAGAACTTTTTAATCACGGTCAAGGATAATGGTAAAGGAATCCCTCGAGCGAACTGGGCTAAGATTTTCACGCCTAACTTTACCACTAAATCTGCTGGGACTGGAATTGGCTTAATGATGACTAAGAAAATCATTGAGTTAGCGAATGGCGAAATTTGGTTTGAGAGCACAGAACGTGAGCCTGGGACAAAATTTTTCGTGATGTTGCCCCGCTATTTAGGAAGATAACTATGAAATCTGCACGGATATTGGTTTATGTAATTATCGCTTATGTGATTGCATTCTTGGTTTGGTGGTCTGTTTTGTTACTACGAACGGAACAACGGAGTTATGACCTTCAGCAAGAGCTTATTGAGTTGCAGATTAAAGAAGGGCTTTTAGCTGAAGACACGAATCTTAAGTCGATCGATAGTGCATTTATACGCAATAAGCGAATGATCCTTATGGAAGGCGCTGTTTTCTTAGTCTTATTGCTTGGCGGGGCTTTTTATATTTTACGTTTGCATCAAAGACAAGAACGTTTTGTAGAGTTAAAACGCAATTTTCTACTGGGGACGACCCATGAGCTGCGATCTCCGATCGCAGCTGTGAAGCTCAATCTCCAAACCCTGATTAAAAAAGAGATCTCTGCCCCGAACAAAGACTTGCTCTTGAATAATTCAGTCAGCGAGATTAACCGGTTAAACAACTTGATTGATAATATTTTACTGGCTTCTAAAATTGATGCCAAAGAATACAGCTTCCAGTTAGAAGCCGTTCCATTGTCTAACTTGGTGGCTAAAACCCTTCAAGAGGCTCGTGCGACCGGC
>JAHQVX010000024.1 GCA_019634125.1 Saprospiraceae bacterium
AATCTGAGTTTCTATTACGCTATGGTAAGGCGTTAATTCAAGTAAGCCCTGATGAGAATGCTTCTGAAGCCCTTTCTCAGTTCCGTAAAGTGGTTAACGACTTCGCGGGCACACCACAAGCTCAAGAAGCTGAGCAATACATTGCAGCTTTAAGCTAATGGCGAGTTCACTCAAAAATCTTTCTGCCCACAATTCGGAACAAGTTCCGAATTGTGCTGGCAAGAAATTCGGCATCGTCGTCTCCGAATACCATGATGACATTACCAACGCGCTGTTGCAAGGCGCTGTAGAAACCCTTCAACAAAACGGTGTTGCAGATGAAGACATCTTCATCGATTATGTGCCCGGGGCTTATGAAATGCCGCTAGGTGCAGTAAGAGTCTATAAAGAACACCACCTCGATGGAGTCATCTGTTTAGGCTGTGTGATCAAAGGTGAAACCGATCACGACATCTATATTAACCACAGCGTAGCCAATGCATTGATGGGCTTAAGCGTTAAAACGAGTAAGCCGTTCATATTTGGTTTGTTAACGCCAAATACCCACCAGCAAGCCCTTGATCGTGCAGGGGGAAAACACGGGAACAAAGGCGTTGAATGCGCCGTAGCTGCTTTAAAAATGGCAGCAGATAAGCCCAACTCAAGAAAGAAAATCGGATTCTAATGCGCTTACACACCATCGATACTGGTTATTTTAAGCTCGATGGTGGGGCTATGTTCGGAGTGGTTCCGAAAGTGATGTGGCAAAAATTCTACCCCGCTGATGCCAACAACCTCTGTACCTGGGCTATGCGTTGTTTACTTATTGAGCATGGAAATCGATTAATCTTAATCGACACCGGCATTGGAGACAAACAAAGTGAAAAGTTTTTCAGCCATTTCCACCCACATGGTGAGGCGTCGCTACTTGGTTCTATTCAGCAAAAAGGGTATTCTCCAGATGATATTACCGATGTCATTCTAACCCACCTTCACTTTGATCATGTGGGAGGTGCCGTATCGAAAGTTGCTGAGCATCAATACCGACCAACCTTTAAAAACGCCACGTATTGGTCACAATCCGATCATTGGAAGTGGGCATTGACGCCAAACCCTAGGGAAAAAGCCTCGTTCTTAAGAGAAAACTTTGTTCCACTAGAAGAAAGCGGTCAGCTCAAATTTATTGATCAGCACGATTGGGATATTCCGGAGATTGATTTCCGGCTTTGTCATGGCCATACTGAGTCCCAAATCATTCCTCAAATTCAGTACAAGGGCCAAACCATTGTGTATTGTGCCGATTTAATGCCGAGCCCACATCACCTGCCACTACCCTATGTGATGGCCTATGATATTCGTCCGTTAACCACGTTAGAAGAGCGGAAATCGTTCCTATCTGAAGCCGTAGGCAAAGACTGGATATTGTATTATGAACACGATGCAAAAGTTGAATGTTCAAAACTCATAGAAACGCCCAAGGGAGTACGTTATGGGGAAACGTTTGCGTTATCGGAATTAGGCTAAAACTAAGCCTTGTTCAAAATCCATTGACTACCAACATGTTATGACGCTAAAAAGTGGTATATTTAAGATACACCAAATTTTCAGTGAATGAAAAGACCTGTACAAGACGTTATGAGCCACCATGTAGTAGTTGCGGCTACTCACCACAAATTCTCGCAAGTGCTGGAGTTTTTTGCACGCTTTAAAGTGCATCATATTCCGGTAACCGATGATGATTCAGTGATTGGTATCATAAGTGCCAAGGATGTAATAAAGCATCTGTATCGGCATTTAGAAACACATGAGTGGTGTACCTCTTTAGCTCAATTAGATGAAGATGTACCTATTGAAACTTTAATGACTCCTGATCCGATGACGATTGGCCCTGGTGAGCCTGTAGAGCGGGCGGCCCAATTGTTTAAAAGTCATTCCTTCCATTCTTTACCTGTAATACAAGATGGAAAGATTCGTGGCATTATCACTACAAAGGATATCGCCAAACACGTGATTTTAAGTCATTAATCTACTCACTGTCCACTATGAGCCCCATCCGAAGGATGGGGTTTTTTTTGTTGCGCTGCAACCTATCGTGCTGGATTGCGGTATAGTAGGTAAAGATCAGCAAACATAGTTGTTGTTTAAAAACTACTATCCGGGGGGGGAATATAGTGGTTTAAAACCCACGGCAAAGCCGTGGGTTTTTTTTGTGCGGAATATTGTAAGATCCCAAAAAGTAATTTAAATTTGCAGCCCTTTTGGCGAGGTAGCTCAGCTGGTTAGAGCGTCGGATTCATAACCCGGAGGCCGAGGGTTCAAGTCCCTCTCTCGCTACATCTTTTCAAAATCCCCAGCGAAGCTGGGGATTTTTTTATTCTTTTCAACTGCTATGGATAAATGAAATGCGGATAGAGCATGGAACGCGGATGACGCAGATGTAGCGGATCGCAGCGGATTTTTATAGAGAAATGATGCTTCGACAGGCCACTAGTTCACCACTGATCTACAAATAACCAACTGCGAAGCAGACCAATCACCAACTGCAAAGCAGACCAATCACCAACTGCGAAGCAGACTAATCACCAACTGCGAAGCAGACAAATCCACCAATTCCACAGAATTTTTCATCCAATCATACCCATTCCCAACGCTTTCATCCCTATTTTCACGGCTTAAATTTTTTTGCATGCAACTCAGCAAACGCCTACAACGTCTTGGAGAATCTGCTACCCTTCGAATGGCTAAGAAAAGTCGAGAAATGCGGTCGCAAGGTATTGATGTGATCAGCTTTAGCCTCGGCGAGCCAGACTTTGATACGCCCCAATTCATCAAGGATTCGGCGATTCAAGCCATTGAAGACGGCTATACTTACTACCCGCCCGTTAATGGCTATGGCGACTTGAGGGAAACGATTTGCGAGAAATTTATGCGCGACAATAACCTCCACTTCGAACCGGAGCAAATTGTCGTGTCGACCGGAGGAAAGCAGTCCATTGCCAACGTTATTTTTGCCTTGGTAGAGGATGGCGACGAAGTGGTATTGCCTGCTCCGTTTTGGGTCACGTATCCAGAGCAAGTCAACCTTGCCGGAGGCAAGGTTGTACCCATCTACACCTCGGTAGAAACCGATTATAAAATGACGGCTGAACAGCTCGACGCTGCGTTAACACAAGACACTAAACTCTTAGTCTACTCTTCGCCATGTAACCCAAGTGGATCGGTCTATTCCCGCGACGAGCTGGAAGCATTTGCGAAGGTCATTGAGAAATACCCCAACCTCGTAGTGGTTAGTGATGAAATGTACGAACATATTCTCTTCGAGGGAAGTCGAGCCAGCCTGGCCGAGTTCCCAGCGATTCGAGAGCAAGTCGTGATTTTGAATGGTTTATCGAAGGGCTTTGCGATGACAGGCTGGCGGCTGGGCTATGTTGCTGCACCGCTTTGGCTTGCCAAAGCGTGTGCCAAGTTCCAAGGCCAAATTACCTCAGGAGCCAATGCCATGACTCAACGCGCGGCCATTACGGCCATTGCAGCAGATCCCAACCGACCAGAAGTACAAGACATGGTGAGCACGTTCAAAAAACGCCGCGACCTCATCTTAACACTCATGAAAGACATTCCCGGCATGAAGTCACACAAGCCTACTGGAGCTTTTTATGTTTTACCTGACATAAGTTACTACTTCGGGAAAAGCAATGGTGGAACTACCATCAACAATGCCAGCGACTTTGCAGAGTACTTACTCCTCAAAGCACATGTTGCATTAGTATCTGGAGAACCTTTTGGCGTGCCCAACTGTGTGCGGATTTCCTACGCCAATTCCGACGAACAAATCAAAGAAGGATTAAAGCGGATTAAAGCCGCATTGGCTGAATTGTCTTAAGCTTAAGTCCGAATCGCCTTAACGGGGTCCATTTGGGCAGCCCGAAAAGCAGGAATAATGCCCGCTAATACACCGATCAGCATCGAAGTACCAACGCCGAACAAGATATTTCCGGCAGAAAGCACAAACTTCACATCCAAGGCCTTGGAAGCAATAAAGGCCAACAAGTAAACGAAGAAGAGCCCGATTAAGCAGCCCAATACACAAAGTAAGATCGACTCGATCAAGAACTCTAAAAGAATCACATATTTCTTCGCACCAATCGCCTTTTTGATTCCGATGTATTTTGTGCGTTCACTTACACTTACAAACATGATATTGGCCACCCCAAAGCCGCCAATTAATAGGGAAAGCAAGCCTAAGAAAAAGCCCACCGTCCTCAATGCGTTTTGAGCACCTTTTACGGCTTCAAGAATCAGTGTAACGCGGTTCAAGGCAAAATCTTCATCCTCTACCGGACGAATCTTTCGACTAGCACGAACCACTCCACGAATTTCATCTTTTACCGGTTCAACTGTATCTTCTGAAGTCGCTTTAACAGCTACCCATTGATCGGTGTTCACCTTATCGATTTTATACATAGACCGGCCGAGTTGGTAGGGAATCACAACGACTTCTCTGAAATCCATTACACCGAGCAAGTTATCTTTATCCTTAAACTTACCCACTACCTTCACTTTTCGGCCCTTTATGCGCATAAATCTGCCCGTAGGATCTACGCCTTCACCAAATAACTCTTTGGCAACGTCGGAACCTATGATAGCTACATTCGATCCCCGCTCTTCGACTTCTGAGAAGAACCGCCCGCCATCAATCGGTACGTTTAATGCTTGCTCAGCACCTTTTGTCATTCCAATCACATAGACCGATTGAAGCGACTTGTCTTCATAGCGAAGGTTGGTAGGGCCGAACTCGCAAACAAAACCCACAGCTTGCGCATGTTCTAAATTTCCATTCATGGCGCGGAAATCATCGTAGTTCACTTGGTTCCGTTTAATGTAATCCCACCAGGGATAGTCCGGCCCAAAACTCCATGGCCATTTCTGTACATAAACCACTTCAGACCCCAATTCATTAAAACTGTCGTCGAAAGATGTATTCAGAAAATCCACCGCAGTGAAAATAGAGACGATACAGAAAATCCCAATGGTAATCCCCAGGAGAGATAAGAAGCTGCGTAATCGATTATTGACCAGCTCAGCAACAGCTAGTTTAATACTTTCCGTGAATATTTTGAAGAATGTGAACATATTCCACCATGTGACGGTTCATGCGCCTGAATTGTTACGCTTTGGGCCGACTTCTTTTTTATACCAAGTTAGCAGTCTTATCTCAATGAGAAGAATTATCTTTGCAAATTCAAAAAATTAGATTTACTACATGAAGTTATCTCAGTTCGACTTTACCCTTCCTGAAGATTTATTGGCCCAATATCCCTTAGATTCTAGAGATGATTCTAAGCTCATGGTCATTCACAAGGATACCGGAAAAGTAGAGCATCGCCTATTTAAAGATGTCTTAGATTATTTCGAGGAAGGCGATTGCATGATCATGAACAATACGAAAGTGTTCCCTGCCCGTCTATTTGGATTTAAAGAAAAAACAGGGGCAAAAATTGAAGTCTTTCTACTTAGAGAACTGAATTCAACAGTACGTTTATGGGATGTTTTAGTAGACCCAGCCCGTAAAATTCGAGTTGGCAACAAACTCTATTTTGGCGAAGATGGGTTTTTAGTAGCAGAAGTAGTTGATAATACCACGTCAAGAGGGCGTACTATTCGTTTCCTTTTTGATGGAGATGATGACGAATTCCGAAGCATCTTAATGTCGTTAGGAAACACACCACTACCAAAATACATCAAGCGCGATCCAGAAGCTACGGATAAAGAGCGTTATCAAACCTTATACGCCAAAGAAGAAGGCGCTGTTGCAGCACCAACTGCAGGTTTACACTTCAGTAGAGAAATCTTAAAGCGCATGGAACTTAATGGTGTTGATCGGGCCGAAATTACCCTTCACGTAGGTATTGGCACTTTTGACCGCATTGAAGTAGAAGACTTATCCAAGCATAAAATGGATGCCGAATACATTAAGATTGGCGCCGATGCTGTACAACTCGTGAACACCGCCAAAACCAACGGAAAACGCGTTTGCGCGGTAGGTACTACTTGCTTAAGAGCCACTGAAACTGCTGTTTCTGCTGAAGGCTTATTAAAGCCAATGGAAGGCTGGACGAATTTATTCATTCACCCACCGTACGACTTTACCATTGCCGACTCTTTAATCACCAACTTCCACATCCCGAAATCTAGCTTAATTATTATGGTAGCGGCATTCTTGGGCTATGAGAAAACCATGGAAGTCTACCAAGAAGCTATAGAAAATAACTATCGTTTCTACAGCTATGGTGATTCGATGATCATCATTTAATGCAACGTACTGCCATTATAGTAGCTGGAGGATCGGGCCAACGTTTTGGCTCCGAAATTCCAAAACAACTTCACCTATTAGCGGGCAAACCCATTCTTGTTTGGAGCATTGAGAAATTCAAACAAGCTTACGCCGACATGACCATTATTCTTGTCGTGCATCCCTCGTTGGAGGCGACCATTCAAGACTTACTTGACAAATATCATCTTAAAGATGTAGCCATTGCTTTAGGTGGAGCTACGCGCACCGAATCGGTGAAGCATGGCTTAGCCCTGGCTCCGAAACATGGCGTTATTGGCATTCATGATGCCGTACGGCCACTCGTGTCCGAAAGCGTTATTAAAAATTGCTACGAAACAGCAGCTGAAAAGGGTTCTGCTATTCCAGCAATTCCCATGGTCAACTCTATTCGAGAAGTTGATGTTACTGGACAAAGTCGTGTCGTAGATCGTACGAAGTATAAAATGATTCAAACCCCGCAGTGCTTCCGAGCGGAATGGCTGCATGAGGCTTATAGGCAAACAAAAGAGGCATCATTCTCTGATGATGCCTCTGTAGTTCAATCTGCTAATTTTTCCATTTTCTTGGTGGAGGGGAATGTTGAAAATATTAAGATCACAACCCCAACCGACCTTCTAGTAGCAAATGCGTTAATTACTCATTAATACGAGCACTTTTAGTGCTCGTCCTCTGCAAAAAAGAAATCGTCTTTCGTCGGATAATCCGGCCAAACGTCTTCAATAGACTCGTACAATTCCTCATCTTCAAGCTCTTGAAGGTTTTCAACGACCTCAACAGGAGCTCCCGATCGAATCGCGAAATCGATTAAATCGTCTTTTTCTGATGGGAAGGGTGCTTCCTCTAAGTAGGAAGCTAATTCTAAAGTCCAATACATCGCTTCTCAAATTTTGCGCAAAAATAAAATTCAAATTCAATTAAACAACAAAATCGTTGTTGATAAGTTCCGCATCAAAAGAAATGCCAGTTTTTACTTGTACTCGGAAATCGCGGAAAAGCGCTAATCACGGGGCTCCCACTTCACTTCCTTTACGCCATTTATTTTTCCTAAATAGCGTGAAAGCACGAATAAATAGTCCGATAATCGGTTAAAGAACTGCAAAATGATGGGATTCACCGATTCATGTTCGGCCAATGCCGTGATCAATCGTTCACAGCGTCGGCATACTGTTCGGGCAATATGAGCTTGAGAAACGGCGACATGTCCGCCGGGTAAAATGAAGTGCTTGAGCGCGGGCAATTGCGCTTGCATATCATCAATGGCCTGTTCTAAAAGTTGCACTTCATTGTCGCTGATAGCTGGCAAGTAAGCCGCAGCTTTTTCTTTACTGGGATCTGTAGCTAAATGCGACCCCATATCAAAGACGAGGACTTGAATGCGGTGCAAGAACGTTCGAAGATCTTCTGCTGTACAATGGTCGCGCAATAAGCCAAGGTGGGCATTGAGTTCATCGCTGCAGCCATAGGTCTCTACGCGTAAATGGTGTTTGGGAACGCGTGTACCGCCAAATAAGGCCGTACTTCCTGCATCTCCAGTTTTAGTGTATATTTTCATGAATAACGGGCGTGTTCGACACGTCGGTTTCCACCTCACCGTCCCGTAAACGAATAATGCGTTTGGTTCGGGCAGCAATGTCTTCCTCGTGCGTTACTAAGATAACGGTATTTCCGTCTTCTTGAATCTTAGCGAAGAGATCCATGATTTCATACGATGTTTTGGTATCGAGGTTTCCGGTAGGCTCATCAGCTAAGATGATGGACGGATTATTGGCCATTGATCGAGCGATGGCTACCCGTTGAATCTGTCCCCCACTCAATTCGTTGGGTTTATGATCCATTCGATCGCCGAGCCCTACCGCCTCTAGGAGTTCTGCAGCGCGTTCACGACGGTACTTTTTGTTTTTTCCGGCATAAATCAAAGGGAGGCTCACATTTTCCAACGCATTCAATCTAGGCATTAAGTTGAACGATTGGAAGACGAAGCCAATTTCCTCGTTTCGGATAATGGCCATGTCGTTTTCGGTTAACGTACTTACATCTTTACCGTTGAGAATATAGCTACCTCCTGAAGGGGTATCTAAGCAGCCGAGTAAGTTCATCAAGGTCGATTTACCAGACCCGGATGGTCCCATTAAGGCCACATATTCGTTGGAGCCGATATTAAGACTAATATTTTTTAAGGCATGAACGGCTACGCGTCCGGTGATGTAGGTTTTTTTAATGTCGTGCAACTGAATAACGGCGCTCATTTGTCGATAACTTTTGGTACTCTAAAAAATTGGTCATTGGCGTTTGGGGCTTGTTGTAAGATGCTCTGTTCATCGAACGATGGACGATTTACATCTTCTCGGAGTACGTTGTTTTGTTCATTCACGTAGACCAAGGGTTCTACCCCTTCTACATCCAATTCTCCTAATTTGTCTACCAAATGCAGCATTTGTTGCAAATCTTGTTGAATTTCTTGCTTTTCCGTTTCGGAAAAGGTCAGCCGAGCCAGGTGAGCCAACTTATCAATTAAGGCGTTATCTACTTTCATAAGTGTTGACAAAAAACAAATATACGGCGTTCGAAAAGGAAATGAGATATTGATAAAGAACATCGCCTAGGTCAATGAGTTATCCTGTATTAAAACAGCCTGGATAAGAATACATTTAATTTGCTATATTTAGTTTCTGTGTACATTGCAAATGCGCGCAAGAAGGGAGGAATATTAGGTCAGTCAAGAATAAACAACTTTAACATTAAAAAAATGTTTTCGAAATAAAGGTTAGCTATGACGAATTACCAGAATACTGATATTGCCAACTGCGTCTACAGATCAACCATGAGATGAATCAGCCGAAATGAAATGCGCGCGAGCAAGTAACAATGAGTTGGTTGTATATACTTCACCGCTAAAATAATTCGGTATTGTAAACATCGAGTAGTAAAAGAGTTGATGATCAAAGGATATTCGCTTACTAAAAAACATTTCCTCCCAATCTTTTCCTTTCCTTGGACTTTTAATATCTTCGGCATTCCTATTTTAGGCTGTTTATGGAGATTGTAGTAAGCGGTACCCGGCCAACCGGGCACATTCATTTAGGGAATTATTTTGGTGCAGTAAAAAACTTTGTTGAGCTTCAACACGAAGCCCAGTGTTTCTTTTTTGTAGCCGATTATCATTCCTTAACCACCCATCCAAACCCCGATGATTTGCACGATAATGTGCGTATAATTTTATCGGAGTACTTGGCGTGTGGGTTAGATCCGGAGAAAAGTACGGTATACGTTCAAAGCGATATTCCAGAAGTGGCAGAGTTATACCTCATCCTGAACATGTTTGCGCATAAAGGGGAATTGGAGCGGGCTACTACGTTCAAGGACAAAGTGGCCAAACAAGAAAAGAACATTAATGCAGGTTTACTGACTTACCCTGTTCTTCAAGCCGCAGATATTGTGATTCACAAAGCATTGAAAGTGCCGGTGGGTAAGGACCAGGAACAACATTTAGAAATGGCGCGTACGTTTGTGAACCGCTTCAACCACACCTTCGGTGTGGATTATTTCCCCGAACCTCAAGCCTTTTCGTATTCCAAAGAACTAATCAAAGTCCCGGGCTTAGATGGTGCTTCTAAAATGAGTAAAAGTGCTGGAGAACAAAATACCATCTCGTTCTACGAAGACGAGAAAACCATACGTAAAAAAATTATGCGCGCGGTGACGGATAGTGGACCTACCCAACCCAATTCCACCCCACCGCAGCCCATTGAAAATTTGTTTAACTTAATGGCTTTGGTCTCAACCGACGATGTAATTGCGCACTTTAAGCAAGCTTATGCCGATTGCAGTATTCGTTATGGCGACCTGAAAAAACAGTTAGCAGAGGATGTTGTAGCCTTTACAACACCTTTCAAAGAAAAGATTGAAGCTATTTATCACGATGATGCCTTGATTAAACGTGTAACCGCCGAGGGGGCAGCAAAAGCACGAGCTAGCGCACAACAAACCCTGCGCGATGTTCGGGAAATCATCGGAATAAGACCTTTTTAAGATGAAGAAAGAAGACATTAGACACGTGGCCATTGCGGGGAATATTGGCGCTGGAAAAACCACCTTAACCACCCATTTAGCCAAACACTTTGGCTGGGAACCGCAATACGAAGACGTAGAAAACAACCCATACCTCTACGATTTTTATCAGGAAATGAAACGCTGGTCGTTTAACCTACAAGTCTACTTCCTCAACAGTAGATTTAAGCAGATTGTTGACATTCAACAAGGCGATAAGGTAGTGATCCAAGACCGAACCATTTATGAGGATGCCTACATCTTCGCGCCGAATTTGCATGAAATGGGCTTGATGAGCGCGCGCGACTTTGAAAACTACTTCTCCTTGTTTAAGAACGTGAGCTCGTTAATTAAAGCACCCGACTTGCTGATTTACTTAAAAGGCTCGTTACCGAAGTTGGTTCAAAACATTCAAAAACGTGGTCGCGAGTATGAAGAAAACCTAAGACTGGATTACTTAAAGCGCTTAAACGAAAAGTATGAAAGCTGGATTTCAAACTATAAAGCCGGGAATTTACTCGTGATTAATATCGACGATTTAGACTTTGATGAGAATCCAGAACAACTGGGTGAAATCATCAATAAGGTGAATGCCGAGTTGTTTGGCTTATTCTAAAACATTAAACACATTATTTATTTTCATTATTTAAATAAATAATTTATATATTTAAAGGAAATTAAATGTATGAAGCATTTTCTTTCCTTTTTTTGTTGGGCCTATGTGCTCACGTTACATGCGC
Organism: Saprospiraceae bacterium; assembly: GCA_019634125.1. GTDB lineage: Bacteria > Bacteroidota > Bacteroidia > Chitinophagales > JAHQVX01 > JAHQVX01. The sequence continues at coordinate 11,101 of JAHQVX010000024.1, forward strand.
AACCCAGCAGCTTCGCTGCTGGGCAAGGGGCGTCGGCAGGGCAAGTCGGTGTGGCCGCCGCCAATGCCTTCTCTGCACACAACAATCCCGCCGCGATGTCGAAAGCCGAATCCTTCGCCATTGGACTGAATGCCAGCAAACCCTACCTCCTCGATGACCTTCAGGCTATTCAACTGAGCGCACATGCCCAAACTGCAGTTGGCACCATCGGACTAGCCATGCATTCCATTGGCGATCGTAATTACAGCGAACGTAGTATCGGTCTGGCCGTGGCTCGACCGTTGAGCGAAACTATTCAGGTAGGCTTGCGCATGGATTATATCCACCTCACTGCCGCTTTGGCGGGCAATGAAAGTCTATTCCTCCCTGAGCTGGGCGTGACCGCCCAGCTTTCCGAGGCCATGACTTTAGGCGTTAAGGCGCAGAATATCCTCGCACAAGATTTAGATCATCCGTTTGAGGGCCAGTTCCCAGCATGGACAGCCATTGGCCTGGACTACCAACCCACCGAAAGGTTTTGGTTGGGTGCACAGGCAGATCTCCTCGCCAACGATGCGTTATCGGTTGGCCTAGGCACGAGCTACCGAGGGGCGAAGCGTTTTCATTTTTTAGTGGGTGCTCGGACACGTCCCGCTCTATTCACGGGCGGAATTCGCATTCATTTCAGTCGATTCCAAACACAGGTGGGCAGTACTTACCACCAGCAACTCGGTGCTTCGCCTCATGTGGTGGCTCAGTTTCATCGCTAAGGCCTGCGTCGTGGCGATGTGCTTGTTGTCTGCCCCAGCTTTGCTGGGGCAGACTCCAAGTAATACCGAACAACTCATCGAAGAAACCGTAACGAATGCTGAAGGTCAGCTCGAAGATGAAAGCCTCATCGACGACTTTTCTACCTTGGTTACCCAGCCCATTCCCATCAACGATACGTTGGCGAATTGGTCGCCTCTCTTGTCAAATGGTCTGCTCACGCCTTACCAGCAGGAACAATTGGTGGGCTACCTTCGGGAATTCGGGCCTTTACTGAGCAAGACGGAATTATTGGCTGTGCCTGGCCTCCCCGAAGGCGAGGCCAGACGGCTCTTTCCGTATGTAACAGTGCGGCCAGTAGAATCGGCCGCTGTCCCCTTTATAAACCAACTGTCAAAAGGGCGCAACAGCTTGCTGTTGCGCTACCAAAGCATCCTCGAAACACAAAAAGGCTATGCCCTACCCGACTCCGTTACGAACCGCTACTTAGGCGATCGTGCCAAGGTCTACTTCCGTTATCGCCATCAATATGGCCAGCGCTTGAGCTATGGACTAGTGGCCGACAAAGATCCAGGTGAAAGCCTATTTAATGGCAAAGCTGGCTTTGACTTCTACTCCGCGCATTTCTTTACGGCCCAGCCCGAAAAAGGCGGGAAGCTGGCCGTTGGCGATTATGAGTTGAAGATCGGTCAGGGCTTGCTCCATTGGAATGGCTTTTCGTTAGGCAAAGGCGTGTCGAGTGCGCGTATTCATCGCGCTGCGCCAGTCTTGCGTCCGTTTAACTCCGCCAACGAATTCAATTTCATGCGGGGCATTGCCTTAGAACGTAATCTTGGGCCATTGAAAATCACGCCGTGGGTATCGCACCGTCAACTCGACGCCAGCTTCGAAGCCGACTCCACAGGCCAGCCTAGTCTTCTGCGCACCATCCGAGAAGATGGCCTGCACCGCACAGTGGGCGAATTAAAGAACAAAGGCGTGTTTACACTAACCAATACGGGAGTCAATGCCACCTACGAAGGCCAACACATCAACCTGGGCCTTGCTGCATCTTACTCGAAATTCTCTACACCAGTAGAACCCAGAGAGCAGCCCTATACTGCCTTTGACTTTCGCGGCGATGCAGCTTTAGGTGTAAGCATGCATTATTCGGCCGTATTGAAACAAGCTTATTTATTTGGGGAAACAGCTGTGGATCAGGAGGGCAACTTGGCCAGCCTCCACGGTGTACAAGCCTTTATTAATCCAGGAGTAAAAGCTGCTTTGGCAATCCGTTCTTATGCCAAAGACTATTCCGCCATTCATGCCGATGGCTTTGCAGAAAGTACTGGCACTCAAAATGAGCAAGGCCTGTACTTGGGCTTCGAGTTTAACCCGTCGAATCAGTGGTTTGTGAATACCTACGTAGATGTGTTTCGCT
>JAHQVX010000025.1 GCA_019634125.1 Saprospiraceae bacterium
AGTGTATAGTCGCGTTGCAAATAATAATTCAACGCTTTGATATACGTCTGCTCACAAGGCAAGAAGTCATCTGCACCATCTTTACTTCCGCGGTGATGGTCAGACATCATAACCAGTTTCAAGTCACATAAATCCCGCTCCATGTAAAATGCCTTCGTATGGGCTTTATCTACTCCTTTTAATATTTGTTTCTGCCCCATTACGCCATTATTTGAAAGGCCATTTCCCGAAGTAAATCATGATCCGTCGCCGATCCACTTTCAACGCCCTTACTTTTCAGATCATACTTGGCTAACAAGCCGATATTCCGCCGAATATCTGCGCTTGAATACAACTGTACTGCTTTCTGATAATCCTTCAAAAAGTAAGGGTTCACGCCCATTGCTGAGGCCAATTCTCGTTGGTCACTAGTGCCTAGATTGACCATAGAATACAGCTTGGAGAACAGGCTATATATCGTCCCGATTATGAAAACAATGTTGCCCGCTTTGGGATTTTGCCGGAAATAATTCAAAATCCGAAACACCTTATCGTTTTGCTTGTGCATGATGGCATTTTGCAACTCGAATACATTGTAATCCTTACTAATGCCAATGTGCTCCTCAATATCAGCAGGTGCAATATGCTTTTTATCTAATACCAAGAACAATTTATCCAATTCGTTGGCAATCTTAGATAACTCTGTGCCCAAAAATTCAACTAAAATTTGCTCTGCTTTGGGATCAATAGTAAAGCCATTTGCTTGCAAATAACCCCCAACCCATTTGGGGACTTCATAATCGCGCAAAGCCTTGGAATAGAAGGAAACACCATACTTTTTTAATTTCTTCGCAAAGCCAGAACGCCCATCTAATTTCTTATTCTTGTGAGCAAACACCAATAAAGTAGATGGATTTGGCCGTTCTAAATACACTTCCAAGGCCGACCAATCTCGAATATTCTGAGCTTCTTTTACAATAATAACTTGACGTTCGGCCATCATAGGCAAACGCATAGCAGCGTCGAGTATCAAACCGGTATTGTTCCCAATATCTCGACCGTATAAAATCGTTTGATTGAAAGCTTGTTGTGCTTCTGGTAACGCATTTTTCTCAATTTCCGCCGTCAAAGTATCAATAAAAAACGCTTCTTCACCGTGGAACACATATACAGCTTCATATTGTTTCGACTTTAACTGTTTCAGGAGCACATCATACTTCAACTCGGGCATAAGCTCAAAAATAGAAGAACTTATATGGTTAAAGAAGTTTTCAAAGTCCACAATAAAAAAATGTGGAAAAATGTTTAAGAACTATATGGTGGGGAAACTCTTTTATTTCGTTGTACTGCTCTCATTAACCAACGCTTGTCCAAAAGCAGATCCGACTTCAAGTATTGAGAAGCCAGAAGTCAGTTTAAACTTGGTGCTTTCAACACTCGATTATCATCCAGATGATGTGGGCATAGCCGTGTCGAAAAAGCGGTACTTAATGGGCTTTATGATCAAAGACTCGATTGTAAAAACCTATCCCGTTGTTTTTGGAGGCAATCCCATTGATGACAAACGCATGCAAGGCGACAAATGCACGCCTGAAGGCTGGTTTGGAATTCGTGCGAAGTACCCTCACAAGAAATGGAATAAATTTATTTGGATTGATTACCCCAATGCCGAAAGCTGGTCGAAACACAATGCCTCAAAACGTTCCGGGCAAATTCCAGATAGCGCTACCATAGGCGGCGAAATTGGTATTCACGGTGTGCCTCCCGGGAAAGACTGGTGGATTGATGAAAAAATGAATTGGACCTTGGGCTGCATTGCGATGAAAAACAAACATATTGATGAAGTATTCCCCCACCTCAATGAGAATACCCAAGTGTATATTTTAAAATGAAGAAATCATACGCTAGCCAATAAAAAAGTACTAGTTTTGTATCCCGTAACAAACACACCACTTTCCAATGGCAAAACACATCTTCGTTACGGGGGGAGTTACCTCTTCTTTAGGTAAAGGCATTTTAGCTGCCTCGCTCTCTAAACTCCTTCAATCTCGCGGTTTTAAAGTAACGATACAGAAGTTCGATCCCTACATTAATGTGGATCCAGGAACTATGAATCCTTATGAGCATGGAGAGTGTTTTGTTACCGATGATGGCACCGAAACGGATTTAGATTTAGGCCATTACGAACGTTTTTTAAACGTTCGAACATCGCAAGCCAACAACGTAACTACTGGAAAGATTTACCAAACCGTTATTCAGAAAGAGCGAAGAGGAGATTATCTCGGAAAAACCGTTCAAGTCATACCGCATATTACCGACGAAATCAAGCGAAGAATGCTGCTGATTTCTGAAAGTGGGGAATACGATATTGTTGTTACGGAAGTTGGTGGAACAGTAGGTGATATTGAATCCCTACCCTATATCGAAGCCATCCGGCAACTTCGATTGGAACTGCCTAACCAAGATTCCATCATTATCCATCTCACCCTGGTTCCGTATCTAGCATCGGCAGGAGAGTTAAAAACCAAGCCTACTCAACACTCCGTAAAAGAACTCACTACGCATGGTGTGTTTCCAGATATTATTGCTTGTAGAACGGAACGACACCTCAGCGATGAAATCAAATCAAAAATTGCTTTGTTCTGTAATGTGGAAAAAAGAGCCGTTATCGAATCGGCTGATGCAGACACGATTTATGATGTTCCTGTGCTTCTTCAAGAGGAAAAACTAGACGAAATTGCACTAGAAAAACTCGGCTTACAGTCGCCTCAAGACTCTAATCTGACCAATTGGAAAGCATTTCTACACCGACTTAAACATCCAAAGAAAACCATCAAAATAGGTTTGATTGGGAAATATGTTGAGTTGCAAGATGCTTATAAATCTATTCATGAGGCCTTTAATCATGCCAAAGCCCAAAATGAATGTGAAATTGAACTAGAAAACATCCACTCCCAGTACATTTCTTCAGACAATGTGGATTTGAAATTAAGTCATTTGAACGGCATTTTAGTGGCTCCCGGTTTTGGAGATCGAGGCATTAATGGAAAACTAACAGCTATTAAATATGCCCGTGAAAACAACATTCCTTTCTTCGGAATTTGTTTAGGTATGCAAATGGCCGTAGTTGAATTCTCGAGACACGTTGCCGGGATTGAAGGGGCGCATTCTACCGAAATGAATGAACAAACCGAACATCCAGTCATTTCTTTAATGGCCGATCAGAAAGATATTGTCGATAAAGGCGGAACCATGCGTTTAGGAGCTTATGACTGTGCCTTAAAAGAAGGTTCGAAAGCCCACCAAGCTTATGGAGAGATTTTAATCTCGGAACGTCACCGACATCGATTTGAGTTTAACAATGACTATTTGGAAGTGCTTACCGCGAAAGGACTCAAGGCGACAGGAATTAACCCCGCAACCAATTTGGTAGAAATTGTGGAGTTGGAAAATCATCCTTGGTTTGTTGGCGTGCAGTTCCATCCAGAGCTCAAATCCACCGTAGCAAATCCTCAACCGTTATTTGTTGATTTCGTGGAAGCAGCCCTAAAGCATAAAGAAGTTTTAGTCCATTAATACTTTTCTGCTTGTAACTTTCTACTTTTGCAGCCACTAATTGAGCGTTCAATAAAATTGAACGCTTAGAAACTATATACATGGATAAGAATAGTAGAATTGGCTTTTTACTGATGGGATTGTTAATGATCGCTTTTGTTTTTCTAAACGGAAGAGAGCAAGCTAAGAAACTAGCTGAACAAGAGGAACTAGCACAAATAGAAGAAGCCCGCATACAAGACTCTTTAAATAATTTACCTGCCGACACTATACAAATCGCCGATGTAAACTCTGCAACGCCGTTGACCACTGCAGACCCAGATTCTGCACAAGTAACTGCCGCTCCTGAAGTGGTGGCGGAAAACTATGTGTTGGAAAACGAATCGCTTAAGTTGACTTTTTCAACAAAAGGTGGCCGAATTGTAAAGGCAGAACTAAAGGATTACGATAATTACCCTGCATTCATTGGCGATACAGCAGCAGCAGTTTCGCCTATTCAATTATACGATGCGGAGAAAAGTCGCTTTAACTGGGAATACAACCACGAAGGTCAAACCCTGAATACGGAAGCTCAATATTTTAACGCGACAGAAAGTAATGGCACACTAACCTTTACTAGTGCAGATGGTTCGGTGCAGCAAGTGTATTCGTTTACCGACAATCCCTACTTAGTTGATTACCAACTCACACTTCCTGATAACTCCACCGAATTAACTTGGGAAACCACTTTCTTGAAGCAGGAAAAAGACATGCGTAGTGAGCGAGAATTTACAGGCTTCAACTATAAAAAAGTCGATAACAAATTAAAGAAGTACCGTCCGCAGAAGAAAGATGCCGACAAAACGATAGAAGGGAATGTAGCCTATGTCGTTCAACGCCAACGTTTTTTCAACCAAACGCTATTTAGCGATGGGATTTTCCAGAATCCGAACCTGGATACTCAATACGATGACAAGCGCGATGATGAGATTCGTACGCTGACCATGGAAACCAGTGCACAAGTAAAAGCTGGACAACCTACTGACCTACAAATTTTTATTGGACCGAACGACCGGAAACTATTAAAGTCAGTAGATAAAGACTTGGTAAACATCTTACCAAAAGGTGTTCTGGGAATTCCACTTGTGAAGTGGATTGCGGGTTTATTTAATAACCTAAAAGGATTGAGCTCGAATTATGGATTAATCATTTTGTTAATGACCATTCTTATCAAATTGGCCTTGAGTCCGCTGACTTATCGTTCTTATTTATCTCAAGCTAAGATGCAGGTATTAAAACCTGAATTGGAAGAAATGCGGAAGAAATTTGGTAAGGACCAGCAGCGAATGAGCCAAGAGCAGATGAAGCTGTATTCCAAAGCGGGTGTAAACCCGCTGGGAGGCTGTATTCCAAGTTTACTCCAAATTCCGATCTTCTTCTCGCTCTATTATTTCTTTAGAAGTTCCATTTACTTCCGTCAGAAGCCCTTCTTATGGGCAGAAGACCTTTCTACCTATGATGCGGTCATTAATTTACCTTTCAGCTTACCATTAGCTGGAAGTCACATTAGTTTATTTGCGGTATTATATGGCTTTGCATTATTCATTAGCATGCGTACTACACAAGGCATGAACGGTATGGCCATGAGTGGTGGTGCTGGTGGCCCTGGAGCAGATATGATGAAAACGCAAATGAAGATCATGCAAATTGGTATGCCAATTTTCTTACCATTCATCTTCAACGCCTTCCCGGCAGCTTTGACGTTCTATTATGTATGTTACAACATCATAAACACCATCCAGACTATTGTAATTAAGAAATTTATCATCAATGAGGACAAAATCAAAGCACAAATCCAGGAGAACAAAAAGAAAGAGAAGAAAAAAGGCAAGTTTGCCCAGCGCATAGAAGCAGCGATGCGAGAAGCTGAGCGTCAAAAGAATGAAGGAAAAGGCAAAAGCCTATAAATAGGTAATACCGATTTTGTGTTCTTGGCTTAAAATGCGTCGAAGATTGTAGTAATCAATATCTCGATGTACAAAATCCATATTCTTTGCATCAATAATTACGATGCGTTGTTGCTCTTGTATTTCTTTAAAGTATGTAAAGTATGCTTGTTCAATACTTTCCAAATATTCTGGTGGAATATCTGCCTCATAGCTCCTACCCCGTTTAGCTATATTTTCTATTAATTTTTCTACTGGGTTGTGTAGGTAAACAATGAGGTCTGGTTTCGGTAAAGAGGCATAAATAATTCGGAACAACCGCATGTACAGATCTAACTCATTCTGCTTGAGCGTCGTCTTTGCGAACAAGAGCGATTTCGAAAATAGATAGTCGGTGATCAACAAATTATTGAATAACCGCCCTTGGACACTATCCTGTAACTGTTGATAGCGTTCCGCCATAAAGAACAATTCTAGTGGAAAGGCATACCTGTCTTGATCTTTATAAAATTCAGGAAGAAAAGGATTATCGGCAAATTGTTCGAGAATTAACTCGGCTTCGAACTCTTTAGCGAGCATTTCTGCCAAAGTAGTTTTCCCAGCGCCAATATTTCCTTCAATGGTTATAAAACGGTATTGCATCAACGGCAAATGTAGACGATAATTTCATTCTAAATGGGAAAACATTCTAGATCATCTGTGCATAAGTTGGTCAGTGTATCTATTGGAAGTTGGAAAACTGGATGCACAAGACTAGGAGCGAGTTCATTGAGGGGTACTAATACAAAACGTCTTCTAATGATATATGGATGAGGAAGTGTTAATCGAGCTGAATTTAATTGATGATTATCAAAGAAAAGAATGTCGATATCGATCTCTCTTTCCATCCACTTTTCGCGCTTTACTCGGCCGACTTTTTTTTCAACGGCTTGACAAACATCCAATAATTCTACAGGTGATAATGGTGTACGTATCTTCAAACACTGGTTATAGAAATGCGCTTGTTTCGTTTTTCCCCAAGCTGCACTTTCATAAATTCTACTTTGGCGTAACAATTTAATACCATTAAGCACTAATAATTCGGTTGCGTTTAGCAGGTTCGCCCTTCTATCGCCTATATTTGAACCCAACAACAAATAAGCAAGTTGTTCTTGCATTATTTTAATTTTAATGTTGTAAACATATTAAACAGAAAGAAAGGAATGAAACAGTTTTTTAAATATGTATTTGCCACTATAGTGGGATTGATTCTTTTTGGCTTCGTGCTCTTCTTCTTTTTTGGCGTATTGCTGGTAGGGTCGGTGAAAAAGTCGTTCGAAAAAGAAAAAGCGAGTATTTCGGCCAACTCTATTTTAATGTTGAACTTCGACAATACGATTAACGATCGTCCTACGGATGATCCGATCAATCCATTTTTACCCAACTTCGACATGAATGGGAATATGGGTTTACGTCCTATTGCTCAGGCTATTGAAGAAGCCAAGTCTGATGATGATATTAAGGGTATATATATCAGCCCTGCTTTCTTTTCAACGGGCTATGCCAACTTACACGTACTCATGGAAGCAATCGATGATTTCAAAGAAAGCGGAAAATTTGTGGTGGCCAACTCCAACTTCTATACACAAAAAGCCTATGGCTTAGCCTCGGTTGCTGATGAAATTTATCTTCAGCCAGAAGGCAGTTTAGATTTTAAAGGGATTAATGCTTCAATCATGTTTTATAAAGGTGCCATGGACAAACTAGGCATTGAAGACAACGTGTTCTATGCTGGAAAATTTAAGAGTGCTACAGAGCCTTTCCGTCGGAAAAACATGAGCCAAGAGAATAAAATTCAAACCAAAGAATTCATTGAAGATATTTATTCGAATTTCATTGAAGACATTGCCGAAAATCGAGGAATGACGGCAGAGGAATTGCGGACTATTGCTGATGACTACCTCGCTCGATCACCAGAGGATGCAGTAGAACACAAACTCATTGATGGTGTTAAATATCATGATGAAGTCATGGATATTCTTAGAGAGAAAGTGAATTTCGAAGATGATGAGGAATTAAACTTTGTAAAGGTGAACGATTATGTTGAGAGCAAAGGCTTAGACGACCAAGGAAGCAAATATGGTAGTGGCAACAAAATCGCTATTGTATATGCCGAAGGTGGCATTGGAATGGGTGGTGATGAAAATGAAGGCATTAGCGGTGAACGCTATAGGAAGTTGCTCGAAGAGATTCGCAACGACGATAAAATTAAAGCTGTAGTGCTTCGAGTCAACTCTCCCGGTGGTAGCGTATTAGATTCTGACATAATTTACAGAGAGGTCGAACTCTTAAAACAGGAAAAGACCGTTGTAACCAGCATGGGTAATGTAGCTGCTTCTGGTGGCTATTACATTGCTTGTAATTCCGAGAAGATATTCGCAGAAGAAAATACCATTACAGGCTCTATTGGAGTGTTTATTTCACTCTTTAACAGTGAGAAGTTCTTGAACAACAAATTAGGACTAACCATCGATGGAGTACAAACCGGTAAATTCTCTGACTTCCCAAGCTTAACCAGGGATTGGAATGGTGAAGAAAATGCAATTATGCAGGAATTTGTGGACGACATTTATGCTGATTTCCTTCAGAAAGTAGCGGATGGACGTGGTATGAATGTGGAACAAGTTCATGAAGTGGCGCAAGGACGTGTATGGAGTGGTGAAGATGCATTGGAATTGGGGTTAGTAGATGAAATTGGCGGTTTAGAGGCAGCAGTTGCCTATGCGAAAGAACAGGCCGAAATCAATGACTTTAAGGTAGTGACCTATCCGAAGTATAAAGATGCTTTCCAGCAACTCATGGAGTCATTTGACTTGGAAGCCAAGGCGGAGAATCAACTTAAAACTGAATTAGGCCCTTATTATAAGTACATTGATTTATTCAAGCAAGTTAATGCGATGGAAGGGCCGCAAATGCGCATGCCTTTTGAACTAGAAATGAATTAAACAAACGACTATGACTGCTATTAAACGTTATTTAGGAAGTATTCAAATACAGAGTGCACTTTTATGGGCGGCTGCTATTTTAGGATTTAGCTTGATACCCAACAAGGAAAATGGCTTAATGTTATTGATTTCATTGGCTGGTTTCCACGTGGTATTGATGTCGCGTCTTGGTCGAAAGAAAAGTTGCTAACTTAGCTACTGGAATGAATTTAAAACCGCTGCCTTGGGCAGCGGTTTTGTTTTTCAACAACATTCGAGTCATTGTCGACTATTTTACTGGGCTTCAGCTTGCCGAACAGCTATCTTCACACTGGAAATTGTCTAGAAACTTTTGAAGAATAAAATTCGCATTCACACGCCTCGAAGCGTCGTAGAGCTGGTAGAAGATGCTTCGGCAAATATTCCAGCCCCGAAGGGGCTGGAAGTATTCATGCAATACATCCACTATCGACACTC
>JAHQVX010000026.1 GCA_019634125.1 Saprospiraceae bacterium
CCCAATTGAACGTTGTTCAATTGGAACACATCCAACACCGTTGATCGGAAAATCCTCGGCAATACAAAAGGAAGAATAAAGACCGCCTCTCCGGCAAGAATCAATAATATTAAGTAATACCAAGGCGGGCGATGCTTCATTGAAACCAAAGTAGTGAAAAAATACCTACGGCAAAAGAAAAAACCCACCACAAGTGGTGGGTTACTCTCTAGAAGAGGTTAAATGCGTTACACTAAAATAAAAGGGGATGAAATTTAGTATTAGTGTTCTGCATTCAAGTTGGGGGGCTCAATGCGTTTTACATTTATAAGACACAAGAAGTTTTATTTGGTCACATTTTCAATCCGTACCGTAACTTTGCACCTCCATGAATATTACCAAAGAAGCCTGTTTAACAGCCTTAAGCCAAGTCATTGATCCCGATTTCAAAAAGGACTTAGTGACCTTGAACATGATTGAAAACATCGAGATTGAAGGGAATGCTATTTCTTTTACCGTAGTACTCACTACCCCTGCCTGCCCGCTCAAGGAGCATTTGGAGAGTGAATGTAGACGAGTATTGAAGGAAGCGTTCGGTGAAGCTATTACCATCCACATTGAAATGAGTTCTCGGGTCACTACTCAGCGCGCTGATTTAAATTTCCTTCCCGGAGTAAAGAACATCATCGCCGTAGCATCTGGGAAAGGTGGAGTTGGGAAGTCAACTGTTTCTGTAAACCTTGCCCTAGCTTTAGCCAAAAAAGGCGCAAAGGTAGGTTTGATGGATGCCGATATCTATGGCCCGTCTATTCCAATTATGTTTGGTTTAGAAGGTAAACGCCCTCGTGTAGAAGAAGTAGAAGGTGCCCATAAAATCATTCCTATTGAAAAATATGGGGTAAAACTGGTTTCTATCGGCTTTTTAGTGGCTGGTCCGCAAGCTGTAGTTTGGCGCGGCCCCATGGTATCTTCAGCTATTCGGCAGTTCGTCACCGATGTTATTTGGGGAGAACTAGATTACTTACTCATCGATCTTCCTCCAGGCACGGGAGATATCCACTTAAGTATTGTCAGCATGGCGAAACCTACGGGAGCAATTGTTGTGACGACCCCACAAGATGTGGCATTGGCAGATGCACGAAAAGCCATTGATATGTTCCGAAACCCAAGTATCAATGTTCCCGTATTAGGTGTGGCAGAAAACATGAGCTATTTCACTCCTGATGATGCTCCCGAAAAGAAATACCACATTTTTGGACAAGGAGGCGGAAGTGAAATTGCCGCAGAGTTTGATACCAACTTCCTAGGACAACTACCGATTCACCCTGCAATCCGTCAAGGAGGCGATGATGGAGAACCGTTCTTATTATCAAGAGGGACGCACTATGCAGACGCATTTGAGGAAGTTGCAGACAATGTTGCGCGTCAAGTAGCCATCTCGAATGCCCCTGTGGAAACCATTTCTGTATAAACCTTGTTTAGTTTATTAAATTTGCACCATGACAGAAATCGATCGATCGGCACTTATTCAACGTATAGAGACGTCTTTAGATAACGTTCGTCCGTATTTAAAAGCGGATGGAGGAGATATTGAAGTCGTGGAACTAACGGATGACTTTGTGGTGAAAGTGAAATTATTGGGGGCTTGTGAAAGCTGTCCAGTAAGCTTTATGACTATGAAAGCCGGTGTTGAAGAGAATTTAAAGAGAGACATTCCTGAATTGAAGCGAATTGAGGCCTTAAATGTTGCCCAACCTACAGTTTAGTAAATCAATCAATGAACATAGTATTAAACCTCCCCGTAGGGGAGGTTTTTTTATGCCTTCAAGATATCTCGGATAATTTTCAAATGATGTTTAGAATGGACTTCCATCATACGTATACTTTGCTTTTTATTCAATACCCCGAAAATGTGGTGCCTAAAATTAGCCTTGACGGGTATTGCTTCTAACTCGACAAGACTTTGCCTGGCTTGCTCCACTTGTTTGTAAAGTGCCTCCGTAATAATTTCCTCGGGAGGAAGCACTCTTTTGGGTGATTTTGCCCTACCCCTTGGTAAATAATCCAGCGCAAACAAGACCATTCGAAACACACTGTAATTTCCTTTAAACACAGTCACATCCGAATGCTTTAAAGTATGCGTAATTCCATTGATCACCTTTAAACTATGATCAATATGCCAGGCTACTGTGACTGCAGACACAGCAGTATGGAGTGCATCACGATGTGGAATATTCGCTTCAAGTGCTTGTACCGCTTCCTTCAATTTCATAGACTGAATTTAACAAGAACCATTGTTATACTTTCTCAAACCTATGTTGAACCCCAGAAAAAGTGGGTTGAGGGTAGATAAAAAAAGTATTAAATATTTTATTATTATTTTTAATAATATATGAAAGAAGACTTACTCCAATTCATATGGCGTTATCAGTTATACAATCGAAATGCTTTGGCAACCGCTTCCGGTGAAGAACTCCAAATTATCCACCCAGGCAACTGGAATAAAACAGATGCCGGGCCAGACTTCGAAAATGCACGCATTAAAATTGGTCGAACAGAATGGGCCGGTCATATAGAACTGCATGTAAATAGTAGTGATTGGCAACGTCACGGTCACCAAGGTGACCGTGCATACAGGAATGTCATTCTTCATGTTGTTTTCAATGATGATGGTAATGGGCCGCCAATCCCTACTCTTGAGCTTCAACCGAGAATTAAGCATCTCCTCATTCAAAATTATGAGGACTTGCGTCAATCACTTCGAGATATCCCTTGTGCGGCGCAAATTGATCAAATCAACGCCCTAACTTGGGTGAATTGGAAATCGCGATTGTTGGCAGAGCGGTTAGAGGTCAAAACCGAGCGCATCCGCGCTCGGTTAATCGACACCAACTACAATTGGAATCAAGTCTTCTATGAATTTCTAGGCTACAACTTCGGCCTATCTAAAAATGGGGAAGCCTTTCTGGAAATCACTCGGCGACTTCCATTAAACACCTTGCTAAAACATAAAAACAATATTCTACAGATGGAGGCACTACTCTTTGGTACGGCTGGATTCTTAGAAAAAAAACACTCCGATACGTATCCCAAGCTACTTCGGAAAGAGTTCTTATTCTTACGCAAGAAGTACAAGCTTGCGCCCATCTCACCAGTCTTATGGAGATTTGCCACCATGCGCCCTGCAGCCTTCCCTACCATTCGGTTAGCCCAATTCGTACAAGTGCTCTTCCAGTCGGAGAGCTTGTTTGGCGATTTGCTATACATCCACGATGTCACAGCAATCAAAGAGCGGTTTGCTTACCCAGCTTCTGAGTACTGGGATACGCATTACACGTTCGATAATGAAAAGTCGAATCGACCAAAACGAATCGGTGCAACCACCGTAGAAAATATTTTAATCAATACCATTATTCCATTCAAGTTTCTGTATGGACAACGAAAACAAGATCAAAACTTAATTCAAAAAAGTCTCCAACTCCTCGAAACAATTAGGCCCGAAAAGAAGAGTATTACCAAACGCTGGCAAGCACTTGGCATTTCAATTGAACATGCCTTTGATAGTCAAGCACTCATCTATTTAAGAAAACAATACTGTGCTCAATTTCGTTGTTTACATTGTCAGGTGGGTGTACAACTACTAAAGCAAACCACTTAAAAAAAAGTATTAATTTTAAGACATGGACTTGTTAATTGCAAAAGCAAAAGCCTTTTTCGAAGTAAAATTCTTTGGGGTTTGCGCCTACATCGGCGAGAAATTCAATATCCCGTCCAGGTATATCCGTTTCAACTTTGTATATGTGAGTTTGCTCACGTTCGGATCGCCTGTAATCATTTATTTAGTGCTGGCGTTTTGGTTGAATGTAAAAGCAAAGATCAAACGAAGAACCAGCGTTTGGGATTTATAATCTCATTTATAGAAATAAGAAAACCCCGCCTCGGCTTTGCCGAGGCGGGGTTTTTTATGTACCCAGAACAGGACTTGAACCTGCACGTCCAAAAAGGACACTAGGCCCTCAACCTAGCGCGTCTACCAATTCCGCCACCTGGGCGCTTCAGAAATGGAGAACCCCATCTCGGCTAAGCCGAGAGGGGGTTCTTCGTGATTCCGCTGGGGTTCGAACCCAGGACCCCTTGATTAAAAGTCAAGTGCTCTACCAGCTGAGCTACGGAATCATTCCCTCTTAAGGGATGGCAAAGATAATGAGTAAAAAATTTTAAACAAGTTCTTTTTACTCTTTTTCTTCTAAAAGAAATCCCCTCGGCAAAGCCGAAGGGATCTATAAAACAAATTAGAATAAAATTAACGTTTGTACGCACTATAGCGCTCAATACGTTTCAACTCATTTACATAAGTATAGGCAGTATTATACCCAGTTACTCGACCCATCTCCTCACCTCGCGAATTCAAAACCATGAGCGTTGGATAGATACTCACGCCCATATCTTCAGCATACTTCATATCGCCATTATCAAAGTTGTCCCCAAAGATTTTAACCACTACATAATTCTGATTCACGTACGTGTAAAAAACCGGATCGGTAAAGGCTTCCTTCTCGATCACTTTACAAGGCTTACACCAATCGGCATAAAAGTCAACAAAAACCAACTTGCGTTCTTCCTTCGCTTTTTTAAGTGCGGCTGGAATCCCACCGTCAAAAAACTGTAAAGGACTAGTGGCTTCAGTAGCTTTATACTCTACCACTTCTGTTTCACTAAAGGCTTCATCAGGATAAACATATTCTACCTGTGCTTGACCTTTAACCATACCAACTCCCCCAAGTAAGCAAATAAGTAACAATAGCCTTTTCATAATAATAGTTTGCTGGATAAAATTAAAAAACCCTCTCAGTTTCCTGAGAGGGTTATCAACTTAACGATTGTATATAACCGCTTAGTATATTTTAATTACTGCTGTACACCAAGTGCACGTAAAGTTTCAATGTTTAAAGATCCTAATGGAAGACCATTGTCTTGTTGGAACTTACGAAGAGCAGCTTTAGTAGATGCACCGAATACATTGTCAACACCAGCAGATCCTACGTCGTATCCTCTAGCGATTAATGCACGCTGTACTTCTGCAATTAAAGCAGGAGTTAAAGCATCAGCACAAACGATTTCTCTCCAGTCAGAGAATCCACCTTTTCTTTGTAATTGACGCTTAGTAATAGTTGTGTACTCAGCATCAGAAGAAGAAGCACTTGTGCTAGCAGGAGCAGCAACTACAGTCTTAGTGTATGATCCCATTGTTGAAGGAATTGCAATGCTCTCAGCAGTCTCAGGCTGAACAACTAAAGTTCTTGTGTAAGATCCCATTTGCTCAGGAACAGTGTTTTGTGTAACTGTTTCTGGTTGAGTTACTAAAGTTCTTGTGTAAGAACGGAACTCAGCAGGAATTGTATTTTGTGTAACAGTTTCTGGCTGTACTACTTGTGTCTTAGTAATTGTTCTGAACTCAGCAGGAACAGTAGTTTCTGTTGTAGTTGCAGGAGATACTAATCTGATTTTCTTAACTGTTCTGAACTCAGCAGGTACTGAACGCTCAGTAGTAGTTTCTGGCTGAGAAACAACTGTCTTAGTAATTGTTTTGTACTCAGCAGGAATAGTAGTTTCAGTTGTTGTAGCTGGTGAAGAAACTACAGTCTTAGTAATTGTTCTGTAGTCTGCAGGAAGATCAACAGTTTTAACACAACCTTGACCATTGTCAGAGTAACCACTAGGGCAACCAGCGTTTACACGCTTAGTAACAGTAGTGTACTGTGCAGGAACTTCTTCTAAACACCATACTTTACAGTCATCTGGGTTAGCAGACAAACAAGATGGATCAACACGCTTACGTACCCAACGAGTCGTTGCAGGAGCTACTAAAATTTGCTCAGTTTGCGTTTCGAAGATGTAAGGTGCAGTTTCAATGTTTTGTGAAGCAGCTCTAGATAATACTTGCTCAGATACAGTTTCGTACTGTGCAGGTACAACAGCTAATTTCGTGTAAGCAGGACGAACTTCAACTTGCTCAGATACTGTTTCAAACTGTGCAGGAACAATGCTTAACGTAGAGTAAGCAGGACGAACCTCAACAGTTTCTTCTACAGATTCGAATTGTGCAGGCACGATAGCTAATTTAGAGTATGCAGGACGTACTTGAACTTGCTCAGTTACTTGCTCGAATTGAGCAGGAACGATTGAAAGCTCAGTAGACGCTTGCTTGTACTCATACTGTACTTCCTCAGTTGAGAACTGAGCAGGAACTACAGATAATGTAGAGTAAGCAGGACGTGATACGTAAGATACTTCCTCAGTAGAGAACTGCGCAGGCACAATTCTTAAATCAGAAGAAGCAGCTTTTGATACGTAAGTTACTTCCTCAGTAGAGAACTGAGGCCCTGAAGCAATAAGACCAGAACTAGCAGGCTTAACAAGCACTTGCTCAGAAACTGTCTCGTATACATCAGGAATGTAACACTTAGCGTAACATTTACCTGGCTCTGCATTTGGTGGTGTGTCCTCTTGTGCAACAGCAGTTGATGCTGCAAAGAATCCTAATACTACCAATGCCATTTTGAAAAAATTGGTTGTTTTCATAGTGGATCGATTTTTCAATTTAAATGTGTTTTATTATAATCGTTTTTCAAAAGTCGTGCGAAGATAAGACAAGAAATAGAAATACCAATAGCCAGCAAATAAAATTATTCACAGCATTGGTGTCTAATAAAATTTCTTGTGGAATTCAGACTTCACCCCGATATTTCCAGGGGTCGAAGATAAAAAAAATTCTTACCATTGCCGAAAGTATTGTGCAGTAATGTCTAAAAAAGTTGTAATAGTTACTGGAGCTTCTTCAGGAATTGGAAAAGCCCTTTCTCTAGAATACATTAATAAGGAGTACAATGTGGTTTTAGCAGCCCGAAATTTGGAAAAACTACAAAACGTTGTAAAAGACCTTCCAACCACAAATTATTTATTAGTACAGACCGATGTCACCCAAGACGATCAATGCCAAGCACTGATGAATACTACCATTGAAAAATTTGGTCGGCTCGATGTCCTTATAAATAACGCAGGGATTTCGATGCGTGCTTTATTTAAAGACCTTCAAGTAGACGTACTTAAACAAGTGATGGAAGTCAACTTCTGGGGAATGGTATATTGTACCAAGGCTGCCATGCCACACCTTCTAGCGTCAAAAGGTACGGTTGTCGGAATCAGTTCAATTGCCGGCTATAGAGGTTTGCCAGGCCGTACTGGCTATTCGGCCTCTAAATTTGCTATGAACGGATTCTTAGAAGCCCTTAGAACAGAAAATTTGAAAACAGGGGTGAATGTGCTTACTGCATCACCTGGTTTTACAGCATCTGCCATCCGAGAGAAGGCCCTTAGCGCCGACGGAAGCAACCAAGGCGAAAGCCCAAGAGATGAAGGCAAAATGATGACTGCTGAAGAAGTAGCCCAGCACATTTTTAAAGCCGTTGAAAAACGTAAAAGAACACTAATTTTAACCCGCCAAGGAAAGCTGACCGTATTCCTTAATAAATGGATGCCGGGCAAATTAGACAACATGGTATTTAACCACATGGCAAAAGAAGACGACTCACCCTTTAAATAAAATACATGCTTAGTAAAGACCTCAACGAACTCAAAGAACATATTGAAGCAGCCTGGGAAGATCGAAATATCCTGAAATACGACACCGTCATTTCAGCTATCGAAAAAGTGATTGACTTGTTAGACAAGGGAGAATTACGTGTGGCCGAACCGTTTGGCGATGGCTGGAAGGTGAACGACTGGGTAAAAAAAGCGGTTATCCTCTACTTCCCTACTCGAAAAATGACTTGGGACAAAGCAGGTCCGATGGTATTTCATGATAAAATGAAATTGAAAAAAGATTATGTAGAAACGGGTGTTCGTGTGGTGCCACATGCCGTTGCTCGTTACGGCGCGCATTTAGAAAAAGGAGTGGTCATGATGCCCAGTTACGTGAATATTGGCGCCTATGTAGGCAGTGGCACTATGGTAGATACGTGGGCTACGGTAGGCAGTTGCGCCCAAATTGGGCGCAACGTGCACCTCAGTGGCGGTGTCGGGATTGGAGGTGTCTTAGAACCTGTACAAGCCTCGCCCGTTATTATTGAAGACGATTGCTTTATTGGTTCCCGATGTATATGTATATACCTTTGATTGATTGGTACGTTGTACCTTGGTGATATTACCATTGCTATCATAGGTTGTAGGCCAGTTAGTACCTATTTCCCAACCAGGATTATTCGAGGTTCCTGCGGTGATCATTCTACCCAATACATCATAATCATAATGTATTGAATAATCATCTTTTGTATTGCCTAGTGTAGTAATGGTTTTATAATCTATAGACGTATTGGCAATCCACCCATCATAAAACGTTTTGTTGAAATAACCACCTTCATAGGATAGCGTTTGTTTGAAAAACGGATCTTCAATTTTGGTTAAGCGCTTGCTTTGGTCATAGGTGAAATTTCTTGCCCAAGAGTTATAGTTTATCACTTCACTGGTTAATACACCATTAAAATCATAGGTGTAACTTGCATAATAATCAAGATCATTTGGCTTACCTACAAAGGATAATCTACCCATGTCGTCATAGGTGTAAATAATATTCATGGTACCATATTGTTCTTGGATAATATTGCCAGCATTATCATACTTGTACAGAAAAGAATAATTTAGACCTTGATCTATAAGTTCTGTTTGTTTTTTGATAATACGACCTACAGCATCTACGGTTAGCTTTTCTTTAATTTCAACATCAATATTAGTATCAGAATTAATTTGGACTTCTACCAAAGCTCCATAAGAAGCTGCGCTAAGTCCATGAGAGCCATACGTATATCGTTTACGCCAAGTGGTTACATTTGAGGGCCAATTTCTATCATTATCAGCATAGTTTTGTAATGTGTTTTGGTTCCAATTAAAACTGTGGTATCCTTCTTCTACAGGTCGACCCAAATGATCATATTTAAAGTACAGGATCTTTTGTTCTTGGGCTGCATTTGCCGTTTGTACAAATCGTAGTCTACCAGTTTTGGAATCATAGATATTTCTCGTCAATCCTCCATCCGGAGTGTCTGAAGTTTTTACACGACCAAAATGATCATAAGTATAGGTAGTCACATAATCATTACGATTTGCAGAAGTACTAGGTGGATTATGATAATTAGGAGGGTATACTTTGGTCATGTTTCCCTTTTTATCATACCGATAGGAAGTTGTAAGATAAATGTCTTCTTGTGTAGTTTTGGTTTTTTCTGCATAATCCAC
>JAHQVX010000027.1 GCA_019634125.1 Saprospiraceae bacterium
AGTTCTGGTAAGTGTGCGTCGAGCAATACGGCCAATTTCCCTTTTGCCTGAATAAAGTCAACTCGAGACAGTAAAACTTCATACGCCCTTAATTCGGGAATGAACGGTCGAATCTCCGCCGTAAGGGCACGTAATATTTTATGGATTTCGGCGCGTTCGTCTTGTTCTAGATTTAGAATGTCGTTCGATAGTTGCAGGGCAGCTTCTGGTTCTATAAATGCGGTTTGACCCGTTTCGGAGATGTCGTGAATAATCCCTTTTACCTTGCGTTTGTATTCTGCTCGTACCGCAAGCACGCGTCGTCCATTTCGAATACTCTCTTGAGTTGGCGCTAAATAGCCGCTTTTGCGATACCGCTGCACGGCTTGATCGAAAATTTTACTTAACGCCCGACGCTTGGTCGCTAACATGTCGCGGATAGCAGCCAACTCTGGCGATGCTTTGTCTCGAACAATGCCTTCAGGGCTGAGCACTTTATCGATGTGTGCGATGATTTTCTTTTGAAGGCTAACGTCTGTAATGAGTTTGCAAAGCAACGGGAAGTCCTCTTTGCGTTCTTCTTGTTTGGTGAACTGATGGAGTTTCTGAACCGCCTTGGTCACGGATCTAATTTTTGTGAAATGTTCAGTAGAACCAGTTGAACCTTCTTTCTCTAGTAAACTCAAAAATTCCTCCAGCGGCAGAAAACCATCGAGTGGAAATTCTAGCTTCCGAAGTAGGATCGTTTTGAACTCGTCGCTAAGTTGTAAATGCCGTTGAATGATTTCAAAATTGGAGAAGGGTAGGAGACGTTCCACCAATGCTTTTCCCATCGGACTAATACACCTTTCCCATAGCCATTTTCGAACGACTTCAAATTCAAACTTTTCACTGGTATTTTCTGGATACAGTTTCACGACGGCAAAGGTAAATCCATTTTCAATGAATCTACGCACTTTATTAATTCATTGAAAACGACTAATTCATCAAAAAGGCATAACAGACTGATTAATAGCATTTGCAAAATCTAGTTGCTAAGATTAGTAGCTGATATTTGCCGGGTTTTAGATCGGCCTAAAACGCTTTTGGCTAATTTTATTGCTTTAAATGCTAAAAAATATAGTAGATTTGTGTGCCAAGAAAACGGGGAGAAATGATGGAGATTTTTGAAGCAGATGTGCCCTTTATTGATCCGGATGATTTTCGGAGTAAGCAGAAATTGGCAACGGGTTTTGCCTCTCCTGCGGAAGATTATTTTCGCCGTCGGTTGAACATAAACGATTGGGTAGTTCAGAACAAAACGGCCACTTTTTTTATGCGTGTTGAAGGTCAAAATATGTCGGCATTTCAGATTCACGATGGCGACATTTTAGTGATTGATCGATCGTTGAGCCCTCGCCCAAATTGTTTGGCGGTTGTTGTAGTGAATGGCGAATTGATCGTACGTCAACTGATTCGAGAAGGGAAACGCTGGGCGTTAAAGCATAATAGTGACCAAGAATGGATTGTAGAGGCGCATGGTTTTTTCGTTTGGGGCGTGATTTCATTCGTAATTCATGATTGTAAGCTATGATCGCACTTGTTGATTGTAATAATTTCTATGCCTCTTGTGAGAAGGTGTTTCGGCCCGATCTTCGGTACCGTCCCGTTGTTGTGTTGTCGAATAACGACGGCTGTATCATTGCTAGATCGCAGGAAGCGAAGGAGTTAGGCATTGATATGACACAGCCATATTTTAAGGTTAAAGACGAACTGGCTCGACAAGGAGTAGCAGTGTTTTCGAGTAATTACACGTTATATGGCGATATGAGTGCTCGGGTAGTGGAGTGTATTGAGCGTTTAAGTCCGAATGTGGAAGTGTATTCTGTAGATGAGGCCTTTGCTGATTTATCGATGATTCCCACTGCGCGCTTACAATCGAGTGCAGAGGCTTTGGTGCAACAGATTTGGCAATGGACGGGTTTGCCGGTTAAGATTGGTGTTGGACCGAGTAAGACCTTGAGTAAAGTAGCGGCGAAGTTGGCTAAAAAGCGCGCTTCGCGCGCTTTTGTCATGTATGATGATCAACAAATTGAGCATATCCTCAAAGAAACACCCGCGGGCGACCTCTGGGGAGTAGGGCGGGCACACCGCGATTTGCTTTGGCGATTTGGTATTGAAACAGCCTGGGAGTTCGCCCAGCGCAACGATGCGTGGATTCGGAAGCACATGGGCGTAGTGGGTGTGCGCATGGCACACGAGCTGCGAAGCAGCTCGTGCTTGAAAGTAGACGCCTATAAAAAACCACGGAAAAACATCATGACAGGACGCTCCTTTAATCGAGCAGTGACCAACCTATCCGATATGAAAGAAGCAGTAGCCACCTATACCGCACGATGTGCCGAAAAACTACGCCAAGAACATCAAACCGCCTCCATTATTAGCGTGTTTATACGCACGTACGAACACCGAAAAGACCTACCGCAAAACAATGCTTCTTTCTCTATGGCACTTCCCGCCCCGTATCAAAGTACCCATCTGTTAACCAAAGCGGCCTATACCGTGCTCGAACGAATTTATAAAGACGGTTATCGCTACAAGAAAGCAGGTGTGCTCCTCAGCGGACTACAACCTCTTCACAGTACGCAACTCACTGTTTTTGAACGACATAACCGGCAACGCAATCATCATTTAATGCATGCCGTCGATGCGCTCAACTTTAAACATGGTACAGCTACGGTTAAAGAACTGGCTGAAGGAATTAACCCAGAATGGAAAATGCGCTTTAAGCTCTGCTCTTCTACTGCAACATCAAGTTGGAAAGATTTGATTACAGTGAAAACTTAATTCAATTTTTAGTATATTTGCAATGTAAATCTAGTAAAAATGAAAAATTCAAGTTATCCAGAGGCAAGTAGCTTACTACAAGTTATGGAAGCAGAGGCCAGTTATAGCGTCATGTATAACCGCCATGCAGTAATTGCAGCTGCTCGTGAAGGCGTTACAAGGAAGGATTTTTTTGCCTTTGCTAAGTTTATCTCCCAATCTGTGGCGGCATTGGCAGAAATTATTCCTGCTTCGTACTCCACACTTACCAAAAAGAAAGTCTACGATAAAGAAACCAGCGAACGCATCTTTGAGCTCGCAGAAGTCTATACCATTGGCAAAGAAGTCTTTGGCAGTATTCCTACCTTTAATAAATGGTTGGCCCGTAAGTCTTTGCCTTTAGGAGGGGTTACACCATTTTCCCTCCTAGATACAAGCTATGGAATTAGCCTAGTCAAAGAAGAAATTGGCCGCATTGATCATGGGGTGCTAGCCTAATGATCGTTTATCGCTTAGATAGAGAGAAGCGGCGCCAAAATGTGCTTACAGGTATTGGTGCTGAACGCATGGGCGGGCGATGGAATTTGAAAGGAACAAAGACCGTATACACTTCCCAATCTAGAGCACTAGCCATGTTGGAAGTATTGGTGCATATCGATATAACTGATTTGCCCAAGGATATGATTCTAGCAGAAATTCATATCCCAGATAGTATTGAAATTGTTTCCCTAAAAAAACTGCCAACGAATTGGGACAAGTTTCCATATCGTTTTGAAGTGCAAAAAACCTTTACGGCGTTTTGCCATAAAGACGAAGCGGCAGTATTGAAAGTGCCTTCAGCCATCGTAGAAGGGGAGTTCAACTTCCTGATTAACCCGTTGCACAAGGACTTTAAAAAGATAAAAACAATACGTATTGAAGCCCTCAATTTTGATCAGCGATTGAATCAATATTTTGTTCCCAGCAACTAGGTGAAATCACCAAGAAATAGAACTACCTTTGCGCCTTTAAAATCAAGCATGAATTCAATACGGAATATCGCCATTATCGCACACGTTGATCACGGCAAAACCACTTTAGTAGATAAAATCATCCACGAATGTAAAGTGCTCGATGATCGGAAAGATACTGGAGAGCTCATCTTAGACAATAATGACTTAGAGCGAGAACGAGGAATTACCATTCTTTCAAAAAATGTTGCAGCCGAGTATAAAGGGGTGAAAATCAATATTATTGACACGCCAGGTCACGCCGATTTTGGAGGAGAAGTAGAACGTGTACTTAAAATGGCAGATGGCGTATTACTATTGGTAGATGCCTTCGAAGGACCCATGCCACAAACTCGATTCGTTTTGACAAAGGCCATTGAATTAGGCTTGAAGCCAATTGTTGTGGTGAATAAAGTGGATAAAGAAAACTGTACACCAGATCTCGTTCAAGACGGCGTATTTGATTTGATGTTTAATGTAGGCGCTACGGAGGAACAACTTGATTTTGAAACTATTTTCGGTTCGGCCAAGTTAGGCTGGATGAGTACCGACTGGAAAACACCGACCGACAATATTATTCCACTTTTGGATACCATCATTGAGCAAATTCCTGAAGCGCCTTACCGAGAGGGCTTGCCGCAAATGCAAATTACCTCATTAGACTTCTCTAGCTTCAAAGGTAGAATTGCGATCGGACGGGTGTTTCGTGGTGATCTTGAAGTGGGCAAAGACTATGCTTTATGCAAGAAAGACGGCTCTACCAAAAAGGGGCGGATTAAAGAATTATACGAATTTGAAGGCCTAGGCCGGAAAGCGGTTAAGAAAGTCCGCAGTGGTGACTTATGCGCCATTGTGGGATTAGAGGACTTCGATATTGGCGATACCATTACCGATTTAGAAACACCGGAAGCCTTGCCTCGAATTGCGGTGGATGAACCGACGATGAGCATGCTCTTCACCATTAACACATCGCCGTTCTTTGGGAAGGAAGGCAAGTTTGTGACCTCTCGACACTTACGCGACCGATTGTATAAAGAAACAGAGAAGAACTTAGCCCTTCGGGTAGAAGATACCGACACGGAAGATAAGTTCAATGTATTCGGACGAGGTATCTTGCACCTGTCGGTATTGATTGAGACCATGCGTCGGGAAGGGTATGAGTTGCAAGTAGGCAAGCCGCAAGTAATTGTGAAGGAGATCGATGGTGTGAAATGTGAGCCAATTGAAACCCTCGTGGTCGATGTACCGGAAGAATACTCTGGTAAAGTCATAGAAATGGTTACGCAGCGCAAAGGCATGATGACCATTATGGAGCCTAAGGGCGATTTACAACACTTAGAATTTATGATTCCTTCTCGTGGCTTGATCGGTCTGCGAAATAACATGCTTACTGCAACAGCAGGGCAGGCCATTATTAGTCACCGATTCGAGAATTATGAGCCGTTTAAAGGCGAATTACAGAAAATCGAGAAAGGGTCTTTAGTGAGTATGGAAGCTGGCCAGGCCTTAGCTTTTGCCATAGACCGCTTACAAGACCGAGGCCGCTTCTTCATTGAGCCGGGCGATCAAGTGTATAAAGGTCAGGTCATTGGCGAGCATACGCGTGATAATGACTTAGATTTAAACGTGATTAAAGGGAAACAGCTGACGAATATGCGGAGTTCGGGTGCGGATAAGGCGGCTAAAATTGCACCAAAGGTGCAATTTTCACTCGAAGAAGCCATGGAATACATTCGCGATGATGAATACTTAGAGGTTACTCCACAAAGCATTCGCATGCGTAAAATCCGTTGGAACTAAGATGAGTAGGCCGATTTCAATTGCTGTACATGGTGGTGCTGGAACCATTCTTCCTGAGCTGCTCACGCCAGCATTGGAAAAGGAGTACAAACACCATTTACAATTAGCGATTGATACCGGGCATCAGCTTTTATCTAGTGGCGAAAGTGCTTTAGTTGCAGCAGCAGCTGCCGTTTCCGTTTTGGAAGACTGTGAGCTGTTTAACGCCGGCAAAGGCAGTGTATTCACTGCAGAAGGTCAACATGAAATGGATGCGGCTATTATGTGTGGGAAAACCCTGGAGGCCGGATCGGTAGCTGCGGTGACTGGGATTAAAAATCCCATTCAATTAGCCCATCGAGTATTAACCCATTCCGAACATGTGATGCTTATTGGTAAAGGTGCTGAGCAATTTGCCAAAGAACATGGACTTAAATTCGAAAATCCGGAGTACTTTTTCAATCAATACCGCTATGATCAATGGCAACAGCTAAAGGGCACGAAAAAGTTTCAGTTAGACCATTCGGAAGCTATTCGCGACCGCAAGCACGGCACCGTAGGTGCCGTGTGCCTCGACCTGCAGGGTAACCTCGCTGCGGCAACTTCAACCGGAGGAATGACGAACAAACAGTACGGCCGCGTGGGCGATAGCGCGTTGATTGGCGTAGGTAACTACGCCAATAATAAAACCTGCGCAGTGTCTTGCACAGGTAGCGGTGAGTTTTTCATACGAAGCGTGGTGGCCTACGATATTTCTGCGCTTATGGAACACACGGGAATGTCCCTAGAAAAAGCTGCTGAAAAGGTCATTCATCAACGCATGCTCCAAGAAGGAGATGGTGGAGTAATCGCTGTAGACCGATTTGGGAATATTGCCATGCCCTTCAATTCTGCAGGCATGTATAGAGCCGCTAAGAAAAACAACGAACCTACTTTCGTGGCTATCTATAAGTAAGTAAGCATTATACAGTAAAGAGTTAACTGCAAACTGTATACTTAAAACTGTAAACTGTAAAACCATCGCGCGAACTTCCAGTGCGTGCTTCCCACAACGACACTGTCAACTTCCTACTCTCTACTTAAAACTGTCCACTGTAAACTGTCTACTTTCTACTTAAAACTCTCAACTGTTCTGTTCAATTCAAAAAAAAGAGCTAGACTTATAGGGCACTTTATACGAATACGAGTAAATTTAATGTGACCATTCTTTCTCCAAACAACAATACGCTGAATGAATGGGTTATACATTAGGTTCTCTGAAAGCATGAAAAGGAAAAAGTTAACCCCAAAATGCTAGAGTGTTATCGTATACTCTACTCTTTTATCTAAAGAGGTGTCTTTTTCTTTATAATTATTGTGTACAAGCGTTAAATTATTAGCTTGTTTAGACTTTAACCTGTCAAAACAATAGTTTTTAGTCATCGTCATG
>JAHQVX010000028.1 GCA_019634125.1 Saprospiraceae bacterium
CGATAAAATTCGAGTAGAACGCACTTTCCAACAAGAACAACACTACTTTTTAGATCGCCTCATTCAAGCATTACCCGTAAGTATCCTTATTCTGGATTACGACGATAACATCAGCGAGTTTAACCCAAAAGCTGAACGAATTCTCGGGCTGACAGAAAAAGTCATCGGTAAGCCTTTAAAAAAGCTCGGCCATCCATTAGTAAGTACGCTAACACAACTGCAAGAAAACGACCCCATCACCATCCGAACAGAAGGCATTAAGTATTATCGTTGTTTTGCGAACAAGTTCATGCACAAAGGATTTCCGCGGAAATTTGTTGTCATTCAAGAGCTGTCCGGTGAAATTCTAGCTACGGAGAAAAAAGCTTACGGTAAGGTCATTAGAATGATGGCACATGAAGTAAACAATTCCATTGGCGCAATCAATTCGATTTTAAACTCCTTGATTAGTCATGAGAAGATTGAGGAGGAAGAAGTGAAGGAATACTTGCCTATTATTATTGAACGCAACGATCGATTAAGCTTGTTCATGAAGAACTTTGCCAAAGTAGTTCGATTACCCGAGCCCGATAAGTCAAAAATTGACTTATCGAAATTGGTCAGCAACGTATTCCAACTCATGAAAGTGAAACTCGGCGCAGAAGATGTGACTTACGACCTCAAACTACCAAAGAATGCGGTGCGCATTCAAGCCGATAAAGAACAATTAGAGCAAGCGCTCATCAACATTATCAAAAACGCTTGCGAAGCCATTGAAGGCTCCGGCACGATTAAAGCAGTGCTCACCGACAAACCCGTGCAGCTTCGAATTATGGACAATGGAAAAGGCCTTAGCGCAGATGTGAGCGAACAAGTCTTTACGCCGTTTTTTAGCACAAAACAAGACGGGCAAGGCATTGGACTAACCCTAGTTCGTGAAATCTTATTCAATCACAACTGTCAGTTTAGCCTCGAAAGTAAGGATGGATGGACTACTTTTGAGATTGATTTTTAGCCATGCCATTTCTACCCTACCAAACAAAACATCTTGAAGCCTGTTTAGCGATCTATGATAGCAATACGCCAAAGTACTTCTCCGTGCAAGAACGGGAAGAATTTTTTGAGTGGCTGCATGAAAAAGTAGGCGGCGACAATCCTTATTGGGTCTTGGAAGTAGATGGGGAAATACTCGGTTGCGGTGGCATCTATACGAGCAAAACCCACCATACAACATCCATTTATGGCGAAGAAGTTGGCTTTGCCTGGGGAATGGTGCACAACGACCTCCACAAAAAAGGCTTCGGAAAGTCCCTTTTCTTATACCGATTAGAATACCTGAAATACCATTTCCCTAATACGCCCATCATCTTACGAACAACACAAAACACGTACACGTTCTTTGCTAAATATGGATTTGAGACCTTGTATTACACGCCGAATGGCTTCGATGATGGCTTGGACAAGTACGAAATGATTTACCGCGATCCCACGAAAGCGAAGTTGGAGACGGGCCGTTTCCGCCTCAGAGAGGCGGAAACGCACGACGGGCAACACTTCTATGAGCTCAACAACAATCCCAAAGTCCTCCAATACCTCCTCATGGAACCCTATGAAAACAAAGATGGAGGAGAAAAATACGCCCAAGGACTAATCCACCAGTACAAGAAATACGGTATTGGTCGGTATTTAGTCGTGGAAAAAACCACAGGCGATGTTTTGGGCTGGTGCGGTTTGAAGTGGCTGAAGGAAGAAGGCTGCCCAGATATCGGATGGCGACTCAAAGAATCTGCCTGGGGAAAAGGGATTGCTACCGAAACCGCCAAGGCCTGCTTAAAATACGGCCACGAAAAATTAGGCTATAAGCGCATTGTCGCTCATGCTTTGGTAGATAACGTAGCCTCTGTAAGAGTTATGGAAAAAATTGGCATGACGTACCACAAAAACGGTGAATATCAAGGCCACCCAATTGTAGAATATGAATCTGTGATCAAGTTATGAAACAATGGCTTTTACTCTTTTGGCTGTGTCTACCTGTTTGGGCTTTCGCCCAAACAGATACGATTGAAGTCATTCCCTTAGAGCGCGTTGTAATTCAAGAAATTCCCAATCATATTTCGCGGGTCAATCACGAGCCATTGAATTTGCCCTACATGGTAGCCAGTATCTTACAAAAAGAGTTCTCCGATCTGCAAGCCCAACAATCATTACAAGAGGCATTGAATATCATTCCTGGTGTGTTCAGCCAAAACACGACCAATGCCGCACAAGATCTTCGTATTTCTATCCGTGGATTCGGAAGTCGCTCCCCATTTGGAATTCGAGGCATTAAACTCATTGTGGATGGAATACCCGAAACAACACCCGATGGCCAGGGTCAGGTAGATAACCTCAACTTGGGATTAATCCAAAATGTAGTTGTCACAACAGGCCCAGCCTCTTCCTTATACGGAAACGCATCTGGAGGTGTCATCAATATCAATACACAAAAAACCTTTTCTAAGCCCTATGTCGAATTCGCCAGCAACTTCGGTGAATATGGTTTCCAGCAATATCAAGGACAAACTGGTTTTCTCATAGATTCGACCGCCATTACAATACATGGCAACTATTTCCTCAACGATGGCTATAGAAATCACTCTGGTTCGGAGAATCAGCAATTCAACATCAATGGGTTACACGCATTTTCTCCGTCCAGTAAACTAAATGTCTTATTCAACTACTCGAACTCGCCAGAAGCAAACGATCCTGGGGGAATCAACTTGGAAGATTGGACAGCCAATCCTGCTTCTGCCCGCCAGCAAAACATCGATTTTAATGCCGGAGAAGCCATTCAACAATGGAAAGCGGGTGTTACGCATGTGAAAGAATTTGGCCTCATCGGACTTCGTTCCTATGGCTTTTTCGCCCAGCGTCATTTTGAAGGGTTCTTACCATTTACTACCGGAGGCGTGGTCGATTTAGAGCGCAATTATGGAGGCCTAGGCAGTTCCTTGAATTGGACAACAACGTCTGAAAACTGGTTCAATCAACTTCAAGTTGGCTTCGATGCCGCCATACAAAGCGATGACCGGTCTCGATTTCAAAATGAAACAGGAAGTGTTGGAGCCCTTACCTTCCAGCAAGAGGAGTCGTTCAACAACTTCGCCCTCTACGCGCTGAATTATTGGTCGAAAAGAAATTGGGCCATCACCGCAGGAATCCGAAGCGATTGGAATCGTCTAGAAGCTGAAGACCAATTTTTTGATAATGGAGATAGTAGTGGTCGGGTAGACTTTAATTCTTTTAACCCGAGTATTGGCCTGGTATATACAGCCAACAATGCGATTCGACTTCGAAGCAACTTTAGCACCAATTTCGAAACGCCGACCTTAAGTGAACTGTCTACAAACCCGGACAATAACAATGGCTTTAATAGCATGCTAAAGCCTCAAACAGCCCGTTCTATTGAATTTGGTGGAGATTTTGAAAAGAACATGTCTAACCACTACTTGAATTTTAATCTTACTGCTTACCACATCCAAACTGAAAACGACATTGTTCCCTTCGAAATCGATCAATTTCCGGGACGAACTTTCTTTAGAAATAGTGGACAGAGTAAGCGTCAGGGCATCGAAAGTCTGCTCACTTGGGCCACATCCAATTTTGTCACGGCTTTTAGTTACACCTTCAGTGACTTAACCTATTCGGACTATGTGCTGGACGATGAGGATTTGTCGGGCAATCGCTTACCGGGTCATCCGCAACATCAAGGCAGTTGGTTGGCTCGATACAATGCCCCTAAAGGTTGGCAAGTGCAAGCAGAAGCCCTCGCCGTTGGCGAGCGCTATGCCGACGATCAAAACCAAGTACTTGTCAATGGACACGAAATCGTTAACCTCTCGCTGGGCTATGAAAAAGCCTTCGCCAATTGGTCCATTAAGCCTTCGTTAGGTGTAAGGAATGTGTTGAATCAATCGTATTTTGACAATGTAAGAATCAACGCATTCGGTGGCCGTTATTTTGAAGCTGCGCCTGAACGTAATTTATTTGGTGGCTTGCGATTTAAGTTCTGATCATTATGGAATTTTAGAGTCGGTGCATCTCTCTATAAAAACACAATGAGAATTTTATTGATTGCAGTCCTTGGTGTGATGGTTCTACCAGCTTACGCTCAAGTCCAACTAGAGCCAATGAACATTAACCATATGAATCGGGGCTATTTTTATGCATCAGCACCAGTAGTAAAACAATATGCCGGTTTTGGTGGTTGGGGCGGGTCTGACAATGAGTACAAACCATTTCCCCAAGAACAAGCTTTTGAAGAAAACCGACTGTCAATTCAAATAGATACGAGCTCTATCGTTTCATTTTATGGGTATAAAGGTTATCAACTCATTATTTCTAATGCAACCACCGACACTCTATTCTTTGACGCACAAGACAGCAGATTGGATATGATTATTCAAGCCAGGAATAAATTCGGCATCTGGCAAGACATCGAATACTTATCCAATAGTTGGTGTGGTAATAGCTATCATACCTTGTACTTACCTGAGCAACACTACTGGGCTTTCCGAGTCCCGAAATATGAAGGGAAGCAAAAGACTAAATTGCGGGCGAAACTATTGTACAAGACCAAGCCTAGTGGTAAAGCGCAAGTAATGTACAGCCATACTTTCCTTGGATCCGTCAACAAAGGTCAGTTCTCTAAGAAGAAGCCATACACTCCCAGAGGTATCATGGATCCCTACGATCAGTAAGTTTTTTCCTTCTTCGCATTTCCTTTTGTAGTACCTTTGTGCCCACACTAACAAAACGATCATGGAATTATTACTTGTTGGACTTCCGGGGGGATGGGAATGGATCTTGTTGTTTATGGCGGTGCTGCTCTTATTTGGCGGCCGCAAAATTCCTGAATTAATGCGCGGCGTAGGCAAAGGCATACGTGAATTCAATACTGCCCGCAACCAAGTCAAAGAAGAGTTGGAGAAAGGCATGGAAGAATCAGACAGCGAAGCGGCGGAGAGTAAATAGTACTTCTTTTGACAAGCAACCCTACAATTCAACAACAAATTGAGGCGTATGCTTCCGGCGCCACCACCTGCAAGCAGGTGGTTGAAGCCTATATTTCCAAAATACAACAACATCAAGCCCTCAACGCATTTGTTGAGGTCTTCGCAGATGAGGCTATTGAACGGGCTTCCGAGCTCGATAATCACGCGCCGAACCAGCCCAAAGGCCGACTCCACGGCATTGTAATTGGCCTAAAAGACAACATTTGTTACGCTGGACATAAGGTAGAAGCGGCTTCGAATATTTTAAAAGATTACGTATCTCCTTACTCAGCAACGGTTGTAGACCGATTGCTCGAAGAGGGCGCTATAATTATCGGCCGACTGAATTGCGATGAATTTGCCATGGGCAGCTCGAATGAAAACTCGGCGCATGGTCCTGCTAAAAATCCAGTTGACCCGACTCGTGTACCTGGCGGCTCCAGCGGCGGCTCCGCCGCCGCAGTAAAAGCCGGGCTCTGTCATGCTGCCCTCGGCTCCTCCACAGGAGGATCCATCAGGCAGCCGGCTTCCTTTTGCGGCGTAGTTGGTGTAAAGCCCACCTACGGCCGTGTCTCGCGCTATGGCCTCATTGCATACGGCTCGTCTCTCGATCAAATCGGCACGCTAACCCTCCACGTGGAAGATGCCGCGCTCCTACTGGAAGTCATCGCCGGAGGCGATGACTTCGACGCCACAGCCAGTCAACTAGATGTACCAAAGTATAGTCAGTTAAACAACTCTGCAAAGAAGTATTCCATTGCCTACTACCCACAAACACTCGATCATCCCGGCCTCAACCCAGATGTAAAGCGAGAAACAGAGCACGTTATTGAACAGCTTCGAACACAAGGCCATCGTGTTAAACCCGTTGAATTTCCACTACTGGAATACCTCGTTCCAACCTATTACATTATTTGTACGGCAGAAGCATCGTCCAACTTATCCCGCTTCGATGGGGTGCGCTACGGACATCGAAGCCAACAAGCCGACAACCTCGACGAACTCTATAAAAACTCCCGATCAGAAGGTTTTGGTGCAGAAGTGAAACGCCGTATTCTTCTAGGCACTTTCGTCCTGAGCTCAGGGTATTACGATGCCTACTACACCAAAGCCCAAAAAGTGCGAAGAAAACTGCTACAAGACACCGAAAAGGTCCTTGAAAACCATGATTTTATCATTTCACCCGTAGCCCCAACACCCGCTTTTAAGCAGGCCAGCATTAAAGATCCTGTCACCATGTACCTGGAAGATGTCTTTACTGTGCAAGCCAACTTAACAGGTATGCCCGCGGTTTCAGTACCTTTGAATACCAAAACCTTACCGATTGGCGTTCAATTCATGGCGAACAAATTCCAAGAAAAAGCCCTTTTTGACTTTTCTAATGATTTTTTGACTACATTTGCGCGCCCTTAGAAAAAAACGCAAGCTTATGAAACAGGCAAGTTTCATTTTAATGACAATGTGGGTGATGTTGTCGATGGCGTTACCAGTTGATGCACAACAACTTCCCACAACAAAAACCATTCTTTGGTCGAAGATTGAAGATGGTTATAGACTGCAAATGATTCGTGAAGGCGACTTTGAGTACATTCTCCGTACGCCCCTTCAAGATGTCAATCAAGCAGCTGAAATAGATTCCTTAAGCTTACAGCAAAACGTTCGAACCATTTCTGCTATTCCAGAAGTGCAGTCCGATGAGCTCATCAAAAGCAGAATCTATTACTTGAATTCACAAATTCCATTTACCTACAACACCGAAGTGCGTCGTCAGGTAGATCGCCTTTTATACTATCGAAAAAATTTAGAAATGAATCTCGGCCGTAGTCAGTACTATATGCCGATGATCGATAGTATTGTTCAAGCGAAAGGCCTACCCAAAGAGCTGAAATACCTGCCTTTGGTAGAGTCTGAGTATAAAGTGGGTGGAAAGAGTAGACGTGGTGCGCGCGGGATCTGGCAGTTCATGTCGCCAACGGCGAGAATGTACGGCTTAAAGGTGTCATCCGTGGCCGATCATCGTTTACACCCGGAAGCATCCACCGATGCGGCCTTTACCTACCTAGCAGATCTCTACGAAATGTTCTATGATTGGGAGTTGGCCCTAGCAGCTTACAATGCAGGACCCGGACGTGTTCAACGTGCCATGAGAGCTACAGGCCTAGCCAACCCAACATTCTGGGACATTCGGCATTTATTGGCCAAAGAAACGAGGGACTATGTCCCGAAGTTTACTGCCGCAGTGTACGTTATGGCTCACTACGATCAGATTGGACTCTATCCAAACCACGAAGGAACTACAGATGCAGCGAATCAAGTAGCCGCACTAGAAAAAACAGGGTATCGAATTACTTGGAATAAGAATATCGATGCTTCAGCTATTCCAGACAACTCCGTAGCTATGAATTACACGGTGAAGTCGGGAGATAACATTGGATTTATTGCGGAATGGTACGACGTAAAGGCTAGCCAAATCCGAGCATGGAATGGCATTTCTGGCAATTTGATTAAGCCAGGTCAAGAATTAGCTATCTATGTGCCTCAAGACAAGGAAAAGGTTTATGCCACTATCGATCAATTGACTTTCGACCAAAAACAAGGTAGTAATGAAGGAGATCGAGCGAAGGCCGAAGAAGAAAAATTGGCGGCCCTGCGGGAAGCACGCAAGAACTTCGTAGTCTACACCATACAATCTGGCGACACCCTCTGGGATATTAGCCGAAAAAATGGCGTGCCCATAGAAACCATTAAGCAGTTGAATAATCTCTCAAATACGCGTAACTTGAAGCCTGGAACGGTTCTTAAAATTCGAGAAAAATAATATTATGCGTTTAGTACTGCTTGGCTGCACCATTCTTCTACTTTTTTCATGTGGACAGAAGTCGAATGACAATGCGTCTGTGACCAACAAAGGCCTAAAGCCATATTCGACCGGAAAAATCAGCGAGCTAAATGTATACGTCGACGATTACTATAAAACACTGCCGTTTCGCGACTCAGTCTTGTATTTCTTAGATCGCCCGTACTTAATCGTGCCGATTCCGAGCCCTACTGCAGATATTAAAGAACGCTCCATTGCTTCATTCACGGATAGCAACAACGAAACCACTGCCAACAATCTATTTGTAGTTAATGTAGAAGAAAGTTCCGATATCCTTGATTTGGCCGAGCTCTACTTAAAACGCAGTTATATCGATGAAGCGCTAGAAGGAAAAGAAATGGCATTAGTCCGTGTAAAAGATGTGAACTCTGAACCGCAGCAACTCTTTTTCTTATTAGCGAAGAACTATCCCAACGTGGCTCGAAAGGAATTGAGTTCGCAACTGAAAGGCTACATGCAAGACGTTCTAAACGCCACCTTAGATGTCGACAACCAGCGTTTGCTTTCTTCGATGTCTTCTAGACGGAACAAGCAACTGGAAAACCTAGTAAAAGAGAAATTTGGGGTAGACATGGTCATTCCAAGAGAATATACCTTGGTAGACACGACGGAGAATTTTGCTTGGATTTGGAAAACCACACCACAATTATACAGCAGCATTGTGTTCTACAAATCAAATGAAAGCGCTGAAAATATCGCCGACAAGGTACTTCCGATTCGCGACAATTTCGGCACGAAAATCACGACAGAAACCGAGAACTCAAGAATGTCGACCTTAAGTGACAAAAAGCCTTATCCCATTCAACGCGACTTAGAATTAAATGGTAAAGACGTGGTTGAAACGCGTGGGCTTTGGGAAATGGAAAATGATTTCCTCGGCGGTGGCTTTGTGAATTATGCTTGGGAGAATGCATCTGGTAACATTACCGTGGCAGACGGTTTTGTCTACTACTCCGATGATGAGCAACGCCGTCAAATGCGCGATATCGACGCGATTTTCTCTTCTATTAAGCCTTAAAACTTTAGTGTTTCAAGTCCTTTCTCTTTGAGGTAATCAAAAATACCTTGAGCATCAGCACCGCCCATCTTTGCATGGTGCAACATCGAAAACCCATGTGGTCCTTGAGCTTGAATTAGGCTGGGATATTCTTCCAAAATAGGAATAACTAGGTCTTTCTTACCCAGCATCGTAAGTGTAAATAAATTGACACGCGCGCCTTGTTCGATCAAATAATTAGCAATGTCTTTCCGACCTAAATGTGCTGCACCTTCAATAGCTTCTTCATAGTCTCCATTTCCCCAGTCGTAGCGTGAATGAAGTAAGAAAGGGCGTTTCGCTAACATCCCTTGAACTCGATCCAAGTCGTTATGCCCAGCAGTCACAAACTCTTTTATGACTTCAATAGGAATTTCATCAGATAGCATGTGACGCTGTGACGCTAAAATTGGAGAAACAACTAAACTAGATAGTCCTAGCAAACTTGAGGTAAGAAAACGCTTTCGATCCATAGACAATGATTCTGATTAAGGTACGGAAGTTTAAAGAAAAATGTTTCAAATGATTCGCAATAAATGAGTGCACACTCTTTTAAAACTGATCAGGAGCTCTAGTTATTGTTGGGTGCTTCGTTACCTTTACCCGACTGAAGCAAAACCATGAAAAAGATTCGCAAGGAAGAAGCCTTACGTTACCATGAAGTTGGACGGCCAGGAAAGATTGAAGTAGTACCCACGGTAGCTACTAAAACCCAAAGAGATTTATCATTAGCCTATTCTCCGGGCGTTGCTGAACCGTGTTTGGCCATTGCCGAAAACCCTACAGATGTCTACCGCTATACCGCTAAAGGCAACTTAGTAGCCGTAATTTCGAACGGAACAGCCGTTTTAGGCCTTGGAGATATTGGCCCTGCCGCTTCCAAACCTGTTATGGAGGGAAAAGGCATACTCTTTAAAATCTTTGCCGACATTGATGTTTTTGATCTAGAAGTAGATGCAAAAGACGTGGATGACTTTGTTCGAGTAGTAAAGGCCTTAGAACCCACCTTCGGTGGGATTAATCTCGAAGACATCGCAGCTCCGGAGAGCTTTGAGATCGAGGCTCGATTGAAAGCAGAGACGAATATCCCAGTTATGCATGACGATCAACACGGCACAGCCATTATCTCGTCAGCCGCGTTGTTAAATGCTTTGGAACTGGTCGGGAAAAAGATCGAAGAGGTAAAGATTGTGACCAGCGGCGCAGGCGCCGCTGCTCTTTCCTGTGTTAACCTCTACGTGTCGCTCGGTGTGAAAAAGGAAAACATCATCCTAACCGACCGCCACGGAGTCGTCTATACCGGCCGGGAAGACATGGATCCCTATAAAGCCAAATTCGCCCAAGATACCGATGCGCGCAGTCTAGACGATGTCATCGATGGCGCAGATATGTTCCTTGGTTTGTCCGTAGGTAATGTCTTTAATCCCGCGCAACTCAAGCGTATGGCCAAGAACCCCATCGTATTTGCGTTGGCCAACCCGATTCCGGAAATCAGCTACGAAGAAGCCATCGCTACCCGCGACGACCTCATCATGGCTACCGGACGTTCCGACTATCCCAACCAAGTCAATAATGTACTGGGCTTTCCCTTCATTTTTAGAGGCGCCCTCGATGTGTATAGCTCCAATATTAACGAGGAAATGAAAGTCGCGGCGGTCCACGCCCTTGCCGATCTTACTCGAGAGCCCGTTCCCGATATCGTGAATATGGCGTACGGGAAAACCAATATTGTCTTCGGCAAAGACTACATCATTCCGAAACCGTTAGATCCGCGCTTACTTACTACTGTTGCGCCCGCAGTAGCCAAAGCAGCTATGGACAGTGGTGTAGCGCGCAAACCCATCAAGAATTGGGAAGGTTATAAAGACGAGCTCCGGGCACGACTCGGCTACGACGACAAGATTATGCGCGTAATCACTCGAAAAGCCAAGTCAGAGCCTAAAAAAGTAGTCTTCGCGGAATCCGATAACTACCGGATTCTTCAGGCAGCCCAAACCGTGTTAGATGAAGGAATTGCTTACCCCATATTATTAGGCAGAAAAGCAGTTATTAAAAGCATTGCCGAACAACATGGTATTGACCTAGAAGGCATGGAAATTATTGATCCAAGCCATAGAGACTGCAAGGAGAAAGTACAGCATTTTGGAGAGCTGTTATTCGCAAAAAGACAGCGCCGCGGCTATAATCGCTATGAGGCGATAAAAACTATGCGCAGTCGGAATTTCTTTGGTTGTATGATGGTAGAGACCGGCGAAGCAGATGCGTTAATCTCCGGTATTCAACGGAAATATGCAGATACGATTCGCCCAGCATTACAGATTATTGGCGTAGAAGAAGGTGTAAATAAAGTAGCGGGAATGTATATCATGTTAACGAAGAAAGGGCCTTACTTTTTTGCCGACACCACCGTGAATACCAAGCCCAACCAGCAGGATTTGATCGATATTACAAAGCTCACTGCGCGTGCGGTTAAGAAATTCAACGTTACACCGAAGATTGCCATGCTGTCTTACTCGAATTTTGGTTCGTTTGAAAGTGAACACACTATTAATATTCGAAATGCCGTGAAGTACTTCCACGAAAACCACCCTGAGATTATCGTTGATGGGGAGATGCAAGCCAATTTCGCCTTGAATTCCGAGTTGTTAAAAGAGAATTATCCGTTTAGTCCGTTGACGCGAAGTGGAGCCAACACCTTGATTTTCCCGAATTTAACGTCGGGGAACATCGCCTATAAAATGATGCAAGAAGTGGGTGGTGCCGAAGCGATTGGGCCGATATTAATGGGCTTGAAGAAGCCTGTGCATGTATTGCAATTAGGGTCTAGTGTTCGAGAAATTGTGAATATGGTGACGTTTGCGGTAGTAGACGCTCAGAATTCATAAGATGAGCCAGCATTTAGCCTTGGTTTCTATAGTAGTTCCCGACTACGATAAAGCGATTGAGTTTTATACCGAAAAGTTGGGCTTTGTTTTAAAGGAAAACATAGACATGGGCCGTGGGAAACGGTGGGTAGTTGTCCGCCCGAGCGGTAGTGGTGGCGTTTCGCTTTTGCTAGCAAAAGCGAAAAACAATGCAGAAATGGCTGCTATCGGCAATCAGACCGGCGGACGCGTCTTTCTTTTCCTCCACACCGATGATTTCTGGAGAGATTACAAAAACTATCAAGCCAATGGTATTCACTTCCTAGAACAACCAAGAGAAGAAGCCTATGGAACAGTGGTGGTGTTCCAAGATCAATTCGGCAACAAATGGGACTTGATTCAACCTAGTACATCGGATTTGGATTCGCAGATTCCTTAGGAATCTGCTGGATCGCGTCCCAGTGCTCTACAATCTTCCCGTTTTCATCGAAGCGTAAAAAATCCATGGTGACGTATTCGTCGTTTCCAGGCCAAATCTGATGCGTGTGTAATGCCACTAAATTGCCTTCAGCAATACAGCGAACAAATTCGATAGACTTCTCTGGATATTCACGTTGCATTCGCTCGAAGTACTCAATAAAGCCTTCTGCTCCATTCGCAACATCTGGATTGTGTTGAATATATTCGTCACCAAGGTATAAGTCTACTGCCTCTTTGGGATGGCCCTCGAACGCCAGTTTATAGAAGGCGATTGCGTTGCGTTTGTTTTGCTCTAAAGTCATATTTATTCGGTTTCGCTTAATGCATAAATCGCGAAGGAGGCCAACCAATGCTCGCCCGCATAGGAACCACTCTTGATTTTGTCCAAGCTATATGATAAGTGTTCATTGGCTAGGTTTTTAACGGCTGGATCGCCACTTCGCTGAGCAATTCCATACAAACACCAAGCGCGGCTAAAATTTAAACCATCTAAGTGCACCAATTTCCCATCCGTCCGATCCGTGACATCCACGGGCTGAAAGGCCGATTCAAGATCAGGAAGAAAGTCGTTTAACCAAGAACTATATGCGTCCTGAGGCAAAATCCGCCCCATGATATCCGCCTCTTCCAGACAAGGAGAAAGAAAGTCAAATCCGCCAGGCTCCCAGCTAACTGGGCACGCCGTATCGCTTAAATAGTAATCTTTTGCTCTTTGTTCAATAAGGTCTTTCAACTCCTTATGGCCCATGGCATTGGCATAGTCCCAAGCAAACGTGAGCCCAAAAGCGGTATTGCTGTGTTCCCCAATACGAATAGGGTAGTTGAGTTTTGGTAAGAACTCGACGTATTTCTCGGCTATAAAATCGGCATAAGGTTGGAATTCTTCCGCCCAGGCTTGGCCTTGAGGGTCATCCCAGGTATTCAGCTCTTCGGCCAGTTTGAGCAACCAAGCCCAACCATAAGTGCGCTCATAATTTTTGTTGTGCACGTCGTCGAAATAAGCCAGTTCGCGTTGTACATTTTCGGAAGTAAAGTGCTGGTCTAGTTTCGCTCGGATGGCTGGCGCTTTCGACAAGTTGGGGTATTTCTTCAACAAGCGAACCAGCGACCAGTGGCCATGAACGGCCGAGTGCCAATCGAAACAACCGTAAAACATAGGATGTAATTCTTGAGGCGATTTTAAATAACTCGCATCGCCCAGTACTTGCCCTAATTTATTCGGGTATTCGGTGTCTATGCAGTGAAATGCAAATTCTGCTAAGGCTTCGGCCTGCTCTAAACTCAACTCAGGAGTTGCAATTGTAGGCACATCTGTTGTATTGTCTGTGCTTGAATTGGTTTGGCAAGCCAAAGTGAAAACAAGTGCGATAAAGAGCCAATACGTTTTCATAGTTCTTAATTTTTGGTTAACCCACAACAACTTCCACGAAGTCTTGAGCGTTGAAATGCTCCTTTGCCAATTCCATTAAGCGCTTGGGTGTTGTTTGAAGCACACGTTGAATACGTTGTTGGAAATCGGCTATAGTTTGCTGGTGTTCTATCAACCCACGATGGACTTTGGCTTGAGCAAAGGGGCCATCTACACGACTCAAATAACTGCCCATGATGTAATTCTTGACCAGCTCCAATTCAGAGTCAGGAATAGGTTCTTCTTGGAGGCGTTTTATTTCCTTGTATATTTCGGCTAAAGCATCTTTGGCCACTGTTTTTCCCACTTCGGTGCCAATCATCCAATAGCCTGTTTGTTTGAAATTCCCTAAGGAAGAATAAATCCCGTAGGTGAACCCTTTATCCTCTCGAATGTTGCTCATGAGGCGGGATCCGAAGTAGCCACCAAAAAGCACATTCAATACTTGAAGCGAGGCATAATCTGGGTGTTGCAGCGATATCATAGGTTTACCAAGTCGGATACTACTTTGCTGAGCGTTTTCACGTTCTTGGTGGTATTGGCCTGGCGTTGTATTTAGTGGGTGTGCTGGCTGAGGTGCTGAGTCGGCCGTTTTAATATCGCATAAATGATGTTGTAGAAGATCTAGCGTTGCTGTATCGATCTTCCCGGCAGCAAATCCGTATAGAATGCCTTTATTCGACGTATAGAAATCGTTCAGATCTGCCGTAGTTATTGATTCGTATTTCTCTTTAGAGCTGGAGTAGCCATAAGGATGATTGAGACCAAACACTTTTTGGTGGAAGAGGCGTTGTGCGAGGTAATCTGTCTTTTCTTGATTGACGACTAACTGTTGAATACTTCTGCGTTGTTGAATGGCCAGTTCTTGCTCGGAAAATTGCGGATGGTTTAGAATGTCTTTGACCAGTGGAAGAAGCTGAGCTAAATGTTTTTTGAGGCAGACTAAGGAAAGCGTTGCGTTATCGTATCCGGCATTGGCTTGGAGGTGTGCGCCGTGAAAATCGGTGAGTTCTGCAATTTCTGCGGCCGACTTTGACGTGGTGCCTTCCTTGAGTAACCGCGCAGCTAGCTGCGCGGTTAACGGCTTCGATTCGTGTACTCGACCTCCAGGGAAAATCAACTCCAGTTGAACCACTTCTTGATCACCACCCGTTAAATAAAACAAAGGCATCGCGCCTAACTTACTGTGCTGTGTAGGGCTAAGTACAATCTCTCTAATGGGAACTATGTCTGGAGCAATGCTTCTATCTATCAAGGTCTATCGGTTTAAGGTTACGTTTCATACTTATTTTGCAGTGGACTCAGCCAGCCACCATAACGTATTACTTTTCTCTTTTCGGAACAATTGTTTGGCTACTGAAGTAAAGCCCTCCACAGTTATCGCCTGGTATTTTGCATCCTCCTCATTCACTTCACTTACATCGCCACCAATGGCCGAAAAAGCCAATGCTAAAGCTTTATTCATTGGTTGCATTCGCTGATACACCAGGTTGGCCTCTACTTTATTTTTTACCTTTTGGAGTTCTCGTTCGCTGGGTGGTTGTTCGACCAGCTCGTGCAAGGCAGACCAAATTGCTCCTTCTGCTTCTTCGTTGGAAATCCCCGGCAAGGGCTTTCCTTCTATGATAAATAGACCACGTTCAAAACTGCCCAGAATATATGCATGAACACTGCTGAACTGTTGCTTTTCCTTCACTAAACTTCTGTACAAGCGGGAACTGTGACCATTACTTAGTACATCGCTAATTAGATCGCA
This sequence comes from Saprospiraceae bacterium, assembly GCA_019634125.1. Lineage (GTDB taxonomy): Bacteria > Bacteroidota > Bacteroidia > Chitinophagales > JAHQVX01 > JAHQVX01. The sequence continues at coordinate 15,435 of JAHQVX010000028.1, forward strand.
TTCGTAATAGCCGGCTTCATTACGGGCGGGCATAGGAAAAGCCATATAAAGCGCATCGAGCGGCACATCAGCCTTAACGACTTTCCTTCTTGCTGCGGTCTGTTCGGGTTCTTGAGGTAAGTCGCGCACATATTTTTGGCCTGGAGAAAGGTCGCCAAACCACGTTGTTGCTTTGTCTCGCGCTTCAGCCTCGGTAATGTTCCCCGCCAAAAGCAATATGGCATTGGACGGATTGTAATGTTTTTCAAAAAAGGCCCTGACGTCCTCCAACTCGGCCTCCTCAATATGTTTGGTAGTTAATCCGATTGTTGGCCATTGATAGGGATGGGTTGTGTAGGCCATTTGCCGAAGGTGATGCCAGACCTCTCCGTAAGGCTTGGTTAAGTAGCGCTCTTTAAACTCTTCTACAACTACTTTACGTTGAACATCTAAGGCGTGTTGGTCTATATTTAAATAACCCATTCGATCGCTTTCCAACCACAAGGCTGTGTCTAGGTTTTCCTTCGGAATGATATCATAGTAATTGGTGACATCGTTATTTGTAAACGCGTTATTCTTGGCACCTGCCAACTCTAGGGGCTTGTCGAACTCGGGTACATGCTTACTTCCTCCAAACATGAGGTGTTCGAAAAGGTGGGCAAAACCCGTTCGCTCTGGGCTCTCATCGCGGGCGCCTACATCATAAATCACATTGACGACAACAAAGGGCGTACTACTGTCTTCATGTACAATGACACGAAGTCCATTTTCGAGTTCAAATTGGTTGTAACGGATCACTAAAGTAAAGATAGGATTGTTCCATTTTTGAGTAGATTTTCACCAAAGTTTTTTACAAAAAACCCATAAGTCGTTGATTTAGTGTAAATAACACACAAATCGAGCTTTTCCAGTAAGCGCGGACTGTTTAATATATTACAAATCGAAAGTTTTGTTTTTTCAGTAGTTTCTGAAAACCAAAAAGAATCAAATGTGGTAACTAACTCGTAACCAAATCTAAACTACATGTTTACACAATTATTCACAGCGCTATTTGCCGCTGATTTAGCCAATGATGACTATGTTGGCTTTACTTTTTTTATCGGTTCTATGGCTATGGCCGCAGCAACCGTTTTCTTTTTCATGGAAAGAGGCCGTGTTGAAGGAAAATGGAAAACCTCTATGCTGGTTGCCGGTTTAATTACCTTTATCGCAGCCGTTCATTACTACTACATGCGTGACTATTGGGCAGCTACAGGCACTTCGCCAACTTCCTTACGTTATATCGACTGGATATTAACGGTTCCGCTCATGTGCGTGGAATTCTACCTCATCTTGAAAGCGTTGGGGGCCAAAATTGGCCTAATGTGGAAGATGATTGGTTTTTCTGTATTAATGCTTGTTGCCGGTTACCTCGGAGAGACTGTATTTAGAGACAGTAGTGCCATTTGGGGAGCTATTTCTACCATTGGCTACATTGGGATTCTTTATGAAATTTGGTTTGGTTCGGCGAAAAAGCTGGCTGCATCTGCACAAAATCCAGCTTTAAAGAAAGCATTTACGGCACTATCGTGGTTTGTTCTTGTAGGATGGGCAATTTATCCGATTGGATATATGGCGATTGAAACAGACGGCTTACTTCGTAATGTACTAGACCCTTCATCAATGGATTTGATTTACAACATTGGTGATGCCATTAATAAGATTGGGTTTGGTTTGGTTATCTACGGATTAGCTGTGAGCAGCAAGGAGCAATCTCCTGCAGCAGCTTAGGAGAAAAACCGATCTTATTGTTTAGTTTGACCTTCCCACCTTGGCAAAGCCAAGGTGGGAAGTATCATTACCCGCTATGAAGCTCGATGCCACCATAAAATTTAAGTTCCTCACCATTGTACTAGCCATCCCGCTGGTATATGTAGGATTCCAAGATTCGATCGGACTCTTCTTCCCTATTCTGATCTTAGCTACACTTGGCATCCCACATGGAGCTACCGACCACCTCGTGCATCAATACAATGAAGGCAAAGCACTGCATAAAACCCCTTGGAGTTTTTACACAAAGTACTTAAGCTATATCGCCTTTTTCCTAATTCTTTGGATTGTAACCCCATCCATCACACTACTCGCCTTCCTTGGGCTTTCAGCTTATCATTTCGGGCAAACACAGCTCGCCTATTGGACTATAAAAAACAAACTGGCCCGCCACACCGCCTACTTATCGTGGGGGGCAGCAGTACTTATCATGATTTTTGGATTCCACTTGAATGAAGTTGCGGAGCTACTCGCTCCTTTTGAGCTCTTAGCGCCCATTTTCAACCCTGAGCTCCAATCGACTTATTTCCTACTTACAGGCTTACTCGTTCTGGCATTCAATAGCATGCTCATTACGCATCGCCAAAACAAGGAAAAGTGGATTGGACCGCAAGTGCTTGAAAATGTAGAGTTTTTAGTTTTGGCCCTTGTTTTTAGCCAGAACGGATTGTTGATTTCATTCTGCCTCTTCTTCGGGTTTTGGCATTCCTTAAAGGCATTCTATACCGAATGGAGCGCCATGAAAGAAGCACACCCAGAAGTGACCCTAGGCAAGTTGGCTATTCAAGCCATTCCGTATACTTTGATTTCTTTCGTAGGTATTGGCTTAGCCGTTTGGGCGTACACACTCGTCAATGTCTCGTTTTCTCCTCTGGTCCTCATCATCATTATGATCTCCTTGATTAGCTTCCCGCATATCCTCTTATTCGACCAGTTCTACCAAAAAATCCATAAAAGCTAGTGGAAACGTGGATAAACCGCTTGGTCTAGCAAGCTACCTTAGCTATATGAACCAAAAGCACCGTCGGGAAGACATTATCGCACAAGGCAGAGAGCTGTTTCGTTATCAAGGCTATCACAACACTGGATTGTCCGATATTCTTCATGAGTGTGGCATCCCAAAAGGCACATTCTACAACTATTTCAACTCCAAGGAATCCTTTGCAATAGAGGCCTTACAAGACTATAGTCAACAGATTCAACGCTTGATTTCCACGTATATGAACTTCAAGCAGTTTTCGCCTGCGAAGCGACTGCAACGCTTTTACGACCAACTCATTTCCCTAAATGAAAACGAAGGCAGTGATAGAGGGTGCTTGCTCATGAACTTCTCGAGTGAAGTGGGTGGTTTGTCGCCACAAATGGCGGATGCGGTTCAAGAAGAGTTTTCGAAATGGGTCACCTTGCTCACTCCTACTATTGAAGAAGCGCAAGCTCATGGTCAACTCAGCACCTCTTTCGAGGCCACAGATTTAGCGAAGTATATTCATACTCAAATCTTTGGGAATATGGCCTTGATGAAATCTGAGAAAAGCACAAGATCTATGAAAAAGAACATGGAAATGGCTTTTCGAATGCTCAAAAACTAGGCTTGCTCGACACCAATAATTTACCTTTGTAAATGAAACGTTAAGCTGGCTTTAAGGAGATATTAAATCTACTTTACTTTGTCCACAATCGCCCGAGTTATCCCCATTCTGTAAGGCATGCGCTAGCATTTCTACTAAAACCAAAGTACCTTTAAAAAGACTAAATTTTTAGTGTTATGGAAGCCGTTATGTTCAAAACAAGAAAACTTAGGAAACGGAAATACTCAGTAGACAAATTCGTCAAAAATATCCACGGGGAATTTGCGCGTTTAGAGTACAAAAAAATGGGCGATGCTATCGCCTTGCTTTACACAGAAATCCCAGCAAAGTATCGCGGAAAAGGACACGGAACAAAGATGATCCGAGAAATTTTAGATGATTTGCAACGGGTTTACAAGAAAATTATTCCGATTTGCCCTTTTGTAGAAAAGTTTATCGACGAAAACCCGCAATACCATGTGATGGTGGAGCGGTGGGAAGCATAGTGCTTCTCTTATTTTTTTGAGCGAAGGAGGCATTGCTTTCTCCCTGTGCACGTTTTTCCTTGCGCAAAAAACGACCTACCTTTAGCCTATGGAAGAAATTCAGGTTAAAGATCTCACCTTTGTTCCCTTTTTAAGCAGCGATACGATTCAAGCTCGGATCACCGAGCTGGCAACTATTCTTAACAAAGAGACTGCAGGCGAACAGCCCATTTTCATTTGTATTTTAAACGGTTCTTTTTTATTTGCGACCGACTTGTTTCGACAAATCGAGGGCGATGCTGAAATTACATTTGTAAAAATGGCTTCGTATTCAGGAACTACTAGCACAGGAAAAGTAATGACTTTATTGGGATTAGATGTCGAGTTGTATGACAGAACAGTGGTTATTGTAGAAGACATTATTGACACCGGTAGAACCATGAGTGAATTCCTACCTCAACTGGCTAAAAAAGGACCAAAAAAAGTCATTATCGCTTCACTTTTAGTGAAGCCAGAAGCCCTAGAACATCAATTAGACATTGACCATGTCGGCTTTGAAATAGACAATAGGTTCGTTGTGGGCTATGGCTTGGATTATGATGGGTTGGGTAGAAATCTTCCAGCCATTTACCAATTGAAATAGCATGCGTTATTTCGGCTTTTTATTTCTGATTGTTCTTGGTGCATGTTCGCTAAAATACAATGTGGCTTATTACGGAAATGAGAGTCAGCGCCCTGCATTTTCCAACCACTCTATTAATGTGTTTTTTGATGGAAGCGGCTATGTTTATCCAGATGTGGCATTGGAAGACATGGACTTCTTTGAAGAGAAGCGACCATTGCTACAAGCTTACTATTCCGAGGCATCGAGGTATAATCGGGTAGCTGAAGCCTATGGACTTCCGCCTGTGGAGGCTGTGCCAGACACCGATGCCATTGAAGCGCTAAATTCCGCAGTGAAACACCTTTGGTTGGAACAGGTAAATGCAGAGTTAGCCGTGCATGATCGCGTCGTGGTTCTGGTACATGGTTACAACAATACGTATCATGAATTGATTGGGCCGTACTCGTTGTTTCAAAACCGCATTGATGCCATAACGGGCACGAACAACTTTTATATCAATGTGTTTTGGGATGGGCTTACAGACAATACAGCAAAGGACATTTCGAAGCAAGAAAGTTTGTTTTACGGAGAGACTGGTGGGCTCCGTGCTGGAATCAACAATTTAAAAATTTGGCGTCGGGCACAACATCAAGCTTTATTTGCTGGTATGGAGTTACGCACCCTGCTTCGCAGGCTGCAAACCGACAGCCTTACCCTCGTCTCCCATTCGCTCGGTGCACGTGTCGTTGCCAGCACCCTCTTTAACATCGAACCCGAAGATGATTGGAAAAAACCCTCTGTCGCACAAGCGCGTTATTTAGCTGCTATAAGTGCTGACCAACATCCGGCTCCACAGCAGCATATTTCTGTAGGAATGATGGCTCCAGCCATCGGCGGAAAAGAAACCTTTGATGATTACTTCATCCGAGAAAACGCCGCGCGAAGCGCGGCAGACTCCTCCGATTTCCACTTCACCATCGGCTTTAATACCAACGACGAAGTACTACGAAAATTCAATCTATTCGGGAAAAAGTCGGCCAACTTCCTTGGCGACACCAGCTTCGGAACACTAAAAAACGATGTGGATTCTGTACATACATTATTCAGAGAAAATGGCCTCGAGCAACGCTTTGATGTCGTGGATTTTTCTAAAACCTTCCAAGGCTACCCTCAGAACAAGCACAGTATGATATTCTATTTGGACAACCCCAACTTCGACAGCTTCATTAAGCAAGTCCTAGAGGATTAGCGTACTTTTATAACATGAAAATTATCCCTGCTGGCTTGACGCAAATAGACGACTTGCTGCCTTTATTCGATGCGTACAGGCAATTTTATGGCATGACTAGCGATTTAGTTCGAGCGAAAGCATTCTTGGAAGCGCGGTTTAATAATCAGGAGACCACGATTTTTATGGCTTATGAGAATGGCCAATCCTTAGGCTTTCTCACCCTTTATCCCACATTTTCTTCGGTGAGCATGAAAGGCGATTTTCTACTAAACGATTTATTTGTGCATGCCGATGCACGGGGGCGAGGCATTGGGGCTGCGCTTTTAAAAAAAGCTCAAGAGTTCGCACTGCAAACCAATGCCAAAGGCCTCCTCCTAGAAACCGCCTTAGACAACCCCGCCCAATTCTTGTATGAGAAAATGGGATTTAAGAAAACCATAGAAGGTGTATACCACTATTATTGGAAAAGCCCTGTGTAACAAGGATATGAATCAATTTTATTGTATTTTTGCCCGCTCACTAATTCGACCAATCTAGCGCATGCTAAACGTAATATTATTTGGCCCTCCTGGTAGCGGAAAAGGAACACAGGCCACAAAACTCAAAGAACACTTTAATCTCATCCATATTTCTACTGGTGATCTCCTGCGAGGAGAAATTAAGAATGAAACGCCACTAGGTGTTGAAGCTCAGAATTTTATGGACAAAGGCCTACTCGTTCCAGATGAAATTATCATCGGTATGATCAGTTCTAAAATTGATGAGAACCAAGATTCTAACGGCATTATTTGCGATGGCTTTCCAAGGACGGTAGCCCAGGCTGAGGCCTTGGATAATTTACTTGATGTGAAATCCTCAAAAATCGCTGGTTTGGTTGCTTTAGAAGTTGGTGAAGAAGAGTTGAAAACACGTTTGTTAGAGCGCGGCAAAACCAGTGGAAGATCTGACGATACTGACTTAGCCACCATTGAGCGAAGAATTGTAGAATACAAAGAGAAAACAGCTCCAGTAGCCAATTACTACAAAGCCGACGACAAATATGTTTCGGTAGCAGGTGAAGGCAGCATTGACGAAATCTTTGAGAACTTAAAACAGGTTTTCGAAGCGTTAAGTGCTGGATAGGTCGAAGACCAATTCGTCGGCAACTCCAAATACCTGGTCTCCTTTTACTGGCTTAATCTTATAGCCTCCTGTAAACGTACCGAATGCTGGCAAAAGCCCTTGGCTTTTGCCGAAGTAGAAGCACGGCAAAGTCACAGCCTGTCCGCCCTTTCCGCTTAGTCGAACCTTTGGATGAACATGCCCCGCAATGTTGTAAACGGTCGAATTCCTATCGGCTTCGGGTTCGTGCGTGAATAAGACCTCGCCCATTTTCAGCGCATGCCCGATAATGTTGATGCCAGCACGCTGATAGTGCACTTCGGGCAAGATATCGTGGTTGCCTACGATCAATTTAAAGTCTATAGAAGCAAACTGCTGGCGAAACGCTGCGAACAATTCCCAGGTTTCATTGTAGTTACTGTGAAAAAGGTCGCCCAAAAACAGCATGTTTTTGGGTTTACAGGCTTCAATGGCGCGCTGTAGCCGAACCAAATTATCAGCTTCTGCGGCCTTAGGAATGGCAATGCCCTCTTTTCGGAAGTGACTGGCCTTCCCCAAGTGTAAATCGCTGACCAGAAGCGTAGAATTCAACGGAAGAAATGCCGTTTTATCGCCCCGAAGATCCAATTCAAGCCCTCCGATTGTCGTTCTATGAATTCCTTTCATATCGGGTAACGCATTCTCAAGTCACAACGTATATACCTAGCTTGATCTTCTGAAGAAACGGGTTCTTCTACAAAACCAAGTTGATTATATAGCCGTCGTGCAGGAAGCAAAATAGTATTACTGATTAAATACAGCTCTTGAGCAGAAATTGCTTTCGCCTTCTCAATAACGGCTTGGCCTAACGCCCGGCCGATTCCTAGGCCTTGATAGTTTTCTGTGACAGCCATTTTAGCCAATTCATAAACAGAATTCCCTTCGTGCTTCAGGGCACAGCAGCCCACGATTTTTGCTTCATATCGAGCTAGAAAAATAGAGCCTCCTTTGTCTAAAATCGATGTTTGAGGGTTGTCAAGTTGGTATACATCTTCTGTTTCTACCACGAAATACTTCTCCAACCATTCGATGTTGAGGCGTTTGAAATCGGCGGCATAGGCTTCTGTATACTCAACGATTTCAAGCATTACTCCCAAACCTCTAGCTGCTCCATAATGTCTTGCACATCGTCAAACGAACGCACACCTACACGCTCTTCCTCGCCACCATGAAGGTTAAGACCTAATTGAGTTTCCAATACACTTTTAACTTGATTGGCCTTTAGTGGCACATCTAAAAGTACCGGACAGGCTTCGGCTAAAACTTTTAATTCTTCCAGCTGGAAGGGAATACCTTCTTCCAAATCATCGAATCCAATAGCATTGGTTTTAAAGTCTAGGATAAAGTGGTGAGACCCTGTACTTTTCTCTCGAATTAATTCGGTTAAATCGTCGAAAGTCATGGTTTTGTCTACTAGGATTCGAGTAAAGACGGTGACTTTGTTCGCCAATTCTTTCCGATTACGATTGAAAACATCTACTTCAACGCCTTCTAAGCCGCATTCGTCGATGACGGCTATAATGGATTCAAAATCCATGTTGAGACATTCTCCACAGTGTTTCGGTCCGCTTAGCCAGTTTTTCATTTCAACCAGCTGCTGAGGAGCGACAAACTTCTCTGAGTGGGGATTGCATACGTAGCTCACCCAATCCACTTCTAATGCGGCAAAGTAACGGGCATCAGAGAGATTTGATATGCTGCTGGCTTTTACAAATGTCTTTAAAGGCATTCCTGTATTTTTGTGCGAATATCCGCAAAAATAGCCCTTATTTCACACAAGCACAGGACTAGATGAATCGGAAATATTATTCACCTTTGCGCCTAAACGATTTCCTTCCATGAGTTTCAGAACTGTGTTGATCTTATTCTTCGTCCTCCTTATCATCGGAGAGATTTTCTCTTACAGAGGCATTAAAAGTCTAGCGGCCTCTCTTTCACCCAAAATGAAGGCCTTTATTTTCTCTGGGTACTGGCTTTGGACGCTTCTAGTCTTCGCTTTAGTGGCTTATTCATTCTTTAATAGGGCTGCGTTTGATAAAATTGGGCGGGCCAATACAGCCTTTGTGATCATTGGTTTGTTTTTAATGAATTTCAGTTTCAAGTCGATATTCGGCTTATTCCATGGTGGCAATGAATTGTTTCACGTGGTAAAAGGATTTTTCAGTGCTCGGGAAGTCTATTCAACCAGCACTGGAATGTCTCGTTCACAATTTCTCACCATGACGGGCCTTGCCTTGGCTTCATTGCCTTTTGTAGGCTTGCTTTATGGAATGCTACGTGGTCGCTATGATTTTACTGTATTTCGGGAAAGTATTGCCTTTACCAATCTTCCAAAGTCGTTCGATGGAAAGAAAATTGTGCATTTATCGGACATGCATTTGGGTAGTTTTCCCCTTGATACCAATGCGATTCAACGCGCCGTTGAAAAAGTGAATGCCTTAGAACCGGATTACATCTTTTTCACAGGGGACATGGTTAATGAACGTTCAGAGGAAGCAAAAGCATGGGTCAGTACAATTAAGCAACTGAAAGCAAAGCATGGCAAGTATTCTGTTTTAGGCAACCACGATTATGGCGATTATTATTCCAAATGGGATGGAGACATCGTAGCTAAAAAGCAAGACGTTAACGCATTGACTAAACTTCAAAAAGAAATGGGCTTTACCTTATTGCGGAATGAAAGTCTTCGTCTCGAACACAACAACGAATACATTCGTTTGATTGGTATGGAAAATTGGGGTGTTGGGCGTTTTAGTAAATACGGAAATATTTCTGTTGCTATGCGCGAAACCAAGGAGGATGAATTCCAAATCATGCTCAGCCATGATCCAAGTCACTGGGATGAACAAGTGTTGGAAAAGACAACAGTAGAACTGGCTTTAGCTGGCCATACGCATGGCTTTCAATTCGGGATTGAGATTCCGGGATTGAAGTGGAGTCCGGTTCAATTTCGTTATCCGCGCTGGGCAGGATTGTACCGCCAAGGAAAACAGTGCCTGTACGTAAATAGAGGCTTTGGTTACATCGGTTATGCGGGCAGGGTAGGCATGCCTCCAGAAATTACGTTAATTGAGCTAAAACAAGCTTAAAACGACAAATCGATGACCAAGTCCTTTTCCCAATTCGCGAGTAACTCAACAGGGTCGGGAAAGTTGAGGACGCGTTCGGGTTGTAATCCTTCCTGATAGTAACCGGTATCCCACTCTCCGTTTGAGTTTTGATCTACAATAACGCGTATTGTATAGTTGGCGGGCACGAGGTTGGCCCACGTGAAACGCTCGCTTTCTGCTGGTAAAATTGTTTTGGTGTAAGCCACTTTTTCTCTATCCAAGAGCTGGATGATGTATTGGCCTTGCTCACCGGCAAAGCCGGTGAGCTCCACGTTCAACTGCGCCAAACGTTCCTTTCCAAGTGTATTGAAAGCAAAGCTTAAGGTATCGTTCGTATTCCCGTAGACGTCGTATAATGATCCAGGCAATAGCGTTACATCGTAACGACGGCCGAAACCAAACGTGTTCTCTGCTATAAGTCGAGTAGGGTGTAGCGAATCAATGGAAAACGTCAAACCTCCAGCAACGTATAAACTGTCTTCTAATAATGCAATCTCTTCTGTCCCAAAACGATTTATAGGGAAAGGCGTGTTTAATCGTAACGGGCGCTTATGGTTGTATTGCTGTGCTGGAGCACTAATTATAAACGTGGAGTCTGTGTATGGGCGCTTAGTATACGCCACATCTACCGTATCAGTAACCGAATTTGAGGTATACTGAATTGCAAAGTCCTCTTCCACATAATCTCCTGACAACCAGTAAATTAATGTGTCTTTTGATGTGTTCAGCGTATATTCAACTCCAGTGCTAAATTCTGGCAGCACTTCAAGATTTAAAGAATCTTTGAAGCCGTCTACAGAAAGCACAATTCGACCAGGTTTATTATTTGTCAAGTCCTTTACAAACGAGCGTTTAGCCGCTTGCGTGAAGAAGTTTAATGGCTGATTCAGTGAATTTGAACTATCGTCGATTGTAATTGTTGAATCGATGTATGCAAAACTTTCTTCGTTAGGTAGGTCATAGAGGTAATTTGAATTGACGTCTTGTAGCCCAAAAATATTGTACGTTCCGGCGCTGAGGTAATTGAAATTAAACGTTCCATCTTCTTCCACTTTAGTCAAATAATAGGGCTTATTCTTGATCACGGATGTGTCAGAAAGGTTCTTATGAAGTAAGACCCAGGCATTTTCCGGAACAGCATTCTCAAAAGCGGTTATTGTGCTGCCTGAATAGGTTAACGAATCGATAGCAGCTCCTGTTGAAAACACATAGGTGTACCCACTGATTGGATTTTGCTCGTTGAGATCTTGGATAGCATCTCCAAAGTTGAGTGTATACGTCGTGTTTTCTAATAATGAATCCGGCAAATACAAGCGGAACGATTGCGGCTTTACTTTGGTCTTTGGGTTTTGATCGAAAGGCGGTGAAACAATGAGATTAGAGTTCAAATCATTCAATCTAATGTTCTCATCAAAGAAGAATTCAATGTACTCTGCATTGAAATTGACCGATCCATTTTTAGGGAGTAGATCAAGAATTTCTGGAGGTGTCTCATCTTTCTCCCCGCCTTGCAAACTGCCTCTATTGGCACAAGCCGATAAGGCCAACATGAGCAAAAAACAGTAAAATAAATTATTCATTAACGTCCTAAATGTACCATTAAAACTGAGACATCTGAAGGAGAGACTCCACTTATCCTACTCGCTTGGCCGAGTGTTTCGGGTTGAATTTGAATAAGTTTCTCTTTGGCTTCAGCAGAAAGCGAATCTAGGGCTGCATAGTCGAAATCTGGTCGCAGCCGTACGGACTCAAGTTTATTCAGTTTCTCCACCATTTCTTCTTCTTTTTTCAAGTATCCATCATACTTCAGCAACACTTCTGCACTTTCCAGACTCTCCTTCGAGTACTGGGCCAAAAAGGCTTTGGTTTCAGGAAGGTGTTCTATGAGATTCGAAAAGGTAACGTTAGGTCGAGCTGCCACAGACTTCAGTTTTACTTTCTGTTTCAACGGGCTTGTGTTAAGTGTTTGCAGCAATGGATTGACTGCGTGAGGGTCAACACTTGTTTTGTCGAAGTGTTTCAGGATGGCTTTTCTGTCGGTTTGTTTTTGATCTACTCTTCGCATGCGTTCTTCGGAGGCCAAACCCATGGCGTACGCCATGGGTGTAAGTCGCTCATCGGCGCTATCTTGGCGTAAAGTGATGCGGTATTCTGCCCTCGACGTAAACATACGATAAGGCTCATCTGTGCCTTTGTTGATGAGGTCGTCAATCAATACGCCAATATAAGCTTCGGAACGTTTGAGTACGAAAGCTTCTTTTCCGTGTACTTTATTGTGGGCATTAATACCGGCAATCAGCCCTTGACAAGCCGCTTCTTCATAGCCCGTTGTACCGTTGATTTGCCCAGCAAAGAAAAGGCTGTCAACCAACTTGGTTTCCAATGTAGTTTTTAATTGTGTTGGCGGAAAGTAATCGTATTCAATGGCATAACCAGGGCGAAACATCTTCGCGTTTTCAAAACCAGGTATGTGTCGAATTGCTTTTTGTTGCACTTCTTCTGGAAGGGAGGTGGAAAAACCATTCACATAAATTTCGCAGGTATCCCAACCTTCCGGCTCCACAAAGATTTGATGGCGTTCCCGGTCTGCGAATCGACTGATTTTGTCTTCTATAGACGGGCAATATCTTGGTCCCGTTCCTCGGATTCTTCCATTAAACATGGGCGAACGATCAAAGCCGGTTTCCAACAATTCATGTACAACTGGGTTGGTATAGGATATGTGGCAGGGCAATTGATTTTCTGGCGTGTCTACGTCTAAAAAAGAAAATTTAGCCGGTTGTTCGTCGCCCGCTTGTTCTTCCATTTTGGAATAATCTAAGGAGCGTCCGTCGATGCGTGGCGGCGTCCCTGTTTTCATTCTTCCGCTTGAAAAACCGAGTTGCTCTAGTTGAGCGGTTAGTCCCGTTGAGGCACGTTCTCCTACTCGACCACCTCCAAATTGTTTCTCACCTATGTGGATGAGGCCATTTAAGAACGTACCATTGGTTAGAACCACCGCACGCGCCCTTATCTCAATTCCAAGCGCGGTTTTCACACCCACGACCTTTCCGTTTTCGACAAGCAACTCCTTGCCCATTTCTTGCCAGAAGTCTACATTGGGCGTGTTCTCTAATAGCGCTCGCCACTTCGCCGCAAAAACCATCCGGTCGTTTTGCGTTCTCGGACTCCACATGGCTGGCCCCTTGGAAAGGTTGAGCATTCGGAATTGGATGCGCGATTC
>JAHQVX010000029.1 GCA_019634125.1 Saprospiraceae bacterium
AAATCTACCTTCTGGGGTATATCCATCACCTTCTAAGAACAGGTGATTATTGTTGATTAAAAGAACACTCCGACCATATTGATTCCTCTGTGTAGCAAAATCTCCTGGGTCACTATACCGGTCTTGATAATTGCGCTCGAAAAATTCTTTAGCTTCTTGTTTGTTATTACTGGGATTAAACAAGTATTGTCTTGTATTTCTTGTATTCCACCAATAATCAACTCCAACAGCCATGTTATTATTTCCCCATTGGATTCCTCCAAAGCGGTCTTTGGTTTTTAAAATAGATCGAGCATTTCCAGAAAAGGGTGCATCGAGTTGAAAGACTTCATCTCGGTACTCTACTTCATTACCTGCATCTCCTTCATCTAAGGCAAGGGTATAAATAATGGATGCAGGTTGATCGCCTCTCCAAGAGAAACTTCGTTTCTCTTTTGTAGTACTCATAAACCCTTTAGGGCGTTCTTCTTCTAAAGGAGCGTCTAAGAGAGTTTCTACATGATTCCCTTTTTTGTCATACACTTTCATGGTATACGGAAATCGATAATAAGGCACGATATAGGAGAACGGACGTTTCAGTTCACGAATAAGAATGTATTCTCCATTTGGAGAAACACTTACACTGGAATGCATACCGGCTTCCTTCCATAATTTTTTATTCCCGTCTAAATCGACTTTATAAATTTCAGAACCTGCTAAGACTTTAAAATTGTGCTCGTCGGTCGGGTTTTTTAATAGATCTTGATAGGTTCTATTCTGAGCTTTCTTTCCTTGATTTTCAGAAATGGTTGGTCCATTCGGAATGGTTTTCGAATTATCAATGAGCTCGGCTTTCTCTTTTGGTAGCGTTCTTACCAATAATGATTCTCCATCTCCTAACCAGGCGAAAGGTGTGCCCATGGTTGCATTTAAATGGGCTTTTGTTAACTGCTTAGCTTGAGCAGATTTCAGATCAACCACCCACAATTCTACTCCCGTTTTAGTAGTATTTAATACCGCAAACTTGGATTCATCAGGCGACCAAGAGAAGTTTGATATTCTGGGCTGTTCAGGAAGACCTTTAATGGCTTTTTCTTTTCCATTTTTCAGAGTCAATATTTTCACCCCTTTATAATAGGTCTGTCGGCTTCCGATATTAGTGGCAGGGTTGATTCGGAGTCCAGCTAATCTTAGTTCTGGTTCAGATAGTTCAGCGATGGTTTTATATTGATCGCGATATAACATGATCGCTATTTCACCTTTGGAATCGGTGAAGGTAGAAGGAGGAAGATTAACATCGGCTAGATCTAAAATGGCTTTATCGGGCTTTTGATAGCCCAAATCGAGTTGTGCTGTTGAAGAAAAAGCAAAACATAGCGCAAGGAATAGGAGGAATATACGAGTTCTCATAGTCAGGTTTTGGTTGAGTATAAATTTACAATGTAAATACGACAGCGAATTCAGGATGTAACATATAAAAACCCCCTCGGCAAAGCCGAGGGGGGAAAACCTGTCATCGACGTATGTGTTAGTCCACTATAATTAAACTTCGTGTTACTTTTTGTTTTCCTGCAATTAGTTCCACCCAATAGGTTCCAGCAGGCCACTCCCAAGCTAGATCTACCGTTGCATTCACATCCACCTGTTCAGACATCAGCAGTTGACCACTGTTGTTATAGATATTCATGCTTACTGCTTCTGAACGATCTAAGCCAGTAATGTCCATATTTAAAACTCGACCCCTATTCGGATTCGGATACAGTTTAACCGTAAATCCTTCTTCTTCAAACAAAACAGAACGAATATCCGTAAAGGAGAAATTCCCGTCAAAGTCAACCTGCTTAATTCGGTAGTAGTTTAAGCCGGTCAAAGGTGCCTCATCTAAGGCTTCATAGTCAAGCTGTCCATCGTAATTTCCTGCACCAGCTACTTGGTCAATTTTCTGGAAGGTAACTCCATCCACAGAACGTTCCACTTCAAAGCGGTCGTTGTTGATCTCGCTACCAGTGCTCCATAATAATAGCACACTAGTTTCTTGTTTTACCGCATCGAAACTAATCCACTCCACAGGTAAGGCCACTAAGAAGAAACCTTCTAAACGATCTGTGGCGAATCCATCTCCAGCCCCACCGCCATAAATTTCAAATAATTGTCCGATTAAGGACTGTCCATCGATTCGTTGTACTGAAAACCCATCACCTGCACCACCTTGGTATAAGTCATTCATTAGTCCTTGTAGGAATAATCCACTTTCGGTCATTTCTGAGAATCCATCTCCATCTCCTCCTTCGTATAGCATTGTCATGAAGCCAGTAAGTAAAAGGCCATCTTTGGTCTCTTGTGAAAAGCCGTCTCCAACTCCTCCATCGAAAATTAAGAGAACTTGACCATTCAGTAAGGATTCTTGTTGAAGACTACTAAATCCATCACCATTTCCTCCCAAGTACAGCGCTGCAGGTTCAAAGCCATCTAATGTTGAGTTATACGACAGGGTAGTAAACCCATCTCCTTGGCCGCCAACATAGAGCTGAATGGCTTGTCCATTCAACAGGACTTGTTCACTATTTTGAGTGAACCCATCTCCATCTCCACCTTGATAAAGGACTACGCTGGTGACTAAACCACCCCCAATTCGTATGCCGGCCACCTCTTTTGTGTCAAAGCCATCGCCATCACTGCCTTGGAATTGACTCCAAACCAATCCAGGCAAAAGGATACCTAGCAATAAAAACAATCGTTTCATAACGTGAATTTTTTGCACGTCTAGAAATCTGTACGTACACCTCTAAAGCCAATTCGATTATTATTCCCAGGAAAGCCATTTGCTCCGTCTTGTCGATCAGAAACGCGAAGGAATTGTGGGCCATTAATATGTGAGGCGCCTCGATAACTTAAACCGTCTCCATCATCAAATGGCCAATTAATAACAGTTCCCGCACCACTTGAATTTATAATTCCATTTCCATGTATGCCACTAAAAGTACGCCCTCTTGAAGTTCCAACGGTAATGCACCGCTCGTACAAGTTGCCCGAAAGCTCCATAATTCCATAGTAACTTCCCCCGGTTTCTTCACGGGTTTTATTCACGGCGCTAGCAGCTAATATTCCACATCGTTTTGGGCCAGTTAAAGTCCCATCGTTGGCATTGTAAATGGCATTCCCGGTGTTTTCTTCCAGGTTGGTTATTGATTCGTTGGTTTCACCTATGTTCGCAA
The DNA here is from genome assembly GCA_019634125.1 of Saprospiraceae bacterium. Classification (GTDB taxonomy): domain Bacteria; phylum Bacteroidota; class Bacteroidia; order Chitinophagales; family JAHQVX01; genus JAHQVX01. Next base: position 3,195 of record JAHQVX010000029.1, read on the forward strand.
AAGTGTAATCGTTGGAAGAGATATTAGCACTTCCCCAAGCAAATTCTCCGGCTTTGGGTAAAATGGGGCCTCTACATGCTTTTTCGAATTCTAACTCAGTCATTGGGCGAAGTCCTGACCAGTCTAGGTAGGCTTTCATTCGACTAATTCGTACGTAACTTACTGGTACATCTGGGTTAGTGGTTGTGGCGTTGGCGGTCCCGCCTGCCCAACTCACACTAATTCGGCTGATTTCGGCATCTGAGTTTTTTCCCTCTGCATCGGTGATGTCATTGCCTAATTTTTGTGATTCGGTTAAGGTGTTAAAAAAGGCAATCCATTGGGCTTGAGATACCTCATACTTCATACAATAAAACGCGCCATAACCTTTAGGGAATTCAGCATCGAGTGTACCCGTTTGGTCTCCTGGAGTTCCAACACCACTGTCAACATAATATAAGTTTCCAGCAGAATTGGCAATGGTTATCGGGTTTTCTGAAGTGACTTGATAAGAGGTATTCGTGTTTCCACCTTCATGGAATTTATTGGCCTCATCTCCAGTTGTTCCACCTACATAAAAAGCCCCTTCGGGTACGTAAACCATTTCAATGGCAAATACTTGGATGTCGAGGATATCACTTGTGTTGACCGAACCATAGTTCCAACGTAATTGGATGTCGGTAAAATCCACATCACCTGTGCCGTTACTGTCTCGTTGTATAATCGCGCCAATACCTTGGGGTGCAATTTTGATCTCACTACCTGTTGGTGCATTGAAGTCAGTAGTGCCCAGGTTGGCATGTGCCCAGTCGCCACTATTTGCTCTGTACTTCACAAAGACCCAAGCCGCATCCCAATTGGAAGGACCCGCATCTACTCTCCAAGAATTTTCCCAGGTTAGGTCAAATTCGACATGTACCCAGCTTTGGGCTTCGTTTAAGTTTTCTAAAGAAATGTTGGCCACTTGTATATTATTGGCCTGAGTTTGAATTAGTATTCCAAGAAAGAATACAAGTGTAATTAACTTTTTCATAGCAGTTTGAATTTTTAATGGGTTAAAGGTCAGCATTCCCTTTTTTTGCTGGTGTTAGCCGTGTAACAAAACATACAACGCATGTAACATCACTATTAAATTACTAGAATAGGGTCTTTTAGTGCTATGAAAAAAGCGGTTGGAGAAGCTGTGCGAACAACTGGTAGGAAAAAGTTGATAGTCGGTAGTTAATCCTTATCAATAAAGAGTTCGGCGATGATAGAATCGGAAATAGGTAGTGCTTTCGGCGTTAATACAACGGCTCCATCTTTTACATTGATGAGTTGCTGCTGAGTGAAGGGCTCAATTGCTGCTTCTAGCTGATTTCTCCAAGCAGAACCAAATTTTGTTGCGTAGGCTGAAAGGTTCACGCCCCAAGTCGTCCTCAGCCTAGTCATGATATATTCATTATGTAAGTCGGTCGGAGAGAGGTATTCTTCTTCCCAGAATAGGGTTTTTTCTTTTATCTGTTGGATGTATTGGATATTATTGGCGATGTTCCATCGCCTAGTGGTGGCTCCATCATAGCTGTGTGCACTGGGTCCAATTCCTAGGTAGGGCTGGCCGGTCCAATAGTTCGAATTATGCTTCGCATAATTCGAGGCCCGACAGAGGTTGGAAATTTCGTAGTGACTAATGTGATTAGTGGCTGCCCAGTTTTGAAGGTATTGCAACTGCCGTACGGCAGTTGCATCTTCCACCGAACGCGATTTCCCTTTTTGAATCATGACTTCCAACGCTGTTTTTGGTTCTACTGTAAGGGCGTAAGCACTTAAATGCGGAATACCTAAATCCAACCAAGTGTCCAGATTTTTGGCCCACATCTCATCGCTAGTTGTAGGGCTGCCGTAAATCAAGTCGATAGTCATTTGCTCGAAGCCGATGTCTTGAGCTAATTTGATGGAATCAGCTGCCAACCGCGCGCTATGCGCGCGGTGCATCCACTCTAAATCAACGTCAAAAAAACTCTGAACACCAATACTCAACCGATTAATCGCACTAGCTTCCAATTCCCGCAAAAAAACACCATCTAAGTCGTCAGGATTCGCCTCTAAAGTCACTTCCGACAATGCACTAGTGTTGTAGTTTTCAAAGATGCAGTCGAGGATCAGCTCCAATTCATCTCGAGACAACACACTAGGCGTCCCCCCACCGAAATACAACGTCTCTACCGAAGTGATCTCCTCCTTTCTCAGTGTTAACTCAGTACAAATCGCTTCTACTAAGTCACTTTTGTGTTTGAGGGAAGTACTAAAATGAAAGTTACAGTAGTGGCAAGCTTGCTTGCAAAAAGGAATATGTATATAAATGCCTGCCACCTTTTCTTATTTTTGTAAAAATAGAACATCTTGCGTCGCCTCCAAAGACTCTTACTCACGCTCTTTATTAGTCTGTGTTTTTCCATCACTATGGCGCAAGATGAGCACTATTCCCTTTCTGTAATTACCGAACCGCCAACGCCTCTTCAGTTCAATCCAACTTACCCTTCAATTGATTCCATTAATTATGCGATTTCTACTACGATTCAGCAGCTTATCGATGAAGGCTACTTAGCAGCTGCGCTCGATAGCCTTGTTATTGGAGATGAAGTCGTCAATGCCCAGATCTTTGTTGGTCAGCAATATGTCCTCCAACAAGTGTCAAATGGTAATCTTCCCGAAGTCGATTTCTCGAAGCTGTTTGGTGTAGATAGGGGAGATGAAAATTTATCGTGGAAGGAATTGAGTCGATTGAAGGCAAAATTACTGGAGCAATACAATAACAACGGCTTCTTAGAAGCCCAAGTCTGGTTAGACAACTTCGAGTTTCAACAAAACCAAGTCAGCACATCCGTCTTTGCAGATCCAGGCAATCAATATGTGTTTGATTCACTTATCGTTCGGGGGAACCTAGATGTTCAACATCAGTATTTGAAGAATTACTTTTCCCTGAAAAAAGGCCAAGCAATTCAACCCGATTGGCTAGAGAAGATTCATCAACGCGCCGATCAATCTACCTTCTTTAAACTCGAGAACAAGCCGGGCTTTTTATTAGATGACGCTGGGAACGCACAATTAGTGCTCGAGCTCAACGATAAAGCCAGTAATGAGTTCGATTTAGTTCTGGGCTTTTTACCCAACCCCAACCCACAGCTGTCTTCCAGGAACCTGTTACTCACCGGTGAAGGCAGTTTGAAATTATACAATCCATTGGGCGGTGCTAGAACACTAGCCATAGACTATAAACAACTACAACCAGAGTCGCCTCGAATCGATCTTGATTTGGTTTGGCCCACTTTTTTTGAGCAACCCCTTGGGGCCACGGCGAACTTTGAATTAATCAAACAAGATTCGTCCTTCGTTAATGTCAATTTTAATATTGGTGCACAATATCAATTAGGCGGAAACAACTACCTCCGATTTTTCTTTAAACGCAGCGATTCCTTCCTTCAAGAAATTGATACCGCATTTATTCGGCAGAACAGATCACTAGAGCAAGCCATCGATTACAATCAGAATCTTTATGGCGCAAAGGTTAATTGGGATCAGCGTAATAATAGTTTCAACCCACAGAGAGGATACTGGCTACTACTCACTTCAGCAATAGGAAATAGAAGTGTTGAACCCAACAGCACCATTACCTCTATTGAGGATACGAGTTTCGACTTTTCTACGATTTACAATGGCTTGAATGATCGAAAATTAACGACCGATATTGAATTCCTAGGCCAATACTTTATCCCGTTAAAACAGCGCAGTACCATTCTATTACAAAACAACACAGGCTACCGCGATTATGACAATTATTTCGGAAATGATTTGTACCGACTTGGGGGCTTGTTTTCTGTTCGTGGAGTAGATGAGCAAAGTATCTTGGCTTCTAAGTATTCAATTACTTCCCTGGAATACCGTTTTCTACTCGGCGAAGAATCCTTTTTTAGCGTGTTTAGTGATGGGGCCTGGGTCACCGATGAACGAGAAACAATTAATACAACGAATTTCTATACCGGACTCGGTACTGGAATAGATCTCGCTACGCAAGCTGGCATTTTTACACTAAATCTTGCTGTAGCTCAAGACAAGAATACTACTTTTGACTTTAACAGAAGTCGAATCCATATTGGGTACGTAAATCGGTTTTAATGGAAGAAAGTCTTCAGTATTTTAATGAGCAGTGGTCGGAAGAATTGTTTATCCAACATTGGAGAGCTTTTTCATATTGGAAACCCATATACATTGGGGTCACAATGATTAGTTTACTAACTGTGGTCTGCTTCAAAGTACTAGAGAATGTTGCTTTTCATAGTTTGTTTAAAAATGTTTTCTGGGAAGCAGAGACCTTTCAACAATTTCGATTTCGTTCAGAAAAATCCTTTTTAAAACCCGCTCTAGATGTGCACTTTTATGTGCAGACTACTTTTTTGTTTGTCTTCCTATTCTTTAAAACGGCCGAACCCAGATTGCTTCTGTTTGTAGGCATGGCCATATTACTGGCATTAATATTAAAGCAATTGAGCTTCTATTTTATCGACTGGGTCACTATAGGAAAGGCCAATTATCAATACTTCCGTTTTACAAACAACCAAGGCTTCCGAGCACTGGGCTTTGTCTTTTTAGTATTCAATTTGCTCTTAATGAACTCGGTGCCACTTCCATATGTTGCTATGCTGGTTGTTGTTGTGGTCCTCTTTTACCTTTGGTTGATTATTAGGTATTTAACGATTGGGCTTCGATATAAACTGCTTAAAAATCTCTATTTTTTTATTTACCTTTGCACTCTTGAAATCGCACCGCTATTAGTTCTTGCTAAGTTGGTGTCATTTTAGAACGAAACTTCGCAGAAGGGATAGAAATATATGGAAACGACGACATTGATCAAGAAGGACGTAAGGTCTATATTAATAAGCCAACCCGAACCGGAAAACGGTAAATCTCCATTCACATCTTTAGCAGAAAAGTACAACATCAAGTTGGACTTTAGACCGTTTATTGAAGTGGTGGGTATAGACAATAAAGCCTTCAGAAAGCAACGAATCAATATTCTTGAGCATTCAGCCATCATCTTCACGAGTAGAAATGCCATCGTGTATTTCTTTCAGATTTGTGAAGAAATGCGCATCACAATGCCGGCAGAAATGAAGTATTTCTGTAAGAGTGAAGCTATTGCCCTCTACCTTCAAAAATTCATTCAATATCGAAAACGAAAAGTATTTTTCGGAAATGGTAAAATGGATGATTTCTTCAATCTGCTTAAAAAGCATAAGAAAGATTTAAAATTCTTACTCCCATCATCTGATGTAGCACAAGGGCTCATTTCTAATTTTCTTGGGGAGAATGAATTTGATTATAACAAAGCCATTTTTTACAGAACAGTGGCCAGTGATCTTTCTGACCTAGAAAATATTTTTTACGATATGATTGTTTTCTTCAGCCCTTCGGGTTTGAAGTCGTTGTATGAAAATTTTCCAGGCTTCCAACAAAACGAAACGCGTATTGCTGCTTTCGGAAATAGTACTGCTGAAGCAGTGGCCGAACAAGGCTTACGCCTAGATGTAAAAGCCCCTGTTCCAGGGGCTCCATCCATGACGATGGCCATCGAACAGTACATTAAGTTGGTAAGAAAAAAGTAGCTACTAACAATTTTGGTATAATAATTGTCGTTAATCAACACATCAAACGTGGATAAATTTTTTTTTCACGTTTTTTCACTCCGAAATAATATCTCAGATAGTGTTTCGTTATTAGTTTGCTTTGTCTCTAGACAAATAATAGGTTATGAAAAAGAACTTTATGTACTCGCTAGGCGCTTTATGCCTTGGCTTAATGCTTTTTAGCTGCAAATCCAACAGAGGAAATGGACAACTTATCGGAGTCCAGGAACGTCCAAAATGGACAAATATCCAACCTTACGGCATGAACTATGTCAAGGCTGGACATTTATATGTTGGTCAAGCAGACGAAGATGTAAACTTATCCCTCTACCAAAAACCTAAATCGGTAACGATAGCTGGTTTCTACATGGACGAAACGGAAATTACTAATAACGAATATAGACAGTTCGTTTATTGGGTGCGCGATTCTATCGCTCACGTTGCCTTAGACCACATGTGGGAAGCACCAAATGGAGAAAGTAGAATTGACTGGGATAATTATGGTGTTGACTATTCGGCTCAGAATCCTGAATCAGAAGATTTAGAATTCATGTATTACGACGAAGCGAATAGAATTAACGGTAAACGCGAAATTGATGTTCGTAAGTTAATCTACCGTTGGGATTGGGTAGACCTTAAAAAGGCAGCTAAGATGCCTAGAGAGGAAGCCTATAACCGACGCGCAGAACTCGTTCAACGTGATTCAGCTATGATCTACCCAGATACATTAGTATGGATGAGAGATTTCGAGTATGCTTACAACGAACCAATGACTGAAGGATATTTCAATCACCCTGCTTACGACGACTACCCAGTAGTTGGTGTTACTTGGAAACAAGCTAAAGCCTTCTCACAGTGGAGAACACGTCTTTGGGAAGATAATATCGGAGGAACAGCAAACAGAAGTAAAGGCGGTAAAAAAGGAAAGCGTAGAGCTGGAATTTATAACGAAATCCCTGAGTTTAGATTACCAACGGAGTACGAATTTGAGTACGCGGCTCGTGGTGGTAGAGTATCTACAACTTACCCATGGGGACTGAACTACATCCGAAACAGTAAAGGATGTTTGTTAGCCAACTTCAAGCCTGGACGTGGTGACTATGCAGAAGATGGTGGGTTTTACACCGTTCAAGTAGCTCACTACAATCCAAATGACTATGGTTTATATGATATGTCTGGAAATGTTAGCGAGTGGACAGAAAGTGCATTCATTGAAAACGCACACTCATTCATTCACGACATGAACCCTTCAGTAACTTATAATGCTGAGGATGAAGATCCTACCACTTGGAAACGTAAAGTAGTACGAGGTGGATCTTGGAAAGACATCGCATATTACCTGCAAACTGGTGTTCGTGACTATGAATACCAAGACACATCAAAATCTTATATCGGATTTAGAACTGTAATGGCCTTCCCAGGACGTTCTTTAACTGATCGATAAATAATAATTAGAATAAAACTGACTTACTCACTTAACTTATAAAATCAACAAAAATGTTTTGGAAATCAAAAGGTTTTAAATACGTAATCAACTTTCTTTTCGGGCTTGGGGCAGCTGTCGTAATGTTAGGAGCATTAGCGAAATTAAATCACACTGATATTGCTGGGATACCAGGAGACTTCCTAATTGCTTTAGGACTTGGTATTGAAGCTGGATTATTCTTAATCCAAGGGCTTATCCCTCCAACTCCAGATTACTACTGGGAAAAATTATACCCAGGATTAGACGGTACTGGTGAGGTAGCTGGCGGACCTGCAATTGCATCTTTCCAAGATGCTGGTAGCGGAATCTCTGCTCAGTTAGACGAAGTTCTAGACAATGCGAACGTAAACAGATTATCTGTTGAGCGTTTAGGCCAAAACTTAGAGCGTTTAAGTGATAACATTGATAAAATGAACCAAATCTCTGACATTGGAGCTGCAAACGCTCGTTTTGTGGAGAAAGCAGATGGTGCTATGGGCGCTTTAGATGCAGTTCAAGAATCAATGGGTACACTTAAAGGAAGTGTGGCTGCATTGAACCAGAAGTATGTTGACATGCTTGAAGCCATGAAAAGCTAATTGCTTAGAATAGTAACCCTTTTTGAAAATAAGCAAATAGAATAAAAATGGCATTTCCTAAAGACTTACGGCAACGTATGATTAACCTGATGTACTTAGTACTCATGGCCATGCTTGCTATAAATATTGACCCTGCTGCATTAAAGGCATTCGACCAAATTAATCGTGGTATGGTATTCGCTGGTGAGGCGTTCGATGCAAAGAACGACAACACTTTAGAAGCGATTAAAGTGAAATCAGAGAAAGAAGGTGGCTTCGCTGTCGATTATTACAATCGAGCGCAAAAAGCTGCTTCCGCTTCACAAAACTTACAAGATTATATCGATGGTATTATTGCTTCTGTTAGGGAGCAAGCAACCAACGAAAAAGGAGAATACAACAGAGATGATAAAGATCCTGCTGCCTTATTTCTCGGTGATACAATTGGAGAAGGTGAAGCCTATAAATTGAAAGATAAAATCACTGCTACTCTTGATAGCCTTATCGCTTCTGTAGATGGTGCAGAATTTTTCAAGCCTGAAGAAATTGAAGAGATTAGAAACTCTCTTCCTTTAGGTATTGATGAAGATAGTTTCCAAGATTCTGAGTTAAACCCAGAAGGTTACGAGTGGGAGCGTTTTACCTTTAAAGGTAAGCCTGCTGTTGCATTAGAAGCTATCCTTAGACAGTATAAAAACGATGCAAAAACGGCTGAAGGTCAAATTATTGACGAATTCCGTTCTAGATTAGATATCGCGAAAATTGATTTCGATGTGTATCAAGCAGCAGTTATTCCTAAATCTACTTACATCCGTCAAGGAGAGCCGTTTAGTGCGGATATTTTCTTAGCGGCTTCAAGTAGTAAGAGTAAAGGTTTAGTGCAAATTACTGCTGGTGGTAGAGGTTTAGCTGTAGATTCTGAAGGTAAAGCAACTTACTCCGCTACTAACGGTGTAGGAGAGCATTCATTCAGTGGTACGATTCGAGTAACGAATCCGAATACAGGTAAAGTTTCTGATGTGCCTTTCGGTCCGGTAAAGTACCAAGTAGCTGCACCTTCTGGAAACGTATCTGCTGATAAGATGAACGTATTCTACATTGGTGTACCTAACCCAGTAACTGTTTCTGCTGCTGGTGTTCCACTACAAGATGTTACGGCTTCTTGTTCTGGTTGTACTATGAAGAAAACGGGCCCTGGTAAGTATACGGTAACGGCTACCAAGCAAGGTAAAGCTAATGTTACGGTAACGGCTCAAGGTAAAACTCAGGCTACAAAGGAATTCCGTATTAAGCGTATTCCAGATCCAACACCAAAGATTGGTACGTTCAAGAGTGGTACGCCTGTATCTACAGGTCAGATGGCTGCTCAAACGTTCTTACAAGCAGAGTTAGAAAACTTTGACTTTGATGCACGATTCAAAGTGAAGAGCTACGATATCTGGTTAATTTCTCCAGGTAAGTCGAGTTTCCGATCTAGAGGTTCGGGATCACAGTTACCTGCTGATATTAAAAGTAACTTACGTAAGATCGGTCCAGGTTGGAGTGTTCTTGCTACAAACATTATCGCGACAGGTCCTGATGGGTCTACGCGTAACCTAGGGTCTATTTACTACCCGATTAAATAAGAAAATATGAAGAAGGTTTTTGTAATTATTGCATTAGTATTTGCTGCAGGTGCGGTTATGGCACAGGGTAGTGATGATCCTTTTGCTCCAAGTGGAGGAGGTGACCCGTTCGCTACAGATCCACAACCTACAACTCAACCTGAAACACAGCCTGTTAATGAGCAACCTGCTAGTGACCCATTCACTACAGATGCGCCAACTTCTACACAGGAAACCGATACTGCTGGTGGATCTTCTGATCCATTCTCAGGTGGAAGTGATCCATTCTCCGCTGGAGGTGTAGATAGTCCATTAGGTGGCTTTGGCGGTGGCGGCGGAAGTGCTGATATGTTGAGTCGAATGAGCGATACTTTAATTCAGCCTCTTCGTAATCAGTTTCCATGGGAACAAAGAGCGCTACAAGAGCGTCAAGTACTTAAAGATTATCGTCCGCGTGAAGCAGATATTTTCTGGGCACGAACGGTTTGGAGAGAAATTGATATCCGTGAGAAGATGAATCACCCATTCGCGAACCCGAATCAACCGTTCATTACTATCCTTACGAATATCATGGACAACAATCCAGATATTAAGGTATACAAGCACGATCCTTTCTCGAATGTAGAGTTTACAGAAGAGACAACTTGGGACGAAGTACGTTCTACTTTATCTAAAGAAGAAGAGTACGATGTTCCAATCATGAACGAAGAGACTGGTGAGATTACCTATCAAACGCAGACTATTCGTGATAAGTTTAATGTTGGATCAGTAACGCGTTTCCAAATTAAAGAGGTATGGTACTTTGACAAGAAACACAGTAGAATGCGTGTAGACATCATTGGTATTGCACCAATTAAACAAACTACAGCTGCTGAGTTAGGCGTAGGTGGATTTGGAATTGACTCTACTGGCCCTTTAGCTGAAGATCCTATTTTCTGGATTTACTATCCTGACTTTAGAGAGAAG
>JAHQVX010000030.1 GCA_019634125.1 Saprospiraceae bacterium
GAGGGCTTGATCATCGTGATTGTCGATAATATTGCCCGAAAAGATAAAGTCGCAGTTATTTTGCGCCGCTAGCGGCGCAAAACCAAAGATCAAACACAGTAACGTGGTTGAAACCCTTTTCAGTTGGACTTTATGTGCTTCGTGCAACATTGTTGCAAAAGTCGCATAAAAAAATGGGAAATGCAACGTTGTTGCAAAAAGATTTATAGTTGGGCGGCAATTTTATCAGCCAATTCCGCCATTTCTTCTTTAGAGAGTACTACGCGAGGTTTTCGAAAGTCTAAATCTCCAATGGAATTTATAGGTACTAAATGAACATGCGTATGAGGTACTTCTAAACCCAATACCGCTACACCAATTCGCTCACAAGGCACTACAGCTTCGATTGCCTTAGCCACTTTCTGGCTAAAAATCATGATGTTGGAAAGCGTAGCTGCATCATTATCGAAGATATAGTCAACTTCTACCTTCGGAACTACTAAGGTGTGGCCTTTCGCTAATGGATTGATATCGAGAAAGGCAAAAAAAGTGTCATTTTCCGCTACCTTAAAACAAGGAATCTCGCCGTTGATAATTTTGGTGAAGATGCTGGCCACAAGAGTCGTTTAACGGCTGATTTCTAAAATCTCAAATTTCATAATACCATTAGGAACGGCTATTTCAGCTATATCCCCAACAGTTTTACCTAATAGTCCTTTACCGATCGGTGATTCTACAGAAATTTTACCGGCTTTTAAATCGGCTTCTTTTTCAGAAACAAGAGTGTATTGGAAGTCTTTTTTCATGTTTAGGTTTTTCACCTTCACTTTAGAAAGGATCAATACTTTAGACGTATCGATTTGACTCTCATCAAGGACGCGCGCTTTACCAATAACCGTTTCCAGCTGATTGATTTTTAATTCTAGTAAACCTTGGGCTTCTTTTGCCGCGTCATATTCTGCATTCTCAGATAAATCGCCTTGAGCTCTGGCCTCAGCGATGGTATTTGCAATTTCTTTACGACCTCGGGTTTTTAGATCGTGTAATTCTTTCTTTAATTCTTCAAGTCCCTCTTCGGTAAAATATTGTACATCAGACATGGTCACAATTTTTCTTCTATCAACTCAATTAAAACAAAACACGTCTGGCCATTACAGCTAGACGTGTGTGTTTATTTCGAAGCAAAGATAAGAAATTCAGGAAATCTTTAATGATCTCCATTCATCTTTAGTCGATATCAATGAGTTCGTTGGCGAATTTATCCAATAGGGTTTCGACCATTTTTATTTTAGATGCATGTGTCCATCCGGCAATGTGCGGCGTTAAAATCACTTGGTCGGAGTTGCGCAAGAAGTTGAATTCGCGTTGTTGTTTTGCACTTAGTGCATAGATCTTCTCATTTTCTAGTACATCTAAACAAGCTCCTGCCACAGCACCTCGCTCGATGGCATTGATTAAGCTAGATGTATTTAAGATGTTACCTCTAGAAGTGTTGATGAAATAAATAGGCTTACGAAACTTTCTAAAAAAGGCATCGTTAGCGATTTGGAAGGTTTCACTGGTTAGCGGTAAATGTAAGCTAACCACATCGGCTTGTTCGTAGATGGCTCGCATTGAACCCGCATCAGTAGCATATTCGTCTAAACCTTCTTTGTACTTATCATAAGCCAAGACTTCCACATCAAATCCGGAGAGTTTCTTAGCAAGGGCCTTTCCTGTGTTTCCATAACCAATTATGCCCACTGTTTTACCCATGAGCTCAATTCCACGGTTATTTTCTCGTAACCATAATCCAAAGCGTACTTCACGGTCGGCACGAGATAGGTTATTGAACAAATGTAGTAACATGGCAATGGCATGTTCAGCTACGGCATCTCGATTTCCTTCTGGAGAATTTAAACAAGTAATACCCATTTGTTCGGCGTAAGACAAATCCACATTTTCTAATCCAGACCCTGGACGGAGAATATAGCGTAGGTTAGCCGCTAAATTGATAAAAGTACGATCGACACGTAGGCGACTACTAATCACTAAACCCACGTAATTCTCAATTACATCGTATAATTCCGTGTAGGTAATTCCTGGGCGTTCATCTACTTGGAAGCCCAGTTTTCGAAGGCCTTCAGCAAAGAGAGCTGGTTGATGGTCTATGATTAAAAATTTCTGCATGATCCCCGTTATAATGATGGTATAACTTTAGGACGCAAAAAGTTGCCCCATAGTTGGCAGAAAAATGGAATGTTTTGTTATTTATTTGTTAATTCACTAAGTGCAATGAAATCGTCGAGGGAAAGCTGTTCTGGACGCAGATCAAATACCTCGTTTTCCAAGGTGTTTGCATCGAAGAAGCCTCGAACAGAATTTCGAAGTTTTTTTCGACGTAATCCAAATGCAGCTTTTACGAGTTTTTTTAAGTGCGCTACATCTACGTTGTAGGTCTGTGTGCTTCTCGAGAGACTGATTACTGCAGATTGAACTTTGGGTGGCGGATCGAAGGCAGATTTGTCGACTTCAAATTCGTAGTTGGAGGTAAAATATAGTTTGGTGAGCACCGACAAGATGCCGTATTGCTTGGAGCCGTTGGTCGCGCAAATTCTTTGCGCGACTTCCTTCTGAAACATCCCAACCATCTGAGGAATCAAGTCGTGGTTTTCTAAAATCTTAAACACAATTTGAGAAGAGATGTTATACGGGAAATTCCCTGCAATAATGACGCCATCGGGAAAGTACTTTTCCAAATCCATTTTTAGGAAATCTTCCTCGTAAATATGAACAATGCTCGGGTAGTGAGATTTTAAATATGCAATACTGCGCACATCAATTTCACATACGGAGACACCATCCGGAAATCGCTGCAGTAAAAACTGGGTCAACGCCCCAGTTCCAGGTCCAACTTCCAAGATAGGTAGGGAATTGTTTTCAATCAACTCAGCAATGTCCATTGAAACCGAAGAATCGATTAAAAAATGTTGGCCAAGTGATTTTTTGGGTCGAACAGGTCTTCGTTTACTCAAAATTGATGTTTGAAATTCGTGTTATACATTTGTATGCAGCAAAAGTAGTAATTATGAGTGATGCGATTCGGCTTGGGTTTTCCGTAGGAGATATTAATGGAATTGGATTAGAAGTATTATTGAAGACTTTCTCGGATAACCGAATGTTCAAATCGTGCATTCCAATCCTTTACGCCAGCAATAAAGTCGTAGCCTATCATAAGAAGGCGTTAAATATAGAGCAAGCCAATTTTCAAAGCATTCAGCAAGCACAAGATGCGAAGGCGAAGCAAATCAACGTGATTACTTCTTGGGATGGTGATGTGCAAATTACCTTAGGCCAACCCGATGCTGCTGTTGGAAAGTTTGCCGTCCATTCTTTAAATGCAGCCATGCACGACTTGAAAGAAGGCCATATTGATGGCTTAGTCACCTTGCCCATTAATAAAGATGTGATAAGCGGAGATGATTTCCCGTACAAAGGCCATACAGAGTTTGTACGTGATCGGCTAGGTGCTGCGGAAAGTTTGATGTTTCTAGTCAGTGAGCAACTTCGAGTGGGCTTAGTTACCAATCACCTCTCTGTTGCAGAAATTGCTGCTTCGATTACCGAAGAAGCGATACTGAAGAAAACGCGAATCATGGCGAAGAGCTTAACTTTAGATTTTGGCATTGAAAAGCCGAAAATTGCCGTTTTAGGCTTAAATCCTCATGCTGGCGATAATGGCCTGATTGGTGAAGAAGATAAGACCATTATTTCAGGGGCTATTCAAAAACTAAAGGAAGAAGGTATTATGGCAATTGGTCCGTATCCTTCGGATGGCTTTTTTGGAATGCGTCAGTACAAGAAGTTTGATGGCGTGTTGGCTATGTACCATGACCAGGGTTTGATTCCTTTTAAGATGATTAGTTTCGAAGATGGGGTGAATTATACCGCCGGCTTGCCGGCGGTAAGAACATCGCCCGACCACGGCACTGCTTACGATATTGCGGGTCAAGGCATTGCCTCCGAAGCGTCGCTTAGAAATGCCATCTTCTTGGCTATTGATGTTGTTCGGCGCCGACAAGTGCATACAAGTCCTCCACCTTCAGTAGAGTCTACAGCAGAATAAGCTTTTTTTAGCCTGTTTTTGTATAAAAAATCCATGGATGTCGCCCTCGATGTTAACAACTCTTAACATTCTGTGGATACCTTGATTTTATTGTTGTTCAGCCTTTTTTATGGATGAAAAAAGTGGTATCTTTAAGCGTTTGAAATTAAGCAATCTTAAAACCATTTATGGCAGAAGAAAATGTGCAACCGAATGGTGGTTATTCCGCAGATAGTATAACCGCATTAAAAGGATTGGAAGCAGTACGGGTTCGCCCCGGAATGTACGTGGGAGGAACAGATGTTAGAGCACTACACCACTTAGTTAATGAAGTCTTAGATAATTCAATAGATGAAGCCCTTGCAGGCTATTGCGATAGGATTGATATCGTAATTTCTGAAGACAATTATTTGTCTGTAAAAGATAATGGTCGTGGAATCCCTACCGATATCCACAGTGATTCTGGGAAGTCGGCTCTAGAGCTGGTAATGACTGAGCTCCATGCTGGGGGTAAGTTTGATAAGAGCTCCTATAAGGTGTCTGGTGGATTGAACGGAGTGGGAGTGTCGTGTGTGAACGCACTTTCTACGCACTTGATCGCCGAGGTGCATCGCAACGGCAATGTTTATAGACAAGAGTATAATGAAGGGAAGCCGCAGGAGCAGGTAAAAGTCATCGGCAAAGCCGATGACACAGGTACAAGCGTCAAATTCTTGCCCGATGCCACCATCTTCGATACCATCGATTTTAATGCAGATACCCTAGTCGGTAGACTGCGGGAAATGAGCTACCTCAATAAGCAAGTACGCATCACCTTTACCGATGAGCGGAACAAAGACGAAGAAGGAAAGCCGTTTTTCCAAGAATTTTTCTCAGAAGAAGGGTTGCCAGAATTCGTGAAATACCTCGATAGTACTCGACAAGCAGTACTCGAGCATCCAATTCACGTCTTTGCTGAAAAAGATAATGTAGCCATTGAAGTCGCTATGCAATACAATAGCGGCTACTCCGAAAATATTTTCTCTTACGCCAACAACATTCAAACGCCAGGTGGTGGTACGCACGTGAATGGGTTTAAACGAGCCATTACCCGTTACTTTAAAGATTACGCCGAAGAGAACAATATGTTCGCTAAGCTGAAGTTTGATGTAAGTGGCGAAGACTTTAGAGAAGGATTAACAGCTGTGGTTTCTGTTAAAATTCCAGAGCCGCAATTTAAGAGTCAAACCAAAGACGAAATTTCCAACTCCGAACTAACCAGCTTGGTTTCTGGAGCAGTAGGAAATGTATTAAAGTATTGGTTGGAAGAAAATCCGAAAGAAGCCAAAACCATTATCGATAAAGTTATCCTTGCAGCGACGGCACGTCATGCCGCACGAAAGGCCCGAGAAATGGTTCAGCGAAAGAGCGTGCTTGGCGGAAGTGGTTTGCCCGGTAAGCTTGCTGATTGTTCGTCTAAAAATGCTGCGGAAAGTGAGATCTTCCTGGTGGAGGGGGACTCAGCAGGTGGAACCGCCAAACAAGGGCGTGACCGATTTTTCCAAGCCATTATGCCACTTCGAGGTAAAATCTTAAACGTGGAGAAGGCTATGGAGCATAAGATCTTCGAAAACGATGAGATTAAAAATATCTATACAGCCTTAGGTGTAACCGTTGGTACCGAAGAAGATGAGAAAGCCCTCAACTTGGCTAAACTCCGTTACCATAAGATCGTAATCATGTGTGATGCCGATGTAGATGGTAGTCACATTAGTACGCTCATCCTGACGTTCTTCTTCCGTAAAATGAAGGAGCTGATTGAGCGTGGATATATTTATGTGGCTTCTCCACCACTTTACCTTGTGAAGAAAGGAAAGAAAGCCATTTATTGCTGGAATGAAGAGGAGCGTAAGAAAGCCCAAGAAGAATTGGGAGGAAAAGAAGGAACTGGTGTAAATATCCAACGCTATAAGGGTCTTGGAGAGATGAACGCCGAGCAACTTTGGGAAACTACGATGAACCCAGAGTCGCGCTATATGAAACAAATAACTATCGACAACGCCGCAGAAGCCGATCACGTATTTAGTATGCTAATGGGTGATGAGGTGCCGCCGCGTCGAGAGTTTATTGAAAAGAACGCTGTTTATGCGAATGTAGACGTATAACAGTGTAATCTGAAAGTGTAAAAAAACCCATCCGCAAGGATGGGTTTTTTAGTTCTATCTTATCGAATTAACTTACTCTGGATCGCTTTCTGGTACGTCTTTTCGTTTTTTGTTTTTCCGCTTCTTGTTCTTGTCGCCCATGCCCAGTGGAATATCAATGCCACCTCTAAAGTCAATCGCATTGTAAGGATACTCCAAATTACCGCCTTGGTCTAAGAACGAATCTTCGTTACCGTTGTGCATTAAGTTATACAATAGTAAAATGTAAGGCCCGCCATTGTTAACACCTGCTTGGGCTAATCCAAGACCTAAATTCACATTGTTTAGGCTTTCATCAAAGTTGCCAACCGCTCCAGTGCCTTGGTTGAAAGTCACCGGTGTTTCACGTTCTAAACGTTCGTATTCTAAATGTGCGAAAATGGCTTTAAACGGAGTAACCCTTGCGAAAGCACGTCCACCATAATTTGTATTGCTATAAGAAGGAATGTCAAAAAACTGACCTGAAAACGGATCCCTTGAGGTGTAGCTTCTTTGTCTATAAAACTCATAAACCCCAGAAGCTCCTAGACGTAAATAAGGTGTGGCTTTGTACGTAAATTCTGGAGAAGCTCCAATGTTGGTGAACGTTCCAAAGCTAAATGGTCCTAAAGCACCACCTACCGTAAATTTATTCCAAGGAAATTTGCTTTCTGCAGATAATTCATCTTCATCAATATCGCTGAGGTCAAAGTCCGTATCGGTAGTGTCTACTTCATAGCCGTAGTCTTCCTCAATCGCTTCAATCTCAATCTCATCATCATCCATTGTCTCTTCCTCTTCCTGAGCTAGAGTTACCATAACGCCTAATAATAAGGCCATAATCATCCACATCTTTTTCATATGTTCTATTTTAAACTGTAACTAATTAGTGTGGGTGAAGCGTATTTGTATAACGAAATTGGTCCCCAAATAGTTACTTGTGGTGGCTAATATACCCAAAATTCAAAATTTTAATGTGCCACAAATTCCAGAGTCACCCCTAAATACTAAAATTATTTACTTTTATTGTCTTAATATTTTCATCATCCCTTACATCAATAAACGCACCAAAATGGTAAAAAACCTTTTAACAGCATTGTTCTTAATATGCGGCTTGGTAGCATGTAACACATCGAATCAAGTTTCGCAGACTGCAGAGCCACAACCAGTTTCAACAGCAAATACACCTGTGAAGACCCCAAGGGTTTCATTAAATGATATCTGGACTGGAAAATTCTCCGCTTCTGGTGTCTATGGCTTAAATCCAATGAATGATGGAAAGTCCTTTAGTAAGATCGAAGGCAGTACCATCGGGATTTATGACTTTTCAAGTGGCCGTAAACTGGAGTCTATTGATTTGGGCAGGGGCTTTTCATCTTATGAATTCAGCCCAGATGAAAAACAAGTTTTGTTCGCCACTGATTCAGAACGCATCTACCGCCATTCTACAAAGGCAACTTACTTTGTGCATGATGTGGCCACTGGAAAAACTTCAGAAGTTCAAGCGCCAGCTAAACAAACCTATCCTACCTTCTCCCCAGATGGGAGAAAAGTAGCTTTTGTGAGTGACAATAATATTCATGTGTTCGACATCGCTTCAGGAAGTACGAAGCAAGTGACTACCGATGGGAAATGGAACCACATCATTAACGGAATGAGTGATTGGGTCTATGAAGAAGAGTTCGTTTTAACGCGTGCATTTGAATGGTCGCCCGACTCTAAGAAAATAGCCTACTACAAGTTTGACGAGGCGCATGTAAAGCAATTTACTATGGATTTCTTTGGCGAACTCTACCCAGAACCCTATACCTTCAAATATCCTAAAGCCGGCGAACAGAATTCCTTCATTTCCATCTATTCTCAAGATCTAGCAACCGGTAAGAATACTAAAATTGATTTGGGTGAGGAGACCGATATTTACTTCCCGCGAATTAAATGGACGCCAAATAACCAATTGGTGGTGTTTCGTATGAATAGACATCAAAACGAATTGGAGTTACTCTTAGCAAATGCTTCTGGAAATACTCGCCCTATTTATAAAGAGACCAACAAATATTACATCAGTGAAAGCGTATTGGATCATGTAGACTTTTTAGAAGACAATTCTGGTTTTTTATGGTCGAGTGAGAAAGATGGCTATAAGCATGTTTACTTATTAGATATGGAAGGCAATGTAATTAACCAAGTCACAACAGGGAATTGGGATGTAACTGATTTATATGGAATTGATGAAGCGAATGGCAAAGTATTTTTCCAAGCAGCGGCCGAGTCTCCGTTGAATCGAGAAGTGTACTCTATTGATTTAGATGGCAAGAACTTGAAAAAGTTAACACCTGATGCTGGATGGAATAGTGCAGAGTTCACAGACAGTTACGATTATTTCGTGCATAACTATTCGAGTACGGCTCAGCCTACAACTGTAGTTGTTCGGGATAGAAATGGATCGGAAGAAAGGCAGCTCAAAGACAATGCTACTGTATTGCAGCGAGTGAACAAACTCGGCCTTCCAGGTAAAGAATTCTTTTCATTTACCACAAGTCAAGGCGTAGAATTAAACGGTTGGATGATTAAGCCCTCCGACTTCGATCCCAATAAAGCGTATCCGGTGTTGATGTATGTATATGGCGGGCCTGGCAGTCAAACGGTTCAGAACAGGTGGTACGGTGCCAACGATTTATGGTATACCCACCTTGCCGATCAAGGGTATATTGTGGCAAGTGTTGACAACAGAGGAACGGGAGCAAGAGGCCAAGAATTTAAGAAAGGCACGTATTTAGAACTTGGGAAATTAGAAACGATTGATCAAATCGAAGCTGGAAAGTATTTAGGTAGTCAGTCTTATATCGATGCCGATCGAATTGGAATTTGGGGCTGGAGTTACGGCGGATATATGAGTAGTTTGGCCTTATTAAAAGGCAATGATGTCTTTAAAATGGCTATAGCAGTGGCCCCAGTGACGACTTGGAGGTATTACGATACCATTTATACAGAGCGGTACATGCGCACACCTCAGGAGAATGCTAGTGGCTATGACGACAATAGCCCAATCAACCATGTGAGCAAACTCAAAGGCAGTTATTTACTCGTGCATGGAATGGCTGATGATAATGTGCATTTCCAAAATTCGGTAGATATGGTGGATGCACTGAACAAAGCTGGAAAACACTATGATTTCTACATGTACCCGAATAAAAATCATGGTATTTACGGTGGAAATACCCGTTTACACCTTTATGAGAAAATGACGGACTTTATTTTAGAAAACTTGTAAAAGACCGACATTTAACAGATATTTAACACAAACACACTCCTTATGGATATTACTCTAATAGCGATTATTTTCTTCTGGGTATTTTGTATTATTTGGGTGCCAATCATTATTGCCGCCAACAAGAAAACCCACCCAAAAGCCTTATTTATTTTATTTTTTGCAGAGATGTGGGAGCGATTTTCCTATTATGGAATGCGCGCCATATTACTCCTCTATATGACTCGAGTTTTGTTTGAAAAACTCGGATCAGGTGCAGATGCAAAAGCAGTGGCAATTTATGGTTCCTATACTGCAGGAGTCTACCTATTTCCAATTCTAGGTGGGGTAGTTGCAGATAAATTTTTTGGATTTAGAAGATCGATTATCCTTGGAGGTGCTTTAATGGTTTTGGGTCATTTTACTTTAGCAGTGATGGGCTTCGTGGATGAAACCAATACGGTGATGTTTTTCCTTTCACTGGCCTTAATTATTGTAGGAAACGGGTATTTCAAGCCCAATATTTCCAGTTTTTTGGGCAAGTTTTACGACCAAGCAGATGTGCGTAAGGATGCGGCCTTCAACATCTTCTACATGGGCATTAATGTTGGTGCCTTACTTTCGATTTTTACGGTAGGGTATATTGGTGAGAAAGTGAACTGGCACTTAGGATTTGGGTTGGCAGGAATCTTTATGGTACTTGGTTTGCTGGTTTTCTGGTTTAACCAAGATAAATTAGAAGGGAAGGGTCTTGTGCCAGATAAAAAGAATGATACTGAGAAAGTATTTGCTGGGTTAAGTAGAAATAACTTCATTCTTCTTGGCTCATTGCTTTTAATTCCGCTCTTCGCTTTAATGATGGAGAAGAATGAATTATTCTCTAAAATCTTGTTGATGATTGGTGTAGTAGTATTTCTGGGGCTATTTATCTATGGTGCGATTTTGGCTTCTCAAGGGCAGAAGAAAGAGGGGCAACGTTTATGGGTGGTTGTCATATTAGCCTTGTTTAACGTTATCTTCTGGGCTTTATTTGAGCAAGCAGGAGGATCATTGACTTTGTATGCAGACAAGTTCACAAATAGGAATGTTTTTGGTTCCGAAGTGCCTGCATCTGTGATACAAGGTTTTAATTCCATGTTTATTATCATATTAGCCCCTGCATTTGCCTGGATGTGGTCAAGTTTGGCAAAGGCCAAGAAGGATATTGGTATCCCGCTAAAATTCGTTTTAGGTTTAGCCTTTTTGGCACTAGGTTTTTACATGGTAGTGCTTGGTGGGAAGAGTATCGGTGATGCGGGAAAAGTAAGTTTAATCTTCTTGATTTTAATGTATTTATTTCATACGATTGGTGAGTTATTCTTGTCGCCAATTGGTTTATCTATGGTCTCAAAATTATCTCCTGCCAAGTTGGTTGGATTCATCATGGGGGTTTGGTTCTTATCCTTCTCATTAGCCAATAATTTAGGGGGTATCATCGGAAAACTGAATTCTGAAGCCTCTGCTGAGGGCAGTATAGCGGAGCAGTTGGCTACCTATAGTGAAACGTATATGAATTTAGGGGTCTATCTTGTATTAGGTGCTGCGGCATTGCTATTATTATTGACACCATTCCTGAATAGATGGACGCACGGTATAAAGTAATTCGAAAATATTGACTTAGCATAAACACCCCCTCGGCAAAGCCGAGGGGGTGTTTCGTTACCCGCCAAATTAAATCACGTTATGTACCTTCTGTCTTTGTTGTAATAAGTATCGTTACGCGCCAAATTAAATCACGTTAAGTACCTTCTGTCTTTGTTGTAAGAAGTATCGTTACGGGCCAAATTCAATCACGTTAAGTACCTTTCTGTCTTTGTTGTAAGAAGTGTGTCGTTACGCGCCAAATACAAGCAAGTTTTGGAACTTCTACTTCTCAAGGGTTGAAGCGCGTCTTTACGGGCAAAAGGAAAGCGCTTATGGAAGGGCAGGCTACGAAGTAAAGCGAATCTAATAGGCTGATCTTAACTTATTCTTCACGCAGTTGGCTATGCTTCTCAGGCTGATTGGTGTAATTCATTCACAAGCTGCATAGCCAACGAAGAACGCATCTCCAGTTGATAGGCCTGAGTTCTATTTCCCAACGAACACGAAAAAACCCTCTCGGCAAAGCCGAGAGGGTTCTCCTCATAGTAAATGAAGTAATCAAAAAAACAAAAAAAAAAGCTTTTTAATGATCGTCCATTCTAAAGTCAGGGTAAGCCAACATTCCGTGTTCGCTACGGTCTAGCCCAACCAATTCCTCTTCTTCCGGAACGCGTATACCTCCAAGTGCTTTTAATCCGCCAATAATAATGAAGGAAGCCACTACGCAAATCCCTCCAATGGTAGCAATTCCGACGAGCTGACTTACAATTTGTTTGCCTCCAGCTAAGTCGCCGAATATGCCCACGGCTAGTGTGCCCCAAATTCCACAAAATAAGTGAACAGGAATAGCACCTACTGGGTCGTCTAATTTTAACTTGTCGAGGAGCGCAATACCGAAAACAACAATAGCACCAGCTACTAATCCAATCCAAATCGAATCTAGAATACCCATTTGATCGGCACCAGCAGTGATACCTACAAGACCTGCTAATATTCCATTTAATGCCATTGATAAGTCGAAGTTTTTATACATGATGTACGACACTAAGAATGCGCTCACTGTTCCTGCAGCTGCAGCTAAACAAGTGGTGACTAATACCTTTGAAACACCAGCTGGATCCGCGGAAAGCACACTGCCTCCATTGAAACCAAACCAACCAAACCAAAGCAAAAAGACACCAATCGTAGCCAATGGCATATTGTGGCCTGCAATCGCAAATGTTTTGCCATCCTTGTATTTCCCGATTCTCGAGCCTAATAAAAATATAGCAACAAGTGCTGCCCAGCCTCCTACGGAGTGAACCAGCGTAGAGCCCGCGAAGTCATAGAAAGGCGTGTCTAATGTGTGTAGCCAGCCACCGCCCCATTTCCACATACCTACAATCGGATAAATGAAGGCTACATAAAGAATAGAGAAGATAAAGAAGGGCCATAGCTTAATACGTTCCGCAACTGCTCCTGAAACAATCGTGGCTGCTGTCGCTGCAAACATGGCTTGAAATAAAAAGTCGGTCCACTTCGTCATGTCGCCATACTCGGGCGTAACATCTGCATCTGCAACTGGAACTCCAAAACCTGCAAAGCCAAACCAATCGCCCGCAAACGCCTCGCCTGGGTACATCAAACTAAAACCTAGAATTGTGTAGGTTAGTAGGCCGATAGCTAGGATAATTACATTCTTAAATAGGATGTTTACTGTGTTTTTTCCTCGGGTCATTCCGCTTTCTAAACAAGCGAAACCTAAGTGCATGATGAATACCAAAAAGATGGAAATCATCATCCATAGATTATTTACTGTAAAATTTAATACTTCCATAGTGTGTCTTGAATTTTTTAAGAAAGTGCCCCGCCATCTACATCGCTGTTTCGTACACGATAGGCTTTTTCTATATTGCTAATGAAAATTTTTCCGTCTCCCACCTCCCCAGTCCGGGCAGATGATAGTAGTGTTTCAACAACACTATCTACTTTGCTGTCTTCCACAACAATGGAAAGCACTCTACGCGCAATGTCATAGGTGCTATACTTAATTCCTCTATAGGTTAAACCGCTTTCTTCATTACCAATACCACTAACATCCCAATAGGTGAAAAAATCGACACCCTTGGCGTGAAGGGCTTCTTTTACTTCATCATATTTCGATTTACGAATGATGGCTTCTATTTTTTTCATAGTGTAAAGTTTACGTTAATCAAAGATAGGCACGAAAGCATTTTTTCCAAAAAAAAATGAATAAATCGAGAAACTAGAAGCTTTTTCTGTGGAAAAGTCAAATAAAAGCGCTTCAGAAATAGTAATTGAACAGGAAGACTAAAAATAATTCAAATATTTTTTATCATAAATTGTAAGTCGATCAATGACTAGCCTCAAAAATCTCCTTTTGTATAGTGTTTTTTAGACACTATGACATATCTTAGGTTAAGCACTCCAAAAAAAACCACACTATGGCATACAAGAAACAAGGACTTTATCTCCCTCAATTTGAACATGATAACTGTGGCGCAGGCTTTATTGCAAGTCTAAAAAATGAACGCACACACGATATCATTCATAAGTCGTTGAATATTCTTTGTAATCTCGAACATCGTGGCGCCGTTAGTTCCGATGGAAAAACAGGAGATGGCGCGGGAATTCTGATTGAACTGCCGCATAAATTCTTTAAACAATCCTGCGGTACACTTCAGCTTCCCCAGCCAGGAAATTATGCCGTAGCCATGGTTTTTCTCCCTAAAAAAGATAACCAACGCCAATTTTGTATCGACACCTTCGAAGGATTCATCATAGAGCAAGGACTTATAATAAACGGTTGGCGAAATGTACCCGTTAATCCAGATGTATTAGGAAGAATCGCCACAGAAACCCAACCGGAAGTCATGCAGCTTTTCGTTTCTAAACCCAATTCCTCTATGGGAGACTTGGAGTTTAGAACTAAGGTTTTTATTGCTCGGAAACTAACAGAAAATAAAATCACACAATCGAAACTCTCTGAGCGTAAAAACTTTTATGTAGCCAGTTTTTCTACCAATACCATTATATATAAGGGTTTGCTGATGCCACAGGATATTAGTGCGTATTACCCCGATTTAGTAAATCCACTTTTCGTAACCCGATTTGCATTAGTACATCAACGCTTTTCTACAAATACCTTCCC
>JAHQVX010000031.1 GCA_019634125.1 Saprospiraceae bacterium
AGTGGAGATCACCTAGTAAAACAACGTTACCCAATTGTGCCTTTTTTGAAACAGATGGTGCGCATAGGTGACTTATTTATTGAATTCATCCAAACATTAGATACAGCCACTGCCGAAGAAAGCCAAATTGTTACACATTGGGTGAATACTTTGAAAAGTGATCGGGAGGAGATTACTGCGGCTCTAGATGGAGCGCTGTAAAAAATCTTGTCATAAAAATCTGTATTTTGTTGTAACTCAATGGAAACAGGAAAAGACATCTTGAAAGCAAAGTTGATTCAAAAACTGGCTGATTTAGAAGTTGATATTGCAGCATTAAAGGAACAAACCAAACCCATCTCTCCTGATGATGCTTACGGAAGAATCAGTAGAATGGAAGCGATCAACAATAAGGCTGTTCTTGAGAACAGCCTCCGAATGGCCCAAGCCAAATGGAAACGCCTTCAATCGGCCTTAGATAAAATAGATGCGCCCGATTTTGGTATTTGTTTGTCGTGTCGTCAACCTATCGCGGAACAGCGCTTGTTGTTCATGCCCGATAGTATTTATTGTATGAAGTGCACGAAATAATTCCAATCATTTTCTACGTTTAGTGCGCACTACTTCACAGCTTTTACGTATTTTTGGCAGGTACATTTCAATGTTCCAATCTATAATTATTACCAAGTATGTCAGAAGAAATAGCTAAGATTTCCTATAATGGGAATACTTATGATATGCCAGTAGTTACTGGTTCTGAAGGAGAAACAGGAATCAATATTTCCAAGCTAAGAGGTCAAAGCGGTTTAATTACTCTTGATCCAGGTTTCAAAAATACCGGCTCTACCACAAGCTCAATCACTTTTATTAACGGGGAAGCCGGCGTATTAAATTACCGAGGCTATTCTATTGAAGACTTAGCTGAGAAGGCCGATTTTATGGAGGTGGCCTACCTCTTAATCAATGGCGAACTTCCAAATGCTGGTCAATTAGACGATTGGGAAAAAAAAGTAAGTTACCACACCCTTGTACATGAAGACATCAAAAAGATTTTAGATGCCTTCCCTGCAAAATCGCATCCGATGGGGCAACTAGGGGCGGTGATTAACGCATTAAGTACCTATTATCCTGAAGCGTTGGACACAGATAGAGATCAAGAGGCCAAAGATTTAACCATGACGCGGATGCTGGCCAAAATGACCACATTGTGTTCTTGGATTTATAAGAATACTCAAGGACACCCATACATGTATCCGCAGACCAAGTATGGCTACGTAGAGAATTTCTTATACATGACTTTCGGACATAGAACGGAGGAATATGTGCCAGACCCAGTGGTGATTGATGCGGTAGATAAATTACTAATTCTTCATGCAGATCACGAACAAAACTGTTCAACCAGTACCGTAAAAATTGTTGGTTCATCCAAAGCGAACTTATATTCTTCTATTGCTGCTGGAGTAGCGGCCTTATGGGGCCCACTTCATGGTGGTGCGAATCAGGCTGTAATTGAAATGCTCGAAAACATCAAGAAAGATGGTGGTGGCATGCAGAAATGGATTGACAAAGCTAAAGACAAAAGTGATCCATTCCGTTTAATGGGCTTTGGACACAGAGTATATAAGAATTTTGATCCGCGGGCGAAGGTGATTAAAAAAGCAGCAGATGACGTATTGGATAAGTTAGGTATTTCCGATCCAGTACTCGAATTAGCAAAGGAATTGGAGCAAAAGGCGTTAAACGACGATTATTTTATCGCTCGAAAACTCTTCCCAAATGTCGATTTCTATTCTGGTATTATTTACAGAGCATTAGGTTTCCCGATGGAATTCTTTACGGTCTTATTTGCTTTAGGTAGATTGCCAGGTTGGATCGCGCAATGGAAAGAAGTGAACGATTTGAGTTTGCCGATTGGGAGACCACGACAAATTTATACTGGGCCACAATCTAGACCGTTTGTTGCTGTAAAAGACCGTTAAGCGATTTCTAAAGAATAAAGAGACCCGCCTAGGCAAAGCCTAGGCGGGTTTTTTATGCCTAGTGTAACAAAAATCGGGAAGGATCCACCAATTTTTCATGATAGTAAGTACAACCAATCACCTAGAGGGCAAACAAATTACCGACTATAAAGGCGTGGTAACTGGCGAAACCATTATTGGGGCTAACCTGTTTCGCGATCTCTTCGCAGGAATACGAGATATAGTAGGTGGGCGCTCGGGCAGCTATGAAAAAGTCCTTCGCGAAGCGAAGGACATCGCACTGGCAGAAATGCAAGATAAAGCCCGTGAACTGGGTGCAAATGCCGTTATTGGCATCGACCTTGATTATGAAAATATCCAAATTGGAAGTGGGGGTGGAGGCATGTTAATGGTAACTGCTAGCGGGACTGCCGTTAGTTACGTTTAACTCAGTAACAAAGCAAAAGCATCCTCAATACGGCCTTGTTGAATCCATTCTTGGGCCAGGATATGAGCAGCATATGTAGAGGTATTAACAGCGGCTTTCACTTCTTCCAAACCGCGAATATATTCAACATGGCTAGAAGCTGGAAAATCGGTTTGAATGGCCAATTGGGCTATTTCATTACCTGTTAAGACTTGGCTTTGCCGAATATTTTCCGGTAATCGATCAAAACCTAGGTTTTGATCGGAAAACGGATTGTTTAACTCGAAAACAGCATCTCCAAAGGCTTTGGCATAATAGGACTTACCCATTCGCCCAACAAGCTTTAGCTTGTTGGGAACAATGTGCTTATCTGCATCCAAGACCGACTCCGAAATGTGCATTTGAACAATTTCGCAAAGGAATAAATTCGCCGCACCACCTGCTTCACCAGTGTAGATAATATCTTTCACTTTACACTCGAATTGGATCGGACTTTCCTTAACGCGAAATGGCTTGACCTTGACCGATTCCAACGGAGTAACGCCAGCCTTTTCAAACTCATTGATGTTGGCGGCATAATCCGTACTGCTAATACTCATTTGTTGCACCAAATCGTGATTCACCACGTTAATCACTACTTCTCCGTTAGTTTGGATGTTATGAAGCGTGTCCTTCGTCGTATTGTCACGTCCTCTTCGATTACTCGAAAAAACCAGCAAAGGTGGATTGGAGCTAAATGCATTAAAAAACGAATAAGGTGCAAGATTTGGCTGCCCGTTTTCGTTTACAGTACTAGCCCACGCAATAGGGCGAGGTCCTACAGCTCCAATAATGTATTGGTGTCGGTCTCGTATTCCAAAATCGTAAGGGTCAAATGAAAACATAAATAAACCTTTTGTACTTCCTTTGCGTCATAAATGTAAGCAAGTACAACTGGATTTCGTCTTTATAAATGTATTTTGAAGATATTTTATAACGTAAATTAGCTGACTATGAAGAAGACTTGGGTAATTGCACTTTCAATTTTTGCGTTGTATTTCGTCACAGCCTGTAGTGATGACGACAATACCAGTGATCCGAACACTTTACTACCTCGACAAAGCTTAGCCGATGAAGATCAAACCTTAACACGCTACACCGTTAATGGTGATGTGAAAACCTTTGATCGTGATTATGAAGTGGATCCAGATATTGTTTCCTATAGAGAGGATAAAGCCCTTCATACCCGCATGTTCGAGCGTTTTACTGGAATTGTACCTTCTGGAAGAAGACAATTTGTTAAGCAATTCACTCCTTTTCATGGCGGTGATGTTATTGCTGGATATGTGTATCCGTTGAATGGCTCTAACCGAACGGAATGGAATATTGGATTAGACGTGCTCACGATGGAAGTGGAGGAAGCGAGTATTCAAGCCAGTATTAATAATCCGAATCAAGATCCAAACTATGTGGCTTCATTTACCACGATTCATGAGTATGGGCATTTACTTTCCTTATTTGCTGATGAGTTAGATTTAAATGCTACCAATTGTACGAATTTTGAGTCTACCTATGGTTGCCTAGTTGATGATGCTATTTTACAAGCTTACTACGATGAATTTTGGGCTGCCGATTACGATGAGTACTTAACCGTTTTAGGGCAAGTTGGTCAAGACGGTATTTCCGATGCATGGTATGATAGAGATCCTTCAGCTTTTACCACACGATATGCTGCAACAGATCCACAAGAAGATTTCTCTGAGTCGTTTGCCTGGTTTGTATTCCGAAATCCACCAACGGAGAATACGATTGAGGATCAAAAGTTAAACTTCTTTTATGATTACTTGGATTTAGTTGCATTGAGAACGACTATGCGCCAGTACATCATTAACAATATTGCACCTTCTCCGGCACCTGTTCCTGTTCCTTCTGTAAATGGAAACGTGATTGGAAGTGCACTGAACGTGAACTTAGACGATATACATCGTCAGTGCGGGTTAAAAAAGGCTGCTAGATAGCAGGAAGAATTGTTGTTCTTACTTCTCCAAACCCCAGCCGTACGGCTGGGGTTTTGCAATATCCCTTCAGTACAATCGTATCGCCATCTTGAAGGAATTTTCGTTCCGTACCATCAGTCAGCTGAATGGGTTTGCTGCCCCGCCAAGTGAGTTCCAATAACGAGCCATAACTATCTGGAGTTGGACCACTAATCGTGCCGCTTCCATACATGTCACCCACATTAATATTGCAGCCATTCACCGTATGATGCGCGAGTTGCTGCACCATATTCCAATACATATACTTGAAATTGGAATGGGCAATCTTTTGCTTCACCCCTGAAGGTGTTTCTAACCAAACCTCCAAATCGATGTCGTAGTTCTTTTGCCCAGAATACGTTAAGTAAGGCAATACTTCGGGATCTTGTTCCGGACCTGCACAACGGAATGGTTCTAAGGCTTCCATTGGGGTAACCCACGCAGAAATGCTAGAAGCAAAACTTTTTCCTAAGAATGGCCCAAGAGGTACATATTCCCATTTCTGAATATCTCGTGCACTCCAATCGTTAAACAAGACCATACCCCAAATATGATCCTCGGCCGCTTCGGTAGAAATGGAAGCGCCTAACGCATTTGGCTTACAGGTGATAAACGCCATTTCTAATTCAATATCTAACAGATTGGTAGGCCCAAATCCGGGTTGACTCGCACCTTCCGCAGGCGTTTTTTGACCTTTCGGACGATGTATATCAGTTCCAGAAACAATTATAGATGATGCTCTACCGTGATAACCCACCGGCAAATGCTTCCAATTCGGCATCAAGGCATTCTCAGGCCCTCTAAACATAGTGCCTACATTGGTCGCGTGTTCAATACTCGAATAGAAATCAGTATAATCCCGCACATTTACCGGCAATAATAATTCGGCCGATTTCATAGGAACTAAGAGCTCGTCACGAAGGGCCGAATCTCGTAAAGCTGGATTTTCGGAACTTAATAGCGATTGAAGTTCTCTTCGGAGTGCAGCTGAAGCAGTTCGACCTAAAGCCATTAATCCGTTTAGAAACGGCTGGCTAAAAACATTTTGTGGATAGTCCCAGTCCTTTAAAAAGCCTTCGCGAGCCAATAGCTTCATATCGAGGATATGCTCACCAATAGCAACACCTACTCGAACATTTCTAGTGGCTGTTTTGAAAATTCCAAACGGTAAATGATGAATCGAAAAATCAGAATCAGTAGAATGAGGCACCCATGATTTCATAATAAAATTTTGAGCAAAGGTAAAAGGCTACTAGGAATCCATGGGCCGAAATCTTGAAATCGCAAGCGCACACAACTTTTTTATTAGGTTGTTGTAGGGAATGCCAGCAGCATCCATCAATAATGGGTACATACTATTTTGGGTAAATCCCGGCAAGGTATTGATTTCATTTACCAAAAATTCTCCTTCAGGAGTGACAAATGTATCCACTCTAGCCAGCCCTTTGCACTCTAAGGCTTTATAGGCTTGAAGGGAAATGGCTTTTAGTGCTTCGATTTGTTCTGCATTCAATTTCGCGTAGGGGATTTGCATGCCCACTTCTTTTCCTTTTAAATACTTGGTGTCATAATCGAAAAACTCATCTTCATGAATATAAGTGCCTGGCTCGGAAACGATACAATCGTCATTTCCCAATACCGCACATTCCACTTCTTGCCCTTCTACAAATGCTTCAATAATGATCTTTTCATCGAATTGAAAGGCCTCTTCCAGTGCAGCATGATAGGAAGAAGCATCGACCACTTTATTAATCCCAACAGACGAACCTAAATTGGCTGGCTTCACGAAAAGGGGCAGCCCAAGTTGTTCTTTGACGGCCTGAAAGTCAGGATGGGCGGCAGACTTATAAAGTGCAATGAAATCGGAAGTTGGAATATTGGCTTGAAGCATTAAGCGTTTGGCTACATCCTTGTCCATACAAATGGAAGCCCCAAGTACACTAGGGCCAATGTATGGAATTTGTAGGTGTTTTAAGAGCCCTTGTATACTACCATCTTCGCCGTTAGGGCCATGAAGCAAAGGAAAAACCACATCTACTTGCGGTAAAAAACGACCTTGGTCAGACAAGTAGAAACTATCGGTTTCGGGACCGGGGTTGACCCATACTTTCGATGTGCGTTGAGGAATTGAAATACGTTCTGGATGCGCTTCTTGTTCCAAGAAGCGTGCTGTATCCTGCAACCACCAATTGCCCGTCTTGTCTATCGCAATTAAAGTCACATCAAAGGACTCGTGCGAAATGGTCTTCAATAAATTCCAAGCACTGATTAAGGAGATGGCATGCTCTGCCGATTTCCCACCACATAAAACCAATAAGTGTGTTTTAGTCATGAGTTAAAAATAGAATTTCCATTAGTAAACATCAAAGCTTAAGTCATTATTTCCCGAGCTATATTGCTTCCGACTTTCAAGAATAGACTGAGCCCGTTGGAGCATACGTTGAGCAATATGCTGCGCGCGAGTCTGCTCTTCTAAGGAAGTCAGTTCGAGTTGAAGTTGAATTTCATCGACATCTAATCGGTAGAGTACCCATTTCAAGTGTTCTGGTTGATTTAGGCGTAAATATTCGATGTAGGTTTCAAGGGCCTTATTGGTGTTCATGGGCGCATTCCACCCCGCCTTGGCGGGGTGGAGAAGACCTTCAGATAAAAATTCTAAAACTTCCATGAATACTTCGGAATGCTTTTTGATAAATATACAATGCTAAACGTATGATCCCCCACGCATGAAAAACCAAATCCTCTTATTGGCGCATTTAGCCATTTTCTTCGTTTCCTCCGCCCAAATTACTGAAGTCCCCTTCGAAAATATTGTGTCAGATGCCCAACTGGTGATCGAGGGTAGAGTAGTGGAAAAACAAAGTTTTTGGGACAATCAAGCGCTCAATATCTATACAGCCAATAAAATTGAAGTAGTGAAGTCCTTTAAAGGCGAGCTCGATCAAGACGTTGTCTATGTGATCACCCTAGGTGGGACTGTCGACTTGGATCGAGAAGTTGTTACACCAAGCCTTCAACTCCAAACAGGTGAATGGATCACCGCCTTCTTAACACCGTTCTCCAGTGATTTGTTACCATCCAATTTTTCTGATTTTAAAGCATATCGCCCCTTCGCAGGACCTCTGTCTGCTGCTCGATATACTCAGGAAGGAGCAGTTGTCACGCCATTTGTAGAATGGTCAGACTCAGATTCATTTTATGACCACCTAACGAGCATTACGGGACAAGACTTTGCCGAGCTTTCTGAAGAAGGGCCTAATGCCCAAAGTGGTGTGAATGCCGCTACAGTGAATTCTTTTTTCCCATCTTCAATCAACGCAGGTGTTCAAGCAGTACTCACGGTTCAAGGAAGCGGTTTTGGCGCCACTCAAGGCACAAGCTTTATTGAGTTTTCTAATGCAGATGATGGTGGCCTCACTTTTGTTCAACCGTTGGAAAGTCAATATTTAACATGGAGTGACACCGAAGTCACCTTAGAAGTACCTGAGAATGCTGGTTCGGGCTTGTTCCGGATTTTTGTATCAGGGGATGGTACGACCAATATTGGGAACTTAGATATTGGCCACGCCATCATCAACATCAATAGCGATTTTATTAACCCAGGCACTGATATTGCCTATGCTGCCTATCATTTCAACGATGATGGGAATGGAGGCTACACTTGGCAGTATTTCACAGATTTTGCTGCGGATAATGATGCCCCTACTGCTTTTGAAACGGCGTTGGATGCTTGGAGATGCAATACAACCATTAATTGGGAAGTCGGCGCCAATACCACAGTTGATTTAATCACTGGAGATGGAATCAATGTGGTGCGCTTTGATAATGGAACAGAACTGCCTTCTACGACCCTAGGTCGGTGCACCTCTTATTACTCTGGTTGTATTAATGGTAGCGGCGACCTCGAATGGGTAGTTACCGAGCTAGATATTGTTTTTGATGATGGTAGGAATTGGAATTACGATAATACCATTACGTTTTCAGAATACGATTTCATTACTGTAGCTATTCACGAACTCGGCCATGGGCATCAAATGGCGCACGTTATAGATAATACTAAGGTCATGCACCATTCATTGAGCAACGGCACAATTAAGCGAGATGTAACAATGGATGAGTTTCTAGGCGCTACAGCACATTATGAAACGGCAAAAAACCAAGTGTTTTGTTCTAGACCATTGGCTACAGGTCATCCTTGTGGGACTATTTTGCCCATAGAATTCTTAGCATTTTCAGCAGAGAAAAGTCAAGATCATGTATTACTTCAATGGACCGGAACTGGAGAAGAAGGCGGCGGGCGTTATATCTTAGAGAAAAGTATTAATGCCATTGCGTTTGAATCGATTGCGGAGATTAGCGAAAAAGCCATTGAGCCAGCGCATTATGAAGTCGAGTATGACCAACCTTTTACAGGACAGCTTTTCTTTAGATTAAGGCACGTAGATGTAGACGGGCAATTGACCATAAGCAAGATTGTACGTGTAGATGCAGCAAAAGGCCAACTCGTAGAAGTATTCCCTAATCCAAATAATGGAATGTTTCAGCTCTCTGGAATAGGATCGAAAACTCAGGTACAAGTATTTGATAGTTTTGGTCATCTTGTTCATGACATGGATGTAAGTCCAAATGCAGAAATAGATCTTAGCTTCTTAGCCAGTGGCGTATATTTCATTCGGGTAGAAGCTGGGAAACGTTCTACGGTCGACAAGTTGGTTATTGCGCAATAGCGGCAGACCCAAACAAAGCATAATCGTACTTTACGGGATCGTTTGCATCAAACGCTTTTAATGCTTGGGTCAGTTCAAGTACAGCTTTCCAATCCCTTTGTTTGCGTTGCACTAGGCCTAATCTTTTGGCCACGCGTTCAACATGAACATCATAGGGCATGACCAATTGATGACTTTGAATCGATTTCCAGAGTCCGAAATCTACATCGCCGTCACGCACCATCCATCTTAAGTACATACATAGTCGTTTGCAGGTGCTATTCCGAGCTGGACTAGCAATATGTTTTTGCGTACGTTTTGGGGCATGTTGGGACGAAAAGAAGGAAGTATGGAAGTGAACCAAACCATCTTCGATGGTTTGGGATTCGGCTGTCATTCCAGCACCAAACGCCGCTTCTAAGCCGCCTCCTTCACTATAAATAAACCGTAATCGCTCCACAAAATAAAGCAAGTCCGTATCATTGAACGTTCGATGAACAAAACCCAGCAAAACCCTCAAATCGCTTTCGGTGTGGTGTTGTATGAAGTCATATGGCGCATTATCCATGCGTTCCAGTAACGCTGTACTTTTATTAATTATAGTAACGCGCTGACCCCAAGAAAAAGTAGCCGCAAAAAATCCAGCGATCTCAATGTCTTCCTTCTGAGTAAACCGATGAGGAATTTGTATTGGATCCGTTTCAATAAAGGCAGACGTATGGTATTTCGTCAATTCATGGTCCAACCACTTCCGAAGTTCTAAGCTTTTCATCAACGGCAAATGTAGAAAATACGTGCTAGTACGTATAAGGCAAGTCAAGCTTTATAAATAAATTTGAGCTCCCGCTTAAATGTAGGTCTGTAAGGACCAACTTAACCCAAAACAATAAAAGACTTGTTCGGATCATCCGAACAGGTCTTTTGTGTTTATCTTTAGCATAACCAACCCAGAACTATGAAATCCGCCCGCACTCTATTACTCCATATCCTGGTATGCAGCATCTATTGCGTTGGTTTTTCGCAAACACCTACCGATTCACTCAAAACAAAATTGGAAACAGCACTTAGCGATCAAGAACGCTTAGAGATCTTAGATGAATTGTCGGAGTATTATCGAAAACGATACGATCCAGCAACCATTCCATTCAGTAAGCAAACGATAGTCCTCGCCAAAGAATTGAAAGATTGGGAAACCTATTTAAATCGTGCCAACTTGTTGGCCGATTTTTACACCTTCGATGCCAATTACCCAGATTCGGCACGTATGCTCATCGATGAAGCGTTGTTTAAAGCCGAGGAAGTAAGCCCCAAAAATGAAGCGAAGCTCTATTTGACACTCACCGATGTATACGACCGAAAAGGAGAACTCGATAGCGCTTGGTCTGCCTCAGAGAAAGCATTAGATATCTATAAAAATCTTAACGACTCCACCATCCGACGTTTTGCGTGGTCGTATAATGTCCAAGGAAAATTACTGCGTAAAAAAGGCGAGATTTCTACAGCTCAAGAAGCCTTCAATAATTCCATTCGGCTCTATGAATATCAAGAAGATAGTTTAGGCATGCTTTCTCCTATCCAAGGATTAACCATCTTATTTGCTCAAGCACAAATCTATGATGAAGCCAAAAAGTATAGAAGCCAAGTAGTTTTCAAAGCTAGAGAATTAGGAAGAGTCAATTATGTGATTACAGAGAATTACAATGCCGCCATGGATGAGCGGAAACAAGGCAATCAGGAACTCGAAAGAAGTTATCTCCTAAAAATGCTCAAAGAAGCAGAAAAAAAAGAAGAAGAAACCGACAAGAATTTCTACAACTTCGTTGGATGGAGTGCGATTTCTTCCGCTTACGGAAGAGCCAATATCAAGGATTCGCTCAACTACTACTATTCCAAAGCAAAAGAACTTCAACCAAATTACGCTAACGACCCTTATGCTAGTCACTTCTACAATAACGCAAGTGCATATAAATACTTACTCGATAGAAATTTTGATCGAGCCTTGGATTATGCGGCACAATATGAAGCAGTAGCTCAGAAAAGTGATAAAGAAAATATGATTTATGTTAATGAGCTCTACAGTAATATTTACAAGGCGAAAGGCGATTATGGGAAGTCACTACAGTATTTCAAGAAATACTCGTCATCTAGAGACTCTTTATTTAATGTCAGTAAAGTGAATACGCTTTCGTATTATCAAACCGAATTCGAAACAGCAAAAAAGGAAAAGCAGATTGCCATTCAAGAAGCTTCTATTCAGGAACTGAACACCAAAAATCGGTTAAATCGGAGGCTGTATTTATCCTTGGTTGGTTTAGTAGCTATCTCGGGTATTGCTGCTTTGTTATGGAAAAGCCAACAAGCCTCGAAAAAGAATGCAGCCATCCAGCAACAATTTGCCCAAAAGTTGATCTTGTCTCAAGAGAGTGAACGCAAAAGAATTTCCAAAGAACTCCATGATTCTGTGGGCCAAAGTCTTGTTCTGATCAAAAATAAGGTGCACTTATCAGGAACATCTGATACAGAAGAATTAGTCTCGAATACTATCCAAGAAGTTCGAAGTATTTCCAGAGGACTTCACCCACAAGCCCTAGATAAACTGGGCTTGACCGCCGCTATTGAGAAATTGGTGGATGATGCAGATAACAGTACAGATATATTCTTTTCCCGAGAAATCGATGCTATTGATGGCTATCTATCTAAAGCGGAAGAAATAAATGTGTATCGTATCGTACAAGAAAGCATTTCGAATTTAATTAAGCACTCTGGAGCCCCATCAGCTTTGATCAAGACTGTTGATAGAACAAGTGATATTGAAGTCATGATTAAAGACAATGGAGCAGGCTTTGATTTAACAGAGAAATCCGATTTACTCAATAGTTTGGGTATGAAAACCTTAAAAGAACGGGCGGAGATGCTCAAGGC
Source organism: Saprospiraceae bacterium (assembly GCA_019634125.1). Taxonomy (GTDB): domain Bacteria; phylum Bacteroidota; class Bacteroidia; order Chitinophagales; family JAHQVX01; genus JAHQVX01. The sequence continues at coordinate 12,008 of JAHQVX010000031.1, forward strand.
GAAATTTTCATTAGATTCAACGAAAGGCGAAGGAACAACCGTCTTGCTACAAGTGCCGAAATGAATAAAAACATCACCATAGTGATTGCTGATGATCATCCAATTCTTCTCAAAGGATTGAAAGATCAGTTAGAGTATCTAGGCTATAGTGTACTTAAAGCTTTACCTAATGGGGGCTTGGCCTATGATGCCATACAAGAACTTAAGCCTGATTTGGCCATCCTAGATATTCAAATGCCCGAAATGACAGGTATTCAAGTAGCTACAGAAGCTAAGAAACGAGGCATGCAAACCGCTTTCATCCTACTCTCTTTCTACCAAGAACCCGAAATCGTAGAACAAGCTAAAGCATTAGGAGTAGAAGGCTATGTGACCAAAGAAGATACGGCGGCGGAACTCAAAAATTGTATTCGAGTTGTTCTCGAAGGAGGGACATATTTCAGCGATCGAATTAAACAAAAGCAGGAAGCAGATAATACCGATCCGGTCCAACTACTTTTGAATAAGCTCAGTCCATCTGAGTACAAAATTCTACGCTTAATTGCTCAAGGAAATAGTAACCAAGATATTGCTCAATTGCTATTTGTTTCAGAACGTACCGTGGAAAAGCATAGAAGTAATATGATTGCAAAGCTGGAATTGCCGAAACAAACTCATGCATTAAGTAATTGGACATTGAACCATAAAGACAAAATTCTAGGCTTCAAATTGTAATATTCGTAGTAACACGTATTGTAAAATCGAACCAATCGTATCATCTTTGAGTCATAATAGTAGTGGTTTGTGGGGGACAAACCAGTGAATCCCATCTAGAGGCTAACTCTAGATGGGATTTTATATTTGAGTAATGAATACGCCCGCGCGTGGCTTCGGTTCGAATAATGAAGACTTCGGTGGTAATTCCAATTGAGTTTCTGCTGCGAGAATGATGTCATGAACATCAATCGGATGAAGTTGAATCGCTAAATCACTGTGTGTCTTGTTCACCGAACGTTCTAATTCCGATTTATCCTTAAAATCCTTAAAGAACAATATTCGTTCATCGCTACGCTGATCTTGTATATTGAAAATGGATTCGAGCACTTCAGTATTCAGGGCTTCTAAATAGGCAATACCAGTGTCGGAGTATTTCTTTCTAAGCTCTGGGAGTAATGCATAACGTTTCCAAGAACCGTTCATATAGATGTCATAGGCCCAAGCAGAAGTTTCCTCCGTGGGTTCAGAAATGTCGAATTTCTCAGCAAGAAGTTTACTTAAGTCATTCATCAACATTGGTGGTATGTCCCGAATTAAACGTGCAAAAGCCAAAATCTTCATGTCGCTTGCTGGAAAAATAATGTTAGGGACCCATCTCTTGGCTTCAGGGAGCTCTAGTTCATTACAAACTTCAAGAAACATATTTAAACGGTGATGCCCATCCGCTAAATAAATGGCATCGATCTGTTCAAATGCGGTTACTAAAGTATCTATTTGGTGGCCTTGGTCTAATTTCCAAATGGAATGCTTCCTGCCATCAGCAGTATTAAACGATAAATCTGGATTTTCCGTCCTCCAGGAATGGATTTTTTCAGTTAACTCCGTGTTGTTCTTATAGAATGAAAATATAGGTGTGAAATTTAGTCTCAACTGTAAAAACCTTTCCCTTAAGTAAGTTCTTGTTGTCTTTCTTGTTTTTTCATGAATTTTTATGGTCCCATTTAGGAAGTCATTAATGTGCTGGGTGATGACCACGCCAACAGTCAACTGTCCTGCTTCTTCTATTTGATAGATATAAAAGGCCTTGTTAAGTTCGGGGAAGATGAAACCGTTTTTGAAGAGTTCAGAGAACTTCTGTTTGCCATCTTCGAATGTTTTTCCAAATAGATCGGGTTGTGAAATGGAATAGACACTCTTATTCAATAGCTTCTCCAGATGATCTCGCTGTTCTGGCGGAAAATCGGAGGGCTTTTGAACAAATCGGTTAACGAGCGCTCGTGCGGGTCTAAAACAAGAAAATGGTGCAATTTCTGCCATAAGTCGGAAATATAGAAAAAGCAATTTGGCTAGCCAAATTGCTTTTCAAAGTCTTGCATGGTATCTACTAATGCGTTCACAGATTCCAGCGGCAAGGCATTGTACATACTCGCTCTGAAACCGCCCACCGAAGAGTGGCCCTTGAGTCCAATAATATTTCTTGCTTCGCAAAAAGCAACAAAGTCGTTTTCACGCACTTGATTAACTTCTGGGGTAAAAGTAAAGACAGCATTCATTATAGAACGGTCTTCTTTAAGGGCGTGTCCAACAAACATCGAATTACGATCAATTTCCGCATAGATGGCATTTGATTTCGCTTCATTATGTTGTACAAAGTGGGAAAGACCACCAGATGCCTTCAGCCATCTTAATGTTAACAAACTCATATATACCGCAAACGTTGGTGGTGTGTTGTACAACGATTGTTTTTTGATGTGAGTTTGGTAATCTACCATTGTAGGAATACTTCCTGGAGCTTTCTTAAGAATAGACTTACGCACCATAACAATGGTAGCTCCTGCTGTGCCTGCATTCTTTTGGGTAGCTGCATAAACCAATCCGAATCGATTGTAGTCTAACGGTCTACAAAAGATATCGCTACTCATATCAGCAACTAGTGGAGCATCTACCGATGGGATATCGTGAAATTGCGTGCCGTATATGGTGTTATTTGTCGTAATGTGGAGGTAAGCGGCATTTTCAGGTACGGGGGCCGACTTGGGAATGAAATTGAAATTTGTCGACTCCGAAGAGGCTATAGCTTCTGCTTTTCCAAAGAAACTGGCTTCGTGCATGGCCTGTTTGGCCCAGCTTCCAGTATTGATGTAGTAGGCGACTTGATTAAAATTAAGGAGGTTGAATGGGACTTGGAAGAACTGTTGCCGCCCACCGCCTTGTAGAAAGAGGACTTCAAAGTCATCGTCTAATTGTGCAAGTTCACGCACTAGGGAGCGGGCTTCTTCCATGATTTCACCGAAGCGTACGCTTCGGTGACTGATCTCTATCACCGATAAAAGATCTTCCCGAGAACGAATAGCGTTAGAAGCTGTTTCTAAGATACTGGCATCAATAATAGAAGGGCCAGCATAAAAATTATGAATTGCCATGAATTACTTTTCACTGTAAAGCTAAATAGCTTCATTCACTTAGACATGGTTTTTTCTACAGGGGTATTTACGGTATAGATTTATTCACCTTATAGGACATCCAAATAGGTCCGAAAGAGCGCCCAAAATTTATTTGCAAACGCAAAATGCTGATAATCAGCAACTAATTCAGGGGCTGAAAAAAAAGTTCAAAAAAGACTTGTTTGATAAGAAAGTATGCCTTTATCTTTGCGCCCCGCTTCGGCGGAATGTTCTTCCAAATATTTCGGCATTGTTGCTTTGAAAGACAAAATATTTTGTCTAACTTCATAAGCCCTTTTTCAAAAATTGGGCGCTTTTGAATGTTGAAAAAGCAGCTGAAAATTTTTTTTCAAAAAGACTTGCAAAATTCCAAATAATGGTTTTACCTTTGCAGTCCGCTTTTGAAAAACGAAAGTGGGAACAATTTAAGTTCATTGACAAGACTGGAAAAGCGTAGCAAACAAGCTAAATAGGTTCACGAATATTTTATGAATTTTTTACAACGGAGAGTTTGATCCTGGCTCAGGATGAACGCTAGCGGGAGGCTTAATACATGCAAGTCGAGGGAGAAGCAAGGTGCTTGCACTTTGTGGAAACCGGCGAACGGGTGCGTAACACGTACGCAACCTACCCTTAACTGAGGAATAGCCCCGAGAAATTGGGATTAATACCTCATAATATTATTCTTAGGCATCTTAGAATAATTAAAGTTCCGGCGGTTAAGGATGGGCGTGCGGCTCATTAGCTAGTTGGTAAGGTAACGGCTTACCAAGGCAACGATGAGTAGCCGGCGTGAGAGCGCGATCGGCCACACGGGCACTGAGACACGGGCCCGACTCCTACGGGAGGCAGCAGTAGGGAATATTGGACAATGGAGGAAACTCTGATCCAGCCATCCCGCGTGCAGGATGACGGTCCTCTGGATTGTAAACTGCTTTTATATGGGAAGAAACCACCCGATTTATC
>JAHQVX010000032.1 GCA_019634125.1 Saprospiraceae bacterium
GGTCAGCTTAACACGAATTCGCCGATTCACTGATACACCAATTCACAAATTCACCAATAACAAACTGCGCAGCAGACCAATAGTGTGAATAAAAATCAAAATAAAAATAAAAATAGAGATCGGGCTACTGATTCACTAATTCACTGATACACCAATTCACCAATAACAAACTGCGTAGCAGACAAATCACCAACTGCGCAGCAGACTAATAATTAGCCACTAGTATACTAGTTTACTGATACACTAATTCACTGATTCACCAATAACAAACTGCGCAGCAGACAAATCCCCAAATGCGTAGCAGACAAATTCACCACGATCAAGTATCTTTGAAACATGCAGGTAACGATTGATGAAAATTCTGGTTTTTGTTTTGGTGTAGTATACGCTATAGCAATGGCTGAAGATGAGCTGGAGAACTCTGGTCAGCTCTATTGTTTAGGCGATATTGTTCATAATGACATGGAAGTGGCTCGACTCGAGGCCAAGGGCTTGAAAATTATCAATCACGACGAATTGCACGACCTGAAAGATTGTAAGGTATTGATCCGAGCACATGGAGAACCGCCTGAGACGTATAAATTGGCGATTGAGAATAATATCCAATTGATTGACGCGTCTTGTCCCGTCGTACTGAAACTGCAAAACCGTGTGAAAACCGCGTTTGACAAATCACAGCCTGAAGACGGGCAAATGGTTATTCTCGGAAAGCCTGGTCATGCCGAGGTTCGAGGTCTATTAGGGCAAACCAAGGGCGAAGCGATTGTGATTACTTCCGAAGAAGATTTAGATCGGATTGATTTTACCAAGCCGATTCATTTCTATTCGCAAACGACGAAGAGCACGGCTCTGTTTTATTCTTTAAAGGAGAAAATCATCGAGCGGGCTGCTGAGCATGGGAACGAGCAAGTAGATGCGAACGATACCATTTGTCGTCAGGTGAGTAACCGAGCACCTCAATTGCGCAATTTTGCCAACAGTCATGATGTAATTGTATTTGTGGCTGGTCGGAAAAGCTCGAATGGTAAGGTGTTGTATGGCGTGTGTAAGGAGGAAAATGAGCGTACGTATTTCATTTCGGAGTTAGAAGAACTCCAGGTGGCGTGGTTTGAGGGCGCAAATTCCGTAGGAATTTGCGGCGCGACCAGTACACCAATGTGGCTCATGGAACAAACAGCCGAGCGAATTCAAGGCTTGCATGTAGCTGTATAATCGCTTATCTTTCCAGTAAAGATTGTAGTATATGTACGTTAACCCAAACACTAGATGGATGCTTTTGGCATTCGTTCTTTTCACCGTTCAAGCCTATTCTCAAAGCAATTACTATCACCCAGCAGATTGGCTAACCGAGCAACAAGAGTTGGCTGGGGTTAAAGGCGATGTGAAAGGCATTGAAACAAAGATCTATGCCCCAGATGACAACGATGCTATCGGTGAATTACTTCAAATGGATTATTACGAATGGGATGAGTCGGATCGAATTTATCGCTGGGAGTACCAAGATTTTAAGCTCGATATCCAATTCATTCAAATGTATACCTACTTCGATGTAGACGACTACCGTATAAATAAACGCGAGCACTTCAATGCAGCTGGAAACCTAGTAGAATCTACGGTTTATGACTACGACCTTACTCATGAAGACATGGTCAAGCGTATTCATATTACTGAATATGATGAAGATAATCCAGAGACGATTTATCGAGAATTTATGATTGACATTGAGTTGGATGACGCGGGTGTTCGACGAAAAGATGTGATCTACAGACCAGATGGTACGGTTCGAACGGAAGTCGAAGTGAACTATAATGACATAGGATTAATAAGTTCTAAGAAGCGCTTCAGAGACAATGGCGATTGGGTCTGGACCGATTCCATTGAGTATACGCCATTGTTACGTAAGCATCGAATGCTTAAAATTCGCCCCGATAAATTGAATGGTGGGCAGAAAGAAATGGCTACTCAATTTGTTTACGATGATGCGTTGCAATTAACGGCGTTAAGAGTCGGAGAGACCGAAATGCAATACGCCTATGAATATGATGCTCGAGGCAATTGGGTGGTTAAGAAAACGTTCAGGCTGTTTGATGGTGCCCAGCAATTATATACCATCACCGAACGCGACATCCGTTACGAGGAAGAGTAAGTCCGTTTATTTTTCAGGGAAAGCGTTTTAAATCACTTGCATTAAACACCCATTCTGGTGTAACCAACTTATTGTTGATGTCGGCTGTAAAGTACCACGGTGATTGCGAAAGTGGTTTTTTCAAGACGTGAATATCTTGAGCAGGCATATAGCTTTGCGCTAATAGAAAAGCTTTTTCTCCAGTATCATTTTCGGCTACATCTACGACTAATACTGCATGCCCTGGAAAGCCGCCTTGAATGAATACATCTCCGATTTTAATTTCCTTTAGTTCTACTGATTGCAACTCTTTTTCTAAGGAATGCGTGCCGGCATAGGCGAATACCATGTCCATATATTTTCGAAAAGAAGCATAGTCGGAGTTGGGTTCTGCTGCTTTTACCCAGCTTACTTGATTGCCACTCACTTTTGGCCGAAAGCCTTGTTGCCACTTTTCGTAGGAGCAGTTAAAGCCATTGGTAAAGTTGAAGTGAAGCTGATTGTAGGCTTTTTGGGCGAACAAGTATTCGCCGCGTAAGCGCATAACGGCATCGGCACATTGCTGTAAATCCCGTTTTTCCGTGTCGATGTTTAAGACGGCGGCATGAACTTTACGTGATTTTTTTTGGCCATTAAAATAGTAGACATGGCTTCCTGGAGACTTTAAAGGAAACGTTCTCAGGAAATACTGAAAGGAGTTGGAATCTATATTCAGCCTTTGATAACCAGTAGGTGGGTCAAAGCGAGTCTGAATCGTTTGTTTATTGTCTAATGTCGTTTCTTGGACCACATCTTGATGGTCTTGACTATGTGTAGAACAACTTCCGAGAGAAACGAGTACAATCCCAAGAATTACAGCTTTCATAGAGATAAGATGCAGGATGTTCTTGAATTCCATAGGTGCTAGCGCATAAAAAGTAGACATAGGTTTGCTAGATGTTGTTGGCGTTCTTTTGCAGGTAGTTGTTGGGTAAAGTCTGCATAATTCCCATCTGGGTAAACATCTTGAGCCATTAATAAGAGGGGATATAATGCCATTCGATCGGTTTTTCCAAGTGTTGTTGTTGGCCATTTTTTAGTCGAATCGGCGTAAGGGGCTAAATGGTCTAAAGCGCCACGAAGTTGGTTGTCGTGACCCCAGTTGTTTACATCTACGTGTTCGCTCATTTTCGCTACTAGGAACATGGCATGAAGATTATAGATGCTGTAGAAGAGCGGTCGTGTTCGTGCCATTTCTTCTGGCATACTGCCATCGTCTTCGATTTGGGCACTAACTCGTTGTTCGAAAAACTGTTCGGCGATTGTAGTTGCAGCAGCTTGATTTTCGGAATATAAAGCAAAATATAGGGCTTGGGCATCATAATAGGAACCATGATTATTCTTTGATTGGGCTTCTTCTAGTGCCATTTCATTGGTGGTTAGCCAGTTGAAGTAGTCCGATGCCCAATCTTTTAGTGCTACATACTGATCGTTGTTGAGTTGGTTTGATGCTTTGATAAGTCGAGCAGCTTCGAGGGCTGGCACCAATAGTCGTCCATCAAGAATGCCTGATTTACTACCGGTGTTATGGCCAGGTCTGCACTGTGCATGATTTACATTTGGATTCATTTTCGTGTCCTCATTCAGGAACCAAGTCTCAATTAATTCAGCCACTTTGGCGGCATATTGTTCATCTCCAGTAAAGTAGTAGGCAAGTCCTAGCGATTGTGTTGTCCTTGCTAACGCTCCTATTCGAGGTCGATCGGAGGCGTCAAGATTTTGGCTGGAGGGGTTGGTTTCTCCATCTTTTCGGATGTACGGCAAACCATCTGCTTGATCGGGATCGGGCCACCAATAGCGGCTATAACTGGCGTAATCATTTTTATTGCCACTTGGGGCTAAGCGCTTTTTGTCGGTGACAGAATAGGGCCCTTTTTTCAACGCATTGTCTGCTTCTTTGAGTAGTGTATCGTAGGCAGGTATTAATGTGGAATCGTTATTCTCCAACCGGGTTTTGACCTGTGCTAGATAGGTGTTGTCTAGCAGTAAAGTGTCGGGAAGTTGAGGCTTGGGTGCAGCCTCTCTACAAGAAGAGAAGCCAAGGAATAGCAAGATAACAGGAAGGAGATTTTTCATTGTTTTTTATTGTTCAATCGGATAGTTTTCGGAATTCGTGATAAATAACTGCAAAGAGCGAAAGGAGGCTAATGAAGACGGCTGCAATTCCAATAATTCTATTGGTTTGCTCTTTGTTGTTCGGTTTTGAAGCTGTCTGTTCTTCCATAATTGTAAGATAAAGAATTCTCTTTTTTCTAGGTGGCTTAGGCTGATTATCTTTACGTCGTGTCAACAAATGCTCATTCATACGAAGCCGTTATTGGGTTGGAAGTCCATGTTCAGTTAAACACTTCGTCGAAGATATTTGCTGGGGATTCCCATGTATTCGGCAAAGCGCCGAATTCACAGGTGTCGCCCATTACATTGGGTTTGCCTGGGGTATTGCCCAAGCTAAACAAGAAGGTGGTAGAGTCGGCCGTGAAGTTGGGCTTAGCCACCAATTGTTCTATTACTCACGAGAATCGTTTTGCGCGCAAGAATTATTTCTATCCAGATTTGCCGAAGGGTTTTCAGTTGACACAAGACAAAACACCGATCTGTAGGAATGGTTTTGTGGATGTTGAAGTAGCTGGTCAGCCAAAACGCGTGTTGATTCACCATATCCATATGGAGGAAGATGCAGGCAAAAGTATTCACGATGAAGAGGTGGCTTATTCATGGGTGGACTTAAACCGAGCGGGTACCCCGCTCTTGGAAATTGTGTCAGAGCCTTGTTTACACTCCGGCGATGAAGCCTTTCAATACCTCTATGAACTGCGTCGACTCGTCCGTTTTCTAGGCATTAGCGATGGCAATATGGAGCAAGGCTCTTTGCGTTGTGATGTGAATATTTCCGTACGTGAAAAAGGCCAAACTCAGCTGGGCACGAAAGTCGAGATTAAGAACATGAATAGCATGCGTTTCGTGAAGCAAGCCATTGAGCATGAGTGGGAACGCCAGGTTCATGCCATAGAGTCGGGTGAAACAATTGTTCAACAAACGCGTTTGTTTGACGTGAGTAGTGGAACAACAGCTCCTATGCGCGATAAAGAAGATGCACACGATTACCGATATTTCCCTGAGCCCGACTTGCCTCCAGTAGTGCTCAGTGAGGCTTATATTGACGATATCCGCGCCGGCATGCCGGCGCTTCCACAAGCCCTCTATCGTCAATTTGTGGAGGAATATCAACTCTCTACTCAAGACGCCTCGGTAATTACCTCGGAGAAAGACATTGCCGATTACTTCCAAGCTATTATCGAACATACGTCGGAATATAAAGCTGCTGCCAATTGGCTAATGGGGCCGATTAAAGCCTGGCAGAATGCTAGTGGGCGGGGATTGTCGGATTTCCCTGTGCCGCCAAAATCTACAGCGGAAGTGATTGATTTAGTACGTGCTAATAAGCTGAGCAGCTCCGCTGCTCAGCAACAGCTCTTCCCGAAATTAATCGAGCAACCGAACAGCCATCCAGAACAATTAGCAGAAGCCCTCCAACTCTTCCAAAGCGAAGACGAAGACTTCCTCAACGAATTAGTGGAAAACGCCCTACAAAAACACGCAGATAAAATCGAACTTTACAGAAATGGTAAGAAAGGCCTGTTTGGCGTTTTTATGAGTGAAATCATGAAAGGATCCAACGGACGTGCCAACCCCAAAGCAGCCACAGCACTTTTACGCCAAAAATTAGAAAATACAGAATCATGAAATACATCTCCTTATTAACCATTGCCGCCTTATTTGCTTTTTCTGCGTGTAAGTCGAAAGTAAAAGGCTACCAAGTCACCGGCGAAATCGTAAATGCAAATGGTCAAGTCCTGCTTCAAAAGCTCGGCCCAGGTAGTGCAGTCATCGATACGGCAACGATGACAGATGGTGGCCAATTCGAAATGGCTGGTGCCTTAAACGAACCTGGCTTATTCCGCATAATGGACAACACGAAGCGCGGAGCTATTGTCTTCCTAGAAAAAGGCAGCGCATTAAATATGAACATCGATTTCGATAACCCAACGGAGTATACTGTAGAAGGAAACGATGAATCACAGTCGATTAAGACCTTCACCGCCTTTGCCAATGGCCAACGTACGAACCCCAATTTTGTTCAAGAATTAAAAGATAAGATTCGCTTGGAGCCGTCGCCTTATGTTGCCATGCTAATGGTGGGATCGCTTCGGCCTTCTGCGCAAGAAAAAGCCTTCTACAATGAATTGGCAGACCGATTCGAGCTCGAAATTCCAGATTCAGAGTACAGCAAGGATTTCCTCGCCCGTGTGGAGCAAATTAACAATATTGTAGTGCCTCCTTCCATTGGGGAAGATATGCGCAACCTGACTGGCGAAAGCCCAGATGGTCAAGTGTATAGCTTGATGGATTTAAAGGGTAAGTATGTACTGCTCGATTTCTGGGCAGGCTGGTGTGGCCCATGTCGTCGCGAAAACCCAAATGTAGTAGCGGCTTATAAAAAGTATAAAGACAAAGGATTTGTGGTATTCAATGTGTCTTTAGATAGCGATAAAAACCGTTGGGTATCTGCTATTGAGCAAGATAATTTAGACTGGCCGTATCATATTAGCGATTTACGCAAGTGGAGTAGTCCGCTCGCTAAAGAGTATGGTGTGGGCAGTATTCCAGCGAGTTTCTTAATTGGGCCGGATGGTAAAATTGTTGGACAGAATTTGAGAGGTCCAAGATTGCACGAAACGTTAGACCAATTGCTCGGGTCTTAGAAGACTTTATTTTGAAAGCATGAAAAACCCCTCGGCTTTGCCGAGGGGTTTTTCTATGTATAAGCGCCAATGCTGGCGAAGTTTAGCTGCGGATGACATTTAACTTATCGAATCGTTCGTTGAGGATGGCTTCACTATCACTGCCTAACCAGTCTTCGAGGAGGGTAGCGTAGACTTGTCGAAAGTCGACGGTGTATTTAATATCTCCTTTGTCGAGGTCCATTAAGTTAGGGCTTTCATTGAAGAAGCCTGGGTTGTTTAGCCCACCACCGATAAGGAATAGGTTATTTGCTGCGCCGTGGTCTGTTCCGCCGCTTGCGTTTTGTTTTACTCGACGACCAAATTCGCTAAATACCATGATTAGGGTATCGTCCAAGTTGTTGTTTTTGTGGAGGTCTTTAACAAAAGCATAGATGCCATCAGAAAACTTGCGAAGCAAGTTGTTTTGAGTGCCTCGCTGAGCTGCATGGGTATCAAAACCCGTTAAGCCTGCATAATACACACTCGTATCAATACCTGAATTAATGAACTTCGCAATGGTTTTTAAACGCTTGCCAAATTCATTCAACGGATAGGCTTCTTTTGAAGTATACAGTTTCGATTTCTCTTCAATGTATTCGGCCGAAGAAACCGTTTCTCTTAATGTTTTATAGAGGTATTCTACTTCTTCATGTTCGTGATGGTGATCGCTGTGAGCCACTTTTAACGTGAAATCATCATCTGTCATTTTCAAGAGTTGTTGCACGTTTTCCATGCTCATTCCCTTTACTTCGTGCCCTTTCATAGCCAGCGATAAACTCCCATCGATCTCAAGTGCGGTATGTGCCTGGCAACTGCCAGCACATTCATTATCTAAATAACGGCCAATCCAGCCAGTGTGAAGGAATTCGTCTTCCCGACTCGCCGTCTGCCAAATATCCATCGACCTAAAATGCGACCGATTCGGGTTTGGATAACCCACATTGTTGATCACTGTCATCAAACCATTGTTGTAGATGTCGGCCAAGCCGGTCATAACTTTATTAAAGGCCAATTCGTCGTTGAGTTGGATGATTTGGTCATGGCCCAAAGCAAGCTTTGGGCGTAAACGGTAATATATATCATTTCGAAAGGGTACTACCGTATTTAGTCCATCGTTCCCGCCTGATAGCTGAATAATTACTAAACGCTTACCATTGAAGGAGGAATTCCCCATTTCAAAGGCCTTTAGGAAATTCGGGATGAATAAACTGGAAGTGGCTAAGCCCGTCGCTTTTAAAAATGCTCTTCGTGTACTTTTCATAGCCATTGATTTAACAGGTTTGATATTCGGGCATGCCTAGCAATGCCAACGTTCCTAATTTCAAAAATTCTTCATCATTCAGCGTGCTGAATTTATTAGTCAGTCCTTTAGCAATAGCTACTGGAAGGTTGACATTCCAATACACTTCTGCCATTTCCTGAATCCGTTCTTCCCTCGAAAATTGAGCGAAATAAGCAGTTGCATCTTCCCAATTCACGCGAGTAATCACTTTGTCTTTCTTCGAGTATTTCCCAAACAAGCCTTTTTCTGCTGCATCGAACTCTTCTTTGGCTTTGATGGGAATTTCTTTGCCCAGTAAAAACAATTGCGGCAACTTCATGCGATACAACAAACTCGAACTGTCGATCCAAGCTCTTCCACTTGGCCAACCAGCTACGTTTGGTGGCTTGAGTAGAATTTGGCCTAAGATCTTTTGGGCCAGAATATGTGCTTTTACATCCGGAAATTCGAGGTCAAACGATTTGTTTAAGCCCGCCAATAATTCAATCGGTGACTTGATCTTACTTCCAATATGTTGGGCATCGTAAAACCAATCGCTTAAAAATATTTCCTCAAGCACAGGTTGAATCTCGTAATCGTTGTCGTAGAAAATAGTGGCTAAGTGCTCAACTTTTTCAGCATCACCCTGTTCGTTTACAAAGAATTTGTAGAGCTTCTCCGCAATATATCTTGCAGTTTGTTTGTTCTCCAAAATCATATTGATGACATCTTCTCCACCAAATTTTCCAGTTTTACCGAAAATGGTTTTTGTGCCAGAATCATGAAGTTCTGTTCTGAATTTGAAGTCTAGCGATAAATTCGTTTGCCAGCCTGTGAATGCTCGTGCTGCTTCCTTGATGTCATTCTCCGTATAATGGCCTTCTCCGAGGGTGAAAAGCTCCATGACTTCTCGGGCAAAGTTCTCATTGGGCGCATTCTTCTTATTTTCTTGGTTGTTCAAGTAAACCAACATCAACGGGTCCTTCGCAATCGCATGTAGAAGTTCGCGGAAATTTCCAAGGGCATGTTGACGTAAGGTATTATTCTGAAGGACAATGGGCTTTACAAAAATAAACGAGCTAGGAAAGTGGTCATGCCAGAAAAAGGTCATTTTTTCACGTAAGAAATCCTTGCCAAAGCTCATACGAGTTAACCATTCATTGTTGACGTTTACCAGTTTCAAACGATGCTTCTTTTTCAATTCTTTTCGCTTGGCCTTGCTCATCTTCTTCCTGTCATAATCCTCCATTTCCCATTCTTTTCCCAGTTGGATAGGGGAGTATTCTGAAGAATTTTCAAAGAGACCAGCCACGATTTTTTTACGTGATTTTCCGTCGAGCTCTTCAAGTTGTGACGGCTTTATACCGAAACCGGCTCGCCAGTAGAGGTGTTTGATTTCGTTCTTATTCACAGCAGCTTTTTTTTATTGGACGCCAAAAACGCGGCAACGTTTAATGGGTTAACGATGTGGTTCGATTTTTGTTACCTTAATGGAAAAAATACACGTGAAGCAATTTTTCATTATTTCTTTCTGCTTAGTGATCAGCCAATTCAGCTTTGGTCAAGAAGATTTTTCTGAATTTGAAAAAGGTAAAAGCCTATTGTCGTTTGGCGTAGGTTTTCCAAATACCTATCATGCTGGAGTAGATTTAGGGACCAGTATTCTTGGTGGTATTACTGGTTTAGACACCAATGATGACAATGGTTCATCGAGTCCTCAACTTATTTTGAATTATGAATATGGCATCACTGAGAATATTGGTATTGGTCTTTATTCTGCCTATTTTTCTGCGGATAATGAAATTCTTACTACGGCTAATTTGATTGGCGGCCTCTTCGGTAGTGAAGGGGGAGTTAATGTAGGAGAAACCAATTATAGTGTGGTTTCTATAGGAGGTAAGCTCGCGGTTCATGAACAATTAATCAATAAGTTAGATACCTATGCCACTACTTATGTGGGGTATAACATTGTGAATCAAGATGACATTAATGTAAGTTCAGACCCTTTATTTTCTGTATTTGGAAACGCATTTACTGTAGATGATGCGGTGAACTTAGTAAACAACGAAATTAGCTATCCCACTTTTTCTTACGAAGTAAATGTAGGTGGGCGGTATTATTTCAGTGAAAATTTTGCTGGTTACGGCGAGGCAGGTCTGGGTAGATACTTAGTAAATGCTGGCTTGACTTACAGCTTCTAAGTATTCGCACACAACATTTTGTTTTTATAGAACTGGAGTAATTCTACCACTTCTCCATACTCTTCATCACCTACCTGTATATCGGTTAAACGAGGCAAATGCTCCGCGAAAAAGATTTGGTTATTGGCCATTTCGAATAAGCTCGTAGCAAAGGAGTGGGGATAAGGGAATTTAGAATCGATTTCTAGGATGACGTCTGCCACCTTTTGAATAAGTGCTTTATAGCTTTTGAAGAAACCTTCTTTGTTTTCCGTATCTACTTTTTTGGTGTGGTAGGCTTTTGAAGATTCTGCAATCATGATATGGTGCAGTTTTTCTTCATTCACAAAATCAATACTTGGATTATCCTTAGTGGCGTCTACGAAGTTTTCAATGATAATATCCAGCTTTTTGATGGGATCATCAATGTTCTTGGTATTGTAGTCGATTAAGTAACTCACCCAATTCCAGTACCAGACCACCAAATAGAGTAAGAGGAGATGCTTGTTTTCAAAGTATCTGTAAAGCGAAGTTTCATTTGAACCCATCTTTTCGGCGAGTTTCTTGAAGGTGAAATGCTCAAAGCCAATTTCATCAATCAGATCGATGCTATGACTAATGATCTCTCTACCCAGCTTCGTTTGAAGTGGATCACGCAATGATAAGCCTTCTGGAATATTTATGTCAGAAACAATCAGCACAGCACAAATTTAGTAAAGATGACCCGCATGGAAAAGGGGATTACTTAGTTAATTTTTTGTAAATCTCTTAAAAATATTAGTAAAACTAACTTTTTTGAAAGTTTAGTGTATATATTCGCGACCAGAATTACCACCTATGAAAAATTATTTAAGCAATTTAAAGAACGATCTTCCAGCATCGTTGATCGTCTTTTTAGTTGCAGTACCTCTATGTTTAGGTATTGCATTAGCATCTGGAGCACCTCTCTTTTCTGGTATTATTGCCGGAATTGTCGGAGGTATTGTAGTCGGGTCTCTAAGTGGCTCACAACTAGGAGTCAGTGGACCAGCAGCTGGTTTGGCAATTATTGTTTTAAATGCGATCCAAGATTTGGGTGCGTTTGAAATTTTCTTATTTGCAGTCGTTATTGCAGGAGTTATTCAATTTCTACTTGGCGTTTTAAAAGCAGGAATTATTGGATATTACTTCCCGAACTCAGTGATCAAGGGAATGCTTGCAGGTATTGGGGTCATCATCTTTATTAAGCAGATTCCTTATGCGCTTGGAATGGCAAAAGAAGCCAAACTGTTCTCTTCTACGATTTTGGAAAACATTAGCTACGGCCCAATCGTTATTACAGCTTTATCTGTAGGAATATTGGTCTTGTGGGAGCAAAAGTTCATGAAGAAGATTCCGATCTTCAAGATTGTACAAGGCCCTTTAGTTGTTGTGAGTTTAGGAATTCTCTTGAATGTATTGTTCAGAGGTTCAGGCATGGGGCTTTCTGTAGATCAAGTTGTATCTATCCCAGTTGCAAAAAGCTTTGAAGGCTTTGTGAACTTATTCACTTTCCCTGATTTCTCTCAATGGAACAACCCTGAAATTTACAAAGTAGCTGTTGTTTTGGCTGTAGTTGCTTCTCTGGAAACGCTTTTATGTCTAGAAGCTACAGATAAATTAGATCCAATGAAGCGGGTTTCTCCAGCTAATCAGGAGTTACGTGCGCAAGGAATCGGAAACTTAGTGTCTGGTTTAATTGGTGGTTTACCAGTTACACAAGTTATTGTTAGGAGTTCAACCAACATCATGTCTGGCGGTAAAACAAAAGTTTCTGCGATTGCACATGGTTTCATTTTATTGTTCAGTGCGATGGCCATTCCAACAGTATTGAATATGATTCCATTAGCCAGTTTAGCGGCCATCCTATTTATGGTTGGATACAAGTTAGCTAAGCCGAGTATTTTCAAATCGATGTTCGAAAAAGGGTGGACCAACTTCATTCCTTTTGTAGTGACTATTGTAGGTATTGTATTAACTGACTTGTTAGTTGGAATTGGTATTGGAATGGCAGTTGCGATCTTCTTTGTATTGTATAACAACTACAAGAAGCCATTTTTATTCGAAACAGATACGCATTTAGGTGAGGATGGCGAGATTGTTATCCAATTGAGTGAGGATGTGACCTTCTTAAACAAGGCGAACATTCAACGTGCGTTGAATATTATTCCAGACAATAGCAAAGTAGTTATAGATGCTTCACAGTCTATAGATATTCATCAAGATGTGTTAGAAATTATTGACGAGTTTGAGATCAACGCTCAGGAACGAAATATTGAGGTAGAACTTGTAGAGCGTAAGGTTCGTCCAATCGGAAGTTCGGCGATTAAATCATTAGAGACGAGCTTACAAACGATCAAAGAAACGGCTGCAGTAGCCAATTAAAAGATTCACGTTTTTTCATAAAACGTGTGTATTGAGTGGTACAACCCCCTCGGCCTTGCCGAGGGGGTTTTTTATTCTTCCATTCCCTACTTCGTTGAAGCGATTAACGACTATACCGCCGAAGTTTGACCGTTTGATTTATACTTTTAATTTGGTGTGGGCCAATCCACAATGAATTAAAATCATTGTTGTCCAAGGTTTTTTATCATTTCGTTTATTCTTTTTTCAGCTTCTGTTTTTGTAATTCCATTGTAGTAATCTATGACGAATGGATGGTCAAAATCCTGATGAGGAATAATTTCAGGTCTACTATCTCCTTTTTTGGTCATTACATCACAAGGGATCGACAAAGTATCTCCGTATTCTGGTATATTGCTACACAACCAACCAAAATATTTCGTTTCATGGTTTTCATTGTTGAAATTTAAATTGTAATCCGAATAGTTTTCCTCGCTTAAGGATACCCAAAGTCCGTAATCCAAATTCTCACAAGTATCGTTCACTTTTTGAGTGAGTGTACCTTTAATAAATCGGTCAATTTGATCTTCATAATGAATTTCACAAAAGTCAGAGCTTAATTTCCCAAGTGCAGACTTATCCTGATCGGAAAGGAAATTATAATTCGCTGGTGACATAAAGGCTAAAGCTGGCCATTCCGGATGGACTTGCCCGCATTCAACACATTTAAAGTCGTTTTTATTTTTTGTTTTACTGAATAATGTTGTTTCATTTCTTTTGAAAGGTGGTTGTGCTATGGTTACTTCCCAGTATGTATCTATTTCAGGGAATTTATTTAATAATTCGGTCATGAAGTTCCTCCAACCAATAAAATGCTCTGTTGCAATAACTGTTTTATTTTCCGCCTTGATTTTCAAACAAATCTCATCAATAGTAAGCCGATCAGCTTTGAATCCAGTTAGCTGGTTAATTTCATTCCATTCGAATTGGGTAACTTCTCCATTAGAATCAATAACAAAACCGTTTTCGGTTAAGTCAACCGTTTCAATTTGTTTTTTCTTTATCCATTTTCTCCAAAACATATTCATCAATATTCGCTGCATTATTTGTGGTGTTTGTTGGTGTTAATCGACGCACCACTTGCAGCGAACGGTCTAGTACGTCATACTTACATCGCAGCTGCCTATCGGGTAAACAAAATCTCCCGATACTTCGGTAGCGGCCAGTAGCCATCGTCTACCAGCAATTCCAATTCGTCGACATGGTGGCGAATCGTCTCAAATTGCGGTTTTACGTTGTCGCAAAACGCAATAGCTTCTGCCCGTGTTGTTTTTTGGTTTTCGGCTTTTGTTCGGGCTTCACGCATAGCGAGCACGCCTTGTTTTACTGCTGAAATGTGTTCACTAAGGCTTTTTGCCAATTCGAGGGAAGTCGTGTGGGAAGCAGCCGGCATGCCGGCTGCTTTACTCTGCGTAATATTCGTTAACACCTCCGTCTGATATCGAATCGCACTTGGAATAATCTGATTTAAGGCCAATTCCTCAATCAAACGCGATTCAATTTGAACTTTAAGTGTATAATTCTCCAAACGAATTTCATGACGCGCCTCCAATTCCCGTTCATTCAAAATTCCCGCGCGTTCAAATAAAGCTTTACTTTCCTTTGTCACATAAGCATCCAACGCTTTTGGGGTGGATTTAATGTTGCTTAAACCTCGTTTTTTGGCCTCGTTGGCCCAATCATCGCTGTAATTATCGCCCTCGAAAAGGATAGAGCGAGAAGCTTTGATACATTGTCTGAGGGCCTTAAGAATGGCGCTATCGCGTTTTTCACCTTTCTTAATATCTGCATCCACTTTGGTTTTGAAATCTACTAATTGCTCGGCTACTACCGTATTTAGTACCGTCATTGGATCCGCACAATTCGCCGAAGAACCAACGGCA
>JAHQVX010000003.1 GCA_019634125.1 Saprospiraceae bacterium
CAACTACTACTGAAACCGACGATGAGTTCAGTGGTGTATGGTTCATCGAATTAGATGGCGGACCTCAACCAGCACTTACTCTTCCTACACTTGCTGCAGGATGGAACTACGAAGGATGGGCGGTAATCGATGGTGTACCTTACAGTACAGGAACATTTAGAACAGCTTCTGGATCAGACGATGCGGCTACATTTAGTGGCCCAAATCCAGGTCCTCCATTCCCTGGGGAAGACTTCATCCAAGGTGGAACAACAGTTACTTTCCCAACCGACTTAAGAGGAGCAACCATTGTGATTTCTGTAGAACCAGATCCAGATAATGAAATGGCTCCATTCGCATTAAAGCCTTTGGTTGGAAACGTACCAGCAAATGCATTAGACCACGTATCTTTCGATCTAGGACAAAACTTAGTAGACATCCCAACTGGAACAGTAACTAGATAAATAAAGAAACATACATCCCCCTCAAGAAGCTCGTTACTACTCTATCAGTAGCGAGCTTCTTTTTTAATTTAAGATGAGTAAGGGCAAATGGGTTTCAAAGTCCTTGCGCTTCACCGCATCCCCTTCCAATAGTTTCTCTAAGAAACTTCGCTTCCTACGAATCATACATACTAAATCATAGGCATTCGCTTCAGTTTCCGAACGGATAGGCTCCAACACCGAATCGGATTGCACAATCTTCGGGGCAGCTGCTTGGAGTAATAATGACGTACTAATCACCTTCTCTTCTTCAGCCATATTAGGAGTAATGATTTGTAACGGAACAATCTTCGCGCCCCACCTTTCAATCATAATCTGGAGCGATTCTTTTACGGATTTCGCCTTCATCACGCCCGATTTAAATGCAAACAGAATGTGCTTAAATGGTCGATAAGTCGTTACCTGAGGCACAACTAATACAGGAATACTCGCATACTTCGCCAGCGCCCCACTTACTTTTCCTAAAAAATAATCGGCATGATATTGCGCCGTAGTAGAACTCAGGATGATCAAATCTGCACCAATACCCTTCCCTATGCGTTCAATATCCTGTTCGGCTTTACCAATAAACGGCCGAGCCATGACTTTAATCGCTTTGGTATCTACATTCTGAATGACTGCTTGGAGCGCTTTCTCTGAATCTTCGACTAATACCTTAGACAATCTTCCCATCGTATCTGTACGTGTGGAAGTACCTACGATATGTACAACGTAGATCTCTGCGCCTACATCTGTAGCTAGATCAATAGCGAACTGAAGGGTGTTCGTTGCTTGCTGCGTATCGCCTACTGGAACAAGGTATTTTCTCATTGGTAAATTTTTCACAAAGGTAGCTTACTGTTAAAGAGTCGCAAAAAGTTATTTCTAGAATATATTTTTCTATCTTTGCGCCTCGATTTTTTTTGAATCGAAAACTGATTTAATTCATTTAAATTAAGAAACAATGGCTGTAAAACTTAGATTACAAAGAGGCGGCCGGAAAAGAAAGCCCATCTATTCAATAGTAGCGGCGGATTCAAGAGCTCCTCGCGATGGTAAATTCATCGAAAAATTGGGACAGTACAATCCCAACACAATTCCAGCGACGATTTCGTTGGACAATGACCGTGCACTTGACTGGTTAATAAAAGGTGCACAACCTACGAACACTGTTCGTGCAATTCTTTCTTTTAAAGGCGTATTATTCAAGAAACACCTGATGAGAGGTGTAGCTAAAGGTGCGTTTACACAAGAAGAAGCAGAAGCAAAGTACACGGAATGGTTATCGAACAAGAAACAAGAAATTGATAGCCGTAGAGATAAGCATAGAGCTGAAGTTATTAAGCGTAACGAAGCAGTAATTGCTGCAGGTGCTGAAGCTGCTGAAGCAAAAGCTGCTGCCAAACGTGCAGAAGCTGAGGCTGCTGCCGCAGAAGCAGAAGGTGTTGTTGCTGAAGAAACTGCTGAAGCTGACGATAGCCTAGAAGCTGTTGCTGCAGATGCAGGTATCGCTGAAGCTCCAGCTACTGAAGCTGTAACAGAAGCGCAAGCGGCTGCTGAAGCTGAAGAAGCTGCTGAAGATGGCGTTGCTACCGAAGAAGCTCCAGCTGAGGTGAAAGAAGAAGAGTAATGCAACTCGACGAACTTACAACTGTAGGTACGCTTCGTAAAACACATGGTGTGCACGGAGAAATCAAGTTTGAGTTCGATCCATTTTATGGAGATGACGTATTTGGCCAAACGGTCATTATCATAGAAACGGAAGGTGAATACCTTCCGTTTTTTATTGAAACTATGGATGAAACCACTTCTGGGAAAGGTATCCTAAAACTGGAAGACATCAACACCAAAGAAGCAGCTGCCAGGCTGAATGGAAAATCCATCTTCCTCAACACGAAATCTCTTGCTCAAGTTAAAGAAGAAGCCCTAACCTCATACGTTGGCTTTCTTGTAAAAGATGTCCAGCTTGGTGACATTGGAATCGTACAAGAAATCATTGAA
Source organism: Saprospiraceae bacterium (assembly GCA_019634125.1). Taxonomy (GTDB): domain Bacteria; phylum Bacteroidota; class Bacteroidia; order Chitinophagales; family JAHQVX01; genus JAHQVX01. Next base: position 2,463 of record JAHQVX010000003.1, read on the forward strand.
ATGCCGCAACAACTCTTACTACAATTGGATTTCAAAGGGAAAGAGATTCTTATTCCGCTTCATGATGATTTCATCAAAGCGGAACATCCAACAAAAAAAGAACTCCTCTTAAAACTGCCAGAAGGCTTTCTGGAGATTTTTTGATATTGGTGATTTGTATACCAGTGAATTAGTGAACTAGTGAATCAGTTAATGAGTGAATGAGTGAACTAGTCATCTAGTCAACTTGAAAAACATTAAACATCCGTGGCAATTCGCTTAATCCGTCTTATCCGTGTTCTATCCCAAATACCGTATATTTAGCAGCATGAATCGCTGTTTATTCCTGCTATTGAGCATCCTACTCATCACTGCTTGTGAACCAGAACCAATAGACTATTCCGAATTTTATGACTCTGAGTTGTTTGCCGAAGTTCAGATGAATCAAGTTTTCCCTGACGGGAAAACTTTCGTGGACTGCAATCCCAAACAACCACTGGCCAATATTCTGGCGTTGTACGAAGACAGTAAAAAAGACAAGAAATTCGACCTCACAGCATTCGTTAACGAACATTTTGAACTACCCGTTACGCCAGATACTGGCTTCGCTTCCGACGACAACCGTTCTATGAATGCCCATATTCAAAACCTCTGGACGGTCCTCACCCGAAATGCAGATGCAGCCAATGACAACTCCTCCCTGATTCCCCTTCCGAAATCCTACATTGTGCCAGGTGGTCGCTTTCGTGAAATCTATTATTGGGACAGCTACTTCACCTTAGAAGGTTTAATGGTATCTGGAGAAGAAGCCATGGCTAAAAATATGGTCGATAATTTTGCTTCCTTGATTGACTCTATCGGTTTTATTCCCAATGGAAATCGGAAATACTACTTGACCCGATCTCAACCGCCATTTTTCTCATTAATGGTCAATCGAATTTCCAGACAGGATCCTCAAATACGAAAAGGCTACTTGTCTCAATTAGAAAAAGAATATGCCTTTTGGATGCAAGCGGATAAAGTGGTAGAGTTAGACGGCGCGTCCCTCAATCGTTTTTGGGATGCCGGACAAACTCCGCGTCCGGAGAGCTACCGAGAAGACTATGAAATTGGACATGTCTTGCCCAAAGACGAACAAGCCAAGAAGTACAAAGACTTACGGTCAGGCGCAGAAAGTGGCTGGGATTATAGTAGTCGCTGGTTTGCCGATAAAAAAAGTATTGAGACGATAGAAACTACCGATATAATTCCTGTAGACTTGAATTGTCTCCTGTATTTCTTAGAGGTACAGATTTCCATGGCAGCCAGCGGAGAGGATGCCGCCAAAGCAAAGCTTTATTCAGAGAAAGCCCAAGCTCGAAAAGCGGCCATTAATCAATATCTCTGGGATGAAGACGCCCAATTTTTCATCGATTACAACTACGTTAAGGAACAGCCAACTGGTGTTTTGTCTTTAGCTGGGGCCTATCCTCTTTTCTTTAACATTGCAGACCAAGAGCAAGCCGACCAAGCCATTGAGGTCTTATTCCGTGATTTCTTGAAACCAGGTGGTTTGGTAACAACATTGAATAATACGGGTCAACAATGGGATTACCCAAATGGCTGGGCGCCGCTTCAATGGATGGGCGTGAAAGGCATGCTCAACTATGGCTATGAACCTGAAGCCCGAGAAGCGGCGACTCGTTGGCTGAATATCAATGAGAAAGTCTACGCTAATACTGGGAAGATGATGGAAAAATACAACGTGGTGGACACCACGTTGCTGGCCGGAGGCGGCGAATACCCCAACCAAGATGGATTTGGGTGGACTAACGGAATTGCACTCGCCCTCCAAGACTTGTTCAAGGAAGAATAATGGAATCGTGTAAGAACTGCAACACGTCGTTTGAGGGTGTTTTTTGCCCGCAATGCGGGCAAAAAATCATTCAAGGCCGACTCAACATCAAAGAAGCCACCGTCGAAATCTTCGACCTGCTCACCAATGTCGACAAAGGCATTTGGTTTACCATTGTTCAACTCCTGAAAAATCCGGGGAAAGTCGTTCAAGAATACATCCAAGGCAAACGAAAAAAGTACTTCGCCCCGTTTAAACTACTCCTACTCAGCACTACCGTAAGCGTAGTAGTAGAAACCTTTATCACGAAGCGACTACTTCATCAAGAAACCCAACTACCAGAAAATGCCAACCTCTTAGACCGCATATTTACCGACTATGCTTCGCTCGGCACCTTAGTACTCGTTCCAGTGCTCGCGCTGGCCTTCTTTATCCTGTTCAGAAAGCAACGCTTCAATTTCACAGAAAGCCTCGTCTTTTCCGCCTATATCATGTCGGTCATCAATCTATTTGTGTTAGTGATCTACAGTCCTATGTTATTGATTGCAAAAGGAGACCTTCCCTCGCTTTTAGTGGCTGAATTTATCATCATAATTCTTATATGGTTCGGAATAACAACCTTCCAAGGAAAAAAATGGAAAGTCGCCTTAAAGTCCGTCTTAGCTTTATTTTTGTTCATCTTAATATTGGCCATCTTAGTGTCGTTGGCCGATTTCATTTTATCATAAAGCCATGCGAATTGATATCATTACCATACTTCCTAAAATACTCGACAGTCCTTTCAGTCACTCGATCTTACAGCGTGCACAAGACAAGGGCTTAGTCGAAATTGTGGTGCACGACTTGCGTCAATTTGGTTCTGGGAAGCAACAACAAATCGACGATTACCAATATGGAGGTGGTGCCGGGATGGTCATGATGTGTGCACCCATCTTTAATTGCATTGAATCGCTCCGAAAAGAACGAGCCTACGATGAAATTATCTTCCTCACCCCAGACGGAGAAGTCCTTGACCAGAAGATGAGCAATACCCTTTCGCTGAAAGGCAACCTCATCCTCATTTGCGGCCACTACAAAGGCATCGATGAACGCCTCAGAGAACATGTAGTCACCAAGGAAATCTCCATTGGCAGTTATGTGTTATCTGGTGGCGAATTGGCTGCTGCGGTATTAGTGGATAGCATCGTGCGGCTTTTACCGGGTGTGTTGAGTAATGAGACCAGTGCCCTGACCGATTCGTTCCAAGATGATTTACTCGCTCCACCAGTGTATACCCGTCCAGAAGAATTTAATGGCTGGAAAGTACCCGACATTCTCCTTAGTGGAAATGAAGCAAAAATCAATGAATGGCGCGAAGAGCAAGCTATAAAGCGCACTAAAGAACGTAGATCCGACTTGCTTTAAGAGAAATTTAACGACCAACCTCTCCGAATGGATAAATAACGCACCAACATCACCACAGCCATAGCGGTGAGGACATTTACGTTCTCCCAGTCAGAAACAGCCCGTAATAATAGATAGATCAATCCGCCAAGGAAACAGGCGGAAGCGTAGATTTCTTTTCGAAAAATCAAGGGGATTTCATTGGTCAACACATCACGAATTACACCACCAAAACAAGCAGAGATCACACCCATGATTAAACAAATCTCCGGATTTAGGCCACTGGCCAATGACGCATTTATGCCTAAAATTGTGAATAAGCCAATTCCAATCGTGTCAAATAGAAAAAAGCTCTTTCGATACGACATGACTACATGCTTAAACAAATAGGCACAGCAATATGCAGCAATGATTGCAATGAAATAATTCCGGTCATTTAACCAACCCACAGGAGTATTTCCAATGAGCAAATCCCGAATAGAACCGCCACCAATTGCAGTGACAAAACCAATAACCAACGTGCCGACCAAATCAAACTTCTTATTAATCGCAGTAGTTACACCCGAGATGGCAAAAACAAAGGTTCCAAACAAGTCAAGAAAATAAATCCAGTCCATCAGGTTACTTATCTGGGTAGAGCAAATATTCAAGCACGGCGTATTCCCCTGATTGCCCAAATTCAAACGTAGACTGAGAAGTACCAACGATATGATGCTGTTCACATTGGAAACATATTTTAGCCATACCACTTATAGAATCTTTTGCTCTAAAAATGAGTATATCTCTGAATGTTGCTGCACAAGCGTATGTACTTATATTTCTGGAGTTTTGAGTTTTAAAAACTTCCCTCAACTTGCTCAAGCTATCTGATTCTATGTCATATTCATGAAAACCGAGCTCTTTTAATGAAGAAATAAAACTGGTATCACTCAAGTTGGTCGGTGTAAAATCATAAAGTACTTGCCGTTGCAATTCTTCGTCGAAAACCAAACCGATATTTTCCGTCAGGTAATAATGGGTAACTTGATCAAAAGGAAAGAAATAGAGCTCATCATTCTTCTCTTCTTCCCGAGCACAAGAACATAAAAACAGGATAATAACTGCAATAAAAATGTTTCTAGACATTCCGCTCTAATTTCACAGTAAAGTGCCTTAAAATTGGGGCTTGCCATTTAATCTTAAAGCCTTTGGTGTATTGATTTCTACGCTCAAAGACATTGCGCATAGTTGCAGCTACGTAATCCATGTGGTTTCGGCTGTATACTCGGCGGGGAATGGCAAAACGTAAGGTATCTAACTCGGGGTAACGGTCTAAGCCCGTAGCTGGATCTCTGTCGGCGAGCAAGGTTCCAATTTCAGTACCGCGAACACCGCCCTCAATGTAGCTTTCCACCGCTAATAACTGTCCGGGGTATTGGGCTTGGGGTACATTGGGGAAGAAGCGTAAGGCATCAATAAAAATAGCATGTCCGCCCACTGGTGTTTGGATAGGTACGCCGTATTCCATCAATTTCTCGCCTAAATATTGAACTTGCTCTACTCTGCTCTCTAAATAATCAAACTCCAAGGCTTCGCGTAAGCCCACTGCTAAAGCGCCCATGTCTCGGCCGCTCATTCCACCGTAGGTGATAAAGCCTTCGTATATGATTGTAAGGTTACTAATGGTCGTGAACAATTCTTCGTTCTTAGTAGCAATCAATCCGCCCATATTAGCCAACCCATCTTTCTTACTACTCATCCAGCAGGTATCGCAACATGCAAAGGTTTCATGGACGATTTCTTGAATGGATTTGTCTTTATAGGCTGCTTCTCGTTTTTTGATGAAGTAAGCATTCTCTGCATAACGAGCAATGTCCATGTATACTGGAATTCCATAATCATCGGCTAATGCCTTCACAGCTTTGATATTTTCGAGAGACACTGGCTGTCCGCCGACGGTATTGCAAGTTATGGTGAGGTTGATGAATGGAATTTTTTCTCTTGGATGCTCGTCAAGGATTTTTTTCAGCTTATCGAGATCAACATTCCCTTTGAACGGATGTTCTATTGTGGTGTCGAATGCGGCATCGATCGTGCAATCAACAGCATGTGCTTTCCGGAATTCAATATGTCCTTTTGTTGTATCGAAATGGGCGTTTCCCGGGATGATATCGCCTTCTTTGACGGTGGCAGAAAACAGAATGTTTTCTGCAGCTCGCCCCTGATGCGTTGGCACCATGTGTGGAAAGCCCATAATTTCTTCCACCGTTCGAGCCAGCTTATAATAGGATTCTGAACCGGCATAGCTTTCATCTCCTAGCATGACTTCAGCCCATTGTTGCTCACTCATAGCGCCCGTGCCCGAATCTGTCATCAAATCAATGATCACCCAATCGCTATCTAGCTTAAACAGATTGTAATCGGCGTGTTTAATCCAGTTGATCCGTTCTTCTTTGGAAGAAAAGTAAACGGGCTCAACCATTTTTGTTTTATACGGTGGGATATAAGGAAGGTTCATAGATTAAGAATTGAGAATTAAGAATTAGGAATTGAGCTGAATAGATGGGTTAGATATCGTTCTACCCAATGCCGTTTCTAAATTCATCTCTTGTCTTAATATTTCGAAGTAATACGAATTGAACCATGAATCAAAAATACGCATTCCACATATTCCAACAAACTGTGTGGATCTATTTGTTTTTGTGCTGGCTTTTTGTGAGAGTAACACTATCTTCGCAGCTTCATGAAACCGACTTTCATCATTGATTTCGACAGTACGTTTACCCAAGTGGAAGCGCTGGATATTTTATGCGAAATCGCGTTGAAAGACTCGCCTAAAAAGGACCAACACTTACAAGAAATTCAAGCGATCACCGATCAAGGGATGGCTGGAGAGATTAATTTTCGGCAATCACTAGAAAAACGGATTCCTTTACTATTGGCTCATCGAGATCATTTACCTGAATTGATCGAAGTATTGAAAGAGAAGGTATCGCCTTCTTTCAAACGTAATAAAGCTTTCTTTGAGCAGAATAAAGAACGCATTTTTATAGTGAGTAACGGCTTTCAAGACTTTATTAAGCCAGTGATTGAAACGCTAGGCCTATATCCTGGAAAAGTCTATGCCAATTCATTTGTTTATGATGAAGCTGGACATATCGTAGGTTTCGACAAAAACAATCCCCTGTCACAATCTGGCGGAAAACCAAAACTCATTGAACAAATGCAGCTCGATGGTGAAGTGGTGGTGATTGGAGATGGGTACAACGACTATGAAATAAAACAGCAGGGCCATGCCGATAAGTTTTTTGCGTTTACCGAAAATGTGAAACGAGAACAAGTGGTTCCTTTGGCAGATCATGAAGCCCCGAATTTAGATGACATTTTATATGAATTAAATATGAGTAGAGCACACTCTTATCCGAAAAATAGAATTAAAGTCTTATTACTGGAAGGTGTCCACGAAGATGCCGTTCGCTTATTTAGTGAGGAAGGTTATCAAGTAGAATATTTGACTACAGCATTGCATGAAGACGAGCTTTGTGAAAAGATTCAGGACGTTAACATCATCGGAATTCGTTCTAAGACACAGATCACGCGTAAGGTCGTAGAGAGTGCCAAACGATTAATTGCTGTTGGGGCCTACTGTATTGGAACGAACCAAATTGATTTGGAAGCTTGTACTGAAAACGGCGTTGCCGTTTTCAATGCCCCCTACTCCAACACCCGTTCCGTAGTAGAGCTGGCCATTGCCGAAATGATCCTGCTTATCCGAAATCTTCCGGATAAAGTCGCTGGTATGCACAACGGAACGTGGCAAAAAAGTGCTACAAATAGCCGTGAAGTGCGTGGAAAAAAGCTAGGGATTATCGGTTATGGTAGTATTGGCGCACAATTGTCTGTAGTGGCAGAGGCGCTCGGAATGGATGTGTATTTCTACGACACCATCGATAAACTGGCATTAGGGAATGCCACCAAATGTGAATCCCTAGAGGAAATATTGCAGTTGTCAGACATCATCACCCTGCATATTGATGGACGGCCAGAAAATGACAACCTCATCGGAGCAAAGGAATTCGCCCTGATGAAAGACAATGTGATCTTCTTAAACTTAGCCCGCGGTAAGGTCGTAGATATTCCTGCCCTGAAAGCGGCAATTGAAAGTGGCAAAATTGGCGGAACGGGCGTGGATGTATTTCCTAAAGAACCCAAAAGCAACGATGAAGCCTTCGAGAGCGACTTAATGGGCGCACGCAATACCATCCTTACGCCGCATATCGGCGGAAGTACAGAAGAAGCGCAAGAAAATATCGGTCACTTCGTGCCCGGAAAGATCATGGCCTATATCAATACAGGAAGTACGTATGGTAGTGTGAATTTTCCAAATGTTCAACTGCCCAACTTCGAAGGCGCCCATCGGTTATTGCATATCCATAAAAACGTTCCGAATGTCATGGCACAAATCAATCAGATTTTAGCCAAACACGAAACAAACATTTTAGGTCAACACCTGAAAACCAATGAACATATTGGTTATGTGATTACCGACATCGATAAGGCGTATAGTGACGCTGTACTCAAAGAATTGAAAGATATCGAGGCTACGATTTGGTTTCGAATTTTGTATTAAAAACTTTGTGGAAAAAGCTTTATAATTTCCCCAAATTAATCTATCTTTGCACTCACTTTTTTGAAAAGGTAAGCGAAATTTAAAGAGACATGGACTTTATTAAGGAATTAGAGCGTGAGTTAACTCCAGAATTCAATCATTCAGAATTCAAGGCAGGAGATACGATTAACGTACACTATAAAATTGTTGAAGGAAGCAAAACGCGTATTCAGCAGTTTAAAGGGGTTGTTATTCAACGAAGAGGAAGCGGATTAACGGAAACATTTACTGTTCGTAAGATGAGTAGTAATGTTGGTGTAGAACGAATTTTCCCAGTTCATTCTCCAAATATCGAAAAAATTGACATCGTCAAGTACGGTAAAGTACGTAGAGCACGTATTTTCTATCAGCGTGACCGTAAAGGAAAGGCTGCCCGTATTAAAGAACGTCTTGTTCGAAAGAAGTAAGATTAGTTTAGTGGATTAAAAACCTCCCTTTCAGGGAGGTTTTTTTATGCCATTTAACTACAACTTCACACTGAACTCCCCAGCCAAGGATTCAACAATCAACTAGAAACTGACCATGCGTAACTATGGACTTCAGTACATAGCAAAATGCACACACTATTAACTACGGACTGAAGTCCCCAGCCAAGGATTCAACAATCAATTAGCCACTGACCATGCCTAACTATGGACTTCAGGCCATAGCAAAATGCACACACTATAACTACGGACTGAAGTCCCCAGCCAATGTTTCAACAATCAATTAGCCACTGACCATGCCTAACTATGGACTTCAGTGCATAGCAAAATGCACACTCTAAAACTACGGACTGAAGTCCGCAGTCAAGGATTCAACAATCGATTAGCCACAGACCATGCGTAACTATGGACTTCAGTGCATAGCAAAATGCACACATTAAAACTACGGACTGAAGTCCGCAGCCAAGGATTCAACTATCAATTAGCCACTGACCATGCGTAACTATGGACTTAAGTCCATAGCATTGCCTTAAAGCTCATCCGCCACGTTGCGGTCGTTAGCTAATCGAGGTACTTTATTTTGCCCACCGAGTTTGCCCTTTCGCTTCATGTAGGTTCGAAACGCATCGGCAGGAAGGGCATTAATTTTCAGGCATTGGAGCATATTTCCCGCTCGTAAATCATCATAATACGTATTCAGTGAACGAAGTTGGTCGTCGATTTGGCGGGCAAAGCCCGCCAAATCATCACTCGGGGGCTCGGCAAATGCCACATTCCACTCGTGGTAAGGCAATTCGTCGGTCGTATGAATCATTGGAGCTACATGGTATTCAACCACGCCGAAGGCGTGGTTTTCCAAAGCAAATTGCAACGCACGATCCACTTCTTCCCCGATCACATGCTCACCAAAAGCAGAGATGAAATGCTTGATTCGGCCAGTCACCAGCAAACGATAAGGATCTTTGCTTACAAACTTCACCGTATCACCAATATTATAACCCCATAGCCCTGCATTACTATTAATAATCACGGCATAGTTCTCCCCGATCTCTACATCTTTTAATTGCAATCGAGTTGGGGCTTCGTCGAAGACTTCTCCCGCAGGAATAAATTCGAAGAAAATCCCAGAATTACTATTCAATAACAAACCTTCTGCATCCGGATGATCTTGGAAGGCAATGAAGCCCTCAGAAGCCGGATAGGTCTCTACGCTATTGACCTTTCCGCCAATCAACCGTTCCATTTGAGCTCGATAAGGGGCGTAGTTCACCCCGCCATAGACAAACATGTCGAAGTTGGGAAACACCTCCTTAATCGTAGACTTTCCGGTGCGTTCCAACAAGCGCTCAAAATACATTTGCACCCACGGCGGAATGCCACTAATCAAACTCATATTAGCATCTACGGTCTCATCAATGATGCGTTCTACCTTCTCTTCCCAATCTTCAATACAGTTGGTCGCATAACTCGGCATTTCATTCGCCTTTAAATACTTAGGTACGTGGTGATTCACAATTCCCGATAGTCGCCCAGTATAGATTCCCGCTACTTTATCTAGCTCTGGAGAACCCGACAAAAAAATCATCTTCCCATTCACGAAGTCACTACGCTTGGTGTGATAAATGTTACAAAGCAGTGCCAGCTTCGCGCCATTAATATGATTAGAAATCGATGCTTTCGTAATTGGAATATACTTTGACCCAGATGTGGTCCCACTCGTTTTCGCAAAATACAAGGGCTTACCAGGCCATAAAATATCTCTAGCTCCATCTTTTATTAAGTCAACATACGATTTCAAGCCTTCATAATCATTAATCGGAATGGCTTGCTTAAAGTCGGAATAGCTTCTTATTGCCGCAAATTGATGCGCTTTTCCAAATTGAGTTGCAGCAGCTTTTCGAACAATTTGTTGTCTTATCTTCTCTTGAATTTCTACAGCGTGTTTGGCTTGATGGTATAGCCTGCCAACTTGTTGGCGGGCGTATGGTAAGGCAAGAAAGGACTTTAGGGACATGTTGTAAAAGTAGCGAAGACATTTTTTTTCGAGAAGGGCTGTTACAAACTTTACCTACTTTGCGTCCATTACACCGAAATCGCAACCCAGGATAGAAATCCTTTTGTACTTTTAACCATTACACGCTTAACAAAAACCTATGCAATTAAAACAATTACTTCTTTCTTTATGTGTTTTGTTGTGTTCGGGCTTCTATTCAAATGCCCAGAATTATGACGACTTGAGGAAAGTAACCGACACGTATGCGTTTACCGGCGCAACCGTTGAAGTTTCCCCAGGGAACGTACTTCAAAATGCCACCATCGTTGTAGAAGATGGCTTAATCAAATCGGTAGGGACGTCTGGCAACATCCCAGCGACCGCAAAAGTGATTCAACTAGATAGTTTATACGTCTACCCAGGCTTTATTTCTGGTGCAACGCACGCAGGAATTCCAAAGAAAAGTGCAGAAGAAGGCCAATCTAACCGCGGCAATCGAAATGGACGAATTGTGGGAAACCCTCCGAAAGAACGGGCAGGAATCACACCACACATCAAAGCTGCTACTCAGTTTTCGCCGAGCGAAAAAGCCGTCGAAAACTTAAGAACACAAGGCTTTACCATTGCTCACGTTCTTCCAGAAGGTAGAATGCTACCAGGTAAAGGCGCACTCGTTGCTCTTGGTGAAGGCGCTGCCAATGAAATGCTCATCAAGGATGAAACAGCACTCTTTAGCCAATTTAAAAATGCCAGTGGCGTTGCCCCAGGAACCATTATAGGTGTCATGGCTAAATGGAGGGACTTATACAAGACCGCTCAAAGCCAACAATCGTACAATAGCACCTTTAAGACCTCTTCTCGTGGCAAGGAACGTCCAGATTTTGATGCAGAAACAGAAGCATTTTTTCCGGTAATTGACAAACAACAACCGGTATTCTTCGCTGCAGATAAAGTCCTCACCATTCAACGGGCTATGACGTTACAAAAAGAATTAGGCTTTAATATGGTACTCTTCGAAACCAAACAAGCCGATAAGCTTGCATCCAGCATTTCATCTAATAACATTCCGCTTTTCATTTCTATGGACCTTCCAAAAGCTGAAGAAAAGAAGCAGGATAAAAAAGAAGATGAAGCAGAAGATAAAGAAGGTGAAGCTGAAGAAGCAATGTCTGCTTTAGAGAAAAGCTTACAAGCAGAAAAAGAAGCATTGGAAGCGCGTAAATCGAAAATCTTAGCCGAATATGAAGCTCAGGCCGCCAGCCTTGCTGCAAAAGGCATACGATTTGGATTCTCAACGCTTGAAGCCAAACCAAAAGACTTTAATGCAACCATTGGTCGAATGATTGAAGCTGGGCTAACACCAGATCAAGCCCTGAAAGCATTAACTACTGATGCGGCACAACTTCTAGGCATTTCGAATATTGCTGGAACGATTGAACAAGGCAAATTAGCCCACTTCGCAGCATTTACGAAGCCATTTCATGAGGAAAAAGCTCAAGCCAAGTATGTGTTCATTGAAGATCAACTCTATGAGTTTGAAGTGAAAGAAAAAAAGAAGAAAAAGAAAAAAGACACTGCTGAAGGCGAAGAAGGAGCTGCTTCGGAGGGTGCAGATATTGTTGGAGAATGGGACTTCACCATTGATACACCAGGAGAACAAAACATCGGCGTGATGACCATTACAAAAGACGGAGACGATTATTCTGGTGAATTATATACCGAAGATGACCCTTCTGATGTAGAAGAGTTTGATATCACCCTTGATGGGGATGAAATTTCATTCTCTTTCGACATCGATAATGATGGAATGGAACTCAACCTCGACTTTAACCTCACCGTGGATGGCGATGATATGGAAGGCGCAGTAAGTGTCGGTGAGTTTGGATCTTTTGATATGGAAGCTACACGTACTTCTAAACCCGAATAATAATAACATGAAAAAGTATACAGCAATTACCGCCATACTTCTATTTTTTGGGCTAAGTGCCACCGCACAAGTTGAAAAAGGAAGTATGCTTATAAAGAATGCCACTGTTCTTACCGTAACAGATGGTACAAAATCTAACACCGACATTTTGGTGGAAAATGGAAAAATTAAACGAATTGGAAGTGATTTAAAAGCTCGAAATGCGGAAACGATTGATGCCACTGGCATGTACGTCATGCCCGGCATTATTGATGCCCACTCGCATATTGCCATTGATGCCGTAAATGAAGCCACCAACCCAGTAACTGCCGAAGTTTGGGTCGGAGATGCGTTAAATCCCATGGATATTGGAATTTATCGAGCATTAGCTGGCGGAGTAACTATTTCTCATGCCATGCATGGATCAGCAAATGCCGTTGGTGGACAATGTGAAACCATCAAACATAGATGGGGCACTTACGATGCAGAGGAAATTCGAATGCAAGGCGCACCAAGAACTATAAAATTTGCACTTGGAGAAAACCCAATGCGGGTACATGGTGAAGGCGGGGGCATCAAGCCAAGAACAAGAATGGGTATCGAACAAGTATTTAGAGATGCGTTTAACGATGCACTTGAATACAAAAAGGCCTGGGCAACTTATAAATCCAATCCAAATTCAACACCACCTGAATACAGTTTAAGAATGGAAACCCTCGGAGATATCATCGATGGGGAAATCATTGTCCACTGTCATTCCTATAGAGCAGATGAAATCTATATGCTGTTGAATGTATTAGAAGATTTCGGTGTGAAACGAATTTGTTTCCAGCACGTGAATGAAGGCTTCAAAGTAGCCCCTGAATTAGCCGAATATGGCGCTATGGCTTCGGTATTCTCTGATTGGTGGGCTTATAAATTTGAGGTCTACTACTCTACGGCTTACAATGCAGCCATTCTTACAAAGAACGGTGTAGTTACTTCGATCAATTCCGATTCAGGAGAATTGATCCGACACTTATACCATGAAGCTGCGAAAACACAGCGATATGGTAATTTGAGTGATGATGAGGCCTTATCGTTAATCACAATTAATCCTGCCAAGCAGTTAGGAATTGAAGATCGAGTGGGTTCCATTGAAGTGGGAAAAGAGGCGGATTTAGTCATCTTTAAAAATCATCCCTTATCGATTTACGCCATTCCTCAAAAAACCATTATTGACGGAGTCGTTTATTTCGACATTGATGCCGATGCAGATGACATGCGCGTAGATATTAGTTTAGACCCGGAAGAGAAGTTTGATGCCACCTTCGATTATTATGAAGAAGGTGAGGATGATCGCTGTATGGAAGGTGTATTCGAATTTTTATTTGGAACTCAAGAATAAAAACAAGTAATGATGAAGTTTATAAAAAATAGTTTATTTCTCGCATTAGTTGTTTTAGCTAGTGCTTTAAGCGCGCAACAAGTTGCGCCGCCTGAAAGTGGAACGTTTATTTTAACCAACGCCACCATCGAAACCATTACCAATGGGCAACAAAAAGGAGATATCCTGATTCAAGATGGTAAAATTGCACAAATCGGAGGCAATCTATCTCGTCCCGCTGGTGCGAAAGTAGTTGACTGTGCTGGATTGACCGTATATCCCGGATTAATTGATTCAGGTACGCGGCTTGGTTTAGCAGAAATTGGCTCGATTTCACTAACACAAGACTATAATGAATTAGGCAGTGTAACGCCACAAATGCAAGCCCTTACCGCTGTAAATCCAAGTTCTGTGAACATACCAGTTACACGTACGAATGGAATTACCACAGTGATCGCTGCGCCAAGTGGTGGACGATTTCCAGGTACTGCTGCATTAATTAATTTACATGGCTACACCCCTGACCAGATGTATGCTGGTTTTAAGGCCGTAGTTATGAATTTCCCAAGTACAGGCCGAAGAGGGCGTTGGGATCGCCGATCTGATGAAGACATCAAGAAAGACGAGGAAAAAGCCCTGAAAGAGATCACAGAGCTTTGGGATGATATGGCAGTTTATCATCGAATTGATTCGGTGGGTGGTCAGCCAGACTACAATCCTGCCATGGAAACCCTACTTCCAGTTTACCGAGGAGAAGCCGTGCTGATGGTAGAAGCGAATAAAGCCAAAGACATTGAATCGGCATTAAAGTGGATTGAAGAGAAAGGCATTAAAGCCATTCTTACGGGAGCTGCCGAAGGTTGGCGTGTCGCCGATAAAATCGCCGATTCGGGCATTCCAGTGATTACTGGTCCGATTTTAAACACGCCTACTCGATCGAGTGATCGATTCGACAAAGCGTATGCCAATGCTGGCCTTATGCAGAAAGCAGGCGTTAAAGTAGCCATTAGAACCAATGAAACCGAAAACGTGCGTAACCTTCCATTTAACGCAGGATTTGCTGCAGCATATGGAATGGGCAAAGAAGAAGCACTTAAAGCGGTTACTATTGTTCCTGCAGAAATCTTTGGCGTATCGGATCAGTTAGGTTCGATTGAAGTGGGCAAAGTGGCGAATTTATTTGTTACTGATGGAGATCCATTCGAGACAAAAACCCAGGTACAACACTTATTTATAAGTGGCTGGAAAATCCCGATGGAAAATAGACATACGTTATTGTATGATGAGTTTTTGGAACGAAGTCCAGGCTTAACGAAGTAATTGTTTAACCGCCTCGGCTTTGCCGAGGCGGTTTTTTCATACAACGCATTTTTGTATACTTACAGCATGTTAGCCTGCCCAAAACGAATCGCTTTCCTGCTCTTCCTGTTCCCCATTTTTACATTCGCCCAATACAACCATGAATTGGGCTTCGACAGCGACAACGATGCCTATTTCCCTCCCTTAGGAGACGAGTACTATACCAATGGATTAGATATCTTCTTCCGTATCCGTAACACAACGATTAATAAGCCTAGGGCATTAACCTTTCGTATAGGGCAAGATATGTACACCCCATTCTCAGTCATCTTTGAAGACCCACAGTTTCACGACCGGCCGTATGCTGGCTATCTCTATGCTTCTGGGGAAATGGATTTGTTTTTAGCACCCGAAAACTTGCTTACAGGAGGGCTGGAAGTCGGCACTACAGGTGAAGATTCGGGCGCACAGACGTTTCAAGAATTCCTCCATGATATTATTCCTTCCTTTGCAGAGCCCGTAGGATGGGAATCACAAATAGGAAATGAGGTCGGGTTTCGAGCCTTTGGAAGCTTCCAAAGGCTGTTTTATCAATCTGAAACGGGAATGTTTACGGGAAAAGTAAACGCATCAGCGGGCAATCAATTCGTAAATGGCCGAATCGAGCTGTCTTATTTAGCTGGAAATATGCAGGCGTTTAATGAATCGATTTGGACCAATTTTAACTCAACTGGAACGAAAGAATTTTTCTGGTTTATTACGCCAGGAATAGAATTGATTGGCTATGATGCCACACTAGACGGTGCAAGAAGCGCTATTAATCCTGTTGTGCGCGAGAGCAAATCCATGGTGCTAACTGGTGAAACAGGTGCCCTGTTCGCCAAAAAGCACTGGAATGTAAAACTCAGTTTAAATCTAGAGGGGAAACGTACGGATGCTCAAATGAATGGCCACCAATATTTGACTATTGGTGGCGCATATAAATTCAAATGATTAGAATCTTGGTTTTGGCGGCTTTGCCTTTGACACAGAGATTTCACGGCCTCTTACTTCAGTACCATTCAATCCTTCAATAGCGTTTAAACCGGCTTCTTCTGTAGCCATTTCTACAAAACCAAACCCACGACTTCTTCGAGTAACTCGGTCATAAATAATTTTTACAGAGCTCACATCTCCGTACTGAGAAAAATAACCTTCTAACTCTGCTTCGTTTAAGTCATAGTCTAGGTTCGCAACATAAATGTTCATATACAATAATTAAAATTTGTTACAAAAAAGTTGTAACATCAGCGGCAAATGTAACATTAATCTCTACACAAAAAGCAAATCCTTCTTGTTCTTTGATGCTCAATAGTTAAAAAACCATTGGAGTGCTTTTAAAATCACCAATAATACTGTATCTTTGCACTCCAAAATTTGAAAAAGCATGTTTGCTATCGTAGAAATCGCAGGACAACAGTTTAAAGTAGAGCAAGGACAAGAGATCTATGTGCACCGTTTACAAGGAAACGCTGGAGATGCAGTGAATGCAGACCGAGTGTTGTTAACTTCTGACGGAGACAAAACCACAGTAGGTACGCCTAACTTAAAAACGACTGTGAAAGCAACCATTTTAGAGCACGTTAAAGACGACAAAGTGATTGTTTTCAAAAAGAAAAGAAGAAAAGGATATAGAGTAAAGAACGGTCACCGTCAAGCTTTAACCAAAATTAAAATTGAAAGTATCGGATAATCCACTTTCCAATATTTTTTAAAAAGACGAATCATGGCTCATAAAAAAGGACAAGGAAGTACTAAGAACGGAAGAGACTCGCAGAGTAAACGTTTAGGAGTTAAGTTATACGGAGGTCAAGCTGCTATTTCGGGAAATATCATTATCCGTCAGCGTGGTACTAAATTCCACCCAGGTGAAGGTGTAGGAATTGGTAAAGATCATACCATTTATGCCACACGTGACGGTGTAGTTACCTTCACTACTAAGAAGAACAACAGAAAATTTGTTTCTGTACTTCCAATCGGTGAAGTTGCTGTTGCACCTGCTAAGCCTGCTGTAAAAGCAAAATCAGTAGCTGCAGCTGCAGTTGCCGCTGCTAAAGAAGAAGCAGCTGAAAACAAAGCTTCTAAGAAAGCAAGTAACGAAGAAGAATAGTCGTTTTACGACTTTAGAATAGAAACACCCCCGGCTTTGCCGGGGGTGTTTTTTTATGCCCCAACAACTAATCGTTATGCAATCACATCTAGAAACAGTATCTTAAAGGAGCCACTTTACGATACTATGAGAGTCATTCTACTATTAGCTTGGGCCATTTTTACAGGCCTCTGTGCATTCCTCCAGAACAAATTTTGTTGTAATGTCGAACCAGCTTCTGCTGCAGTTAACGCAGAATATTACAGCGACAACTTCCAACTCAGTTCTGCCGATGGATGGTCGGCCAACTGTAAAACCAGTAGTTTTCTTAAATCATCCAATCAATTACTTCCAAATGAAGCAGCATTGAGTGAATGCCTCAGCGCCATCGCAGAATTTCAAACCACCCATCCCGAACAAACTTGGGAAATCATCGGTAATTACGCCCCTTTCGAATCCAATTCGACCATTTTCAATACACTCGGTCAAGCCCGCGCACAACAGATCAAACAACAACTCGTAGAAGCATTTGGAATGGATGGCACTCTGTTGAACATTCAAGGGAATATTGTAGATTCCTCGGCATTTAAGCAAGACACCCTACTCTACGGCTATTTCATCAAAATGGGGGCGTCACCTTCACAAACAGCAAAAGCACCTACTTCCGAAGGGGAAACGGGTCAGGAGGATACAGGCGTATCCGAGAACAAGTCATCACCTGATTATATTGCACAATTCGACCGATCGCAACCCATTGTCCTTCGATTTGCTACCAATAGCAGCATTCCTCAACTAAATGCATCCATCAGGGGACAATTTGCACAACTATTAAGTGATCTAGACAATTTCAATGACTTAAACGTGAAGGTCATCGGCCATACAGATACAGTAGGAGAAGCGAGCTCCAATCTCACTTTAGGTATGGAACGCGCCCAAAGTATAAAGGATTACCTCATTAACAATGGTTTAGCCGCGAATCGAATCGCTCTTGATTCCAAAGGCGAGAGCCAACCTATTTCACAAGACGATGCCATCAACAGGCGTGTAGAAGTCACCGTTGAATAACATTAAACTAATTGACTATGAATTCATTATGCTTTTTATTTCCCATTCTTGCTGGCCTAGGTGGTTTGCTTGTTGGTTGGTTACTGAGAGGAGTCCGAATCAAAGAACTGAACCAGGAATTGAGCGAGCGCAATACGCAAATTGAACACTTAATGGCTGAGAATACGGAATTGAACACAAAATGGAAAGCGGCCGACCAGCTCGCAATGGAAAAACAACGACTGTACGACGATTTATACACCGACTACGGCAAACTCAACATTGAACAAAGGAGACTCTTAAAAGAAAAAGAAGACCTAGAAGCACAAATGACCACTCCATCGGGAACAGTTCAGCAAAGTCAACAAAACACGCCTATTGAAAGGACCGAACCCGCAGAATCTGCTTCTACAAAAGTGTCGGAAAAATCTATTGACACAGGCATATCTTCTATTAGTGGCCAGACCGCTAGTACCGCTTCGCCAGACGATTTAACTAAAATTGAAGGCATTGGTCCAAAAATTCAGCAACTGTTTAACGACGCAGGGATTTTCACCTTCGCCCAGTTAGCCGGCGCTTCGGTAGAACAATTAACATCTATTTTAACTGCAGCTGGCCCGAGATACCAAAGTCATCAACCAAACACTTGGCCACGACAAGCGGCAATGGCTCGGGATGGCGAATGGCAAGCCTTAGAAAAATGGCAAGATGAATTAGATGGAGGAAAAGAAACAATCTAGAAAAAGCGTTGTATTTAAGGTGTATATTTCAAGAGTTTAGTGAACTCTTAGGATTTGTTATTATTTTTGTGCAAAATTTTAAAGAACATGAAACATTTACTTTCATTAACAATTGCTGCGGCCTTATTGTTTGGTTTAAACAGCTGTAAGAAAACTGAGGCTAGTGTAGCAGATGATAAAGTAGCGGTAAAAGCCGATGCTGACGGGAAAACAACCAACCAATTAAGTACAAGTAGCAGTACTGTTAGTGCTGGTATTGATCAGACTACAATTGCTTTCGATAAGGAGAAGCATGACTTTGGTCAGATCAAAGAAGGTGAGAAAGTGAAAACAACTTTCCAATTAACCAACTCTGGTGATCATGACTTAATCATTAACAGAGCACAAGGATCATGTGGTTGTACTGTTCCTGATGTATCTGAATTCAAGAATAAGCCCATCAAGCCGGGAGAAAGTGTAGAAGTAGATGTAGAGTTCGATTCTAGAAACAGAACTGGAAATCAAACGAAGCAGGTGAAGTTCTACGGAAATATTGCTCCTAACCCAACTACAGTAACAATTACTGCTAAAGTAGAAGCAGATCCAAACAAACCAAAAGCAGCAGCTCCTGCAGCTGGTCCTAAGGTGGAAGTTACTCCTTCAAAGGCAACTGAAACGGGTCATGAAGGACATAATCACTAATTGGTGAATAAATGATTTTGAAGCCCCGGCTACGCCGGGGCTTTTTCATGTAGCTTTGTGTCGTGATTAAAGATTATTTCAGCCTCGTAAAATTCTCACATACCATATTCGCCCTACCTTTCGCGATTATCGGCTACTTCCTAGCGTTACATACCGAACAAGTAGATTTTTCTTGGCTGCTCTTCCTACTCGTCATCGGTTGCATGGTCTTCGGACGAAATGCCGCCATGGCCTTCAATCGCTGGGCCGATGAAGCTTACGACAAAGCCAATCCAAGAACAGCCAACCGTGAAATCCCAGCAGGAAAAGTAAAGCGAAATGCCGCACTCTGGTTTATCGGGTTAAATAGTCTCTTATTTGTTGGAACGACCTATTTTATTAACCCACTCTGTTTTTACCTCTCGCCTATCGTACTTACCGTATTGTTAGGGTATAGCTACACCAAACGCTTTACGCCCTACAGTCACATGGTACTCGGTTTTGGTTTAGCCATTGCGCCTATCGGCGCGTATCTAGCTGTACACCCAGAATTAAAACTCATCCCCTTGCTCCTTGGCGCTGTTGTACTTACTTGGGTCAGTGGTTTTGACATTATCTATTCTCTTCAAGACGATAGCTTCGACAAAGCCAATAACTTATTTTCTATTCCTTCCGTATTTGGTCGTAAAAACGCCTTATTCATCTCCATACTCCTTCACGTAGTTTCCGCAGCATTGTTACTATTCATTGGTTGGAAAGGGATATTCGGAATCGGGTATTGGATAGGTGCCATCTTTTTTATTGCCCTACTCACATACCAGCATTTTTTGGTAAAGCCCAACGATTTAAGTAAAGTCAATCTGGCCTTCTTCACCACCAACGGTGTTGCCAGCATTGTATTTGGGCTGCTTGTTGTTTTAGACTTGTTTATTTTCTAAGGCACAACAACCTGAATACTGCCTGCGAGAATATCAACTTCTACTTCTCCTTCAACCACGTAAGGTTCGCCATCTAATTGAAGCTTTGTAGCTTCAGGAAAAACTAATGAATACGAGGTACTTGTATAAAAATCGGCCGCATCTTTAATCGAATCAGTCATATTTAATGACGAGGTAATCGCGAAACGAAGCACTCGTAGAAAAGAAGCATCCTTGACGAGCAAGGCATCTAGTAAACCATCGGTAATACTGGCTTCTGGCGCCACTTTTATCTTATACCCATATTGACTGGAATTGGCAATCGTAAAAACGAAAGGCTTTAAGTCGTACAACTGGTCGTTAAATGAAATCTGAACAGGTTTTGGCTTTAAAGTGAACATACTCTTGAACATAAAGTAAGAGTAAGTCAAAAAACCTCGGGCCTTTACATTCGAATACGCATGAATGACTTCAGCATCATACCCTAATCCGCAATTGCTAAGAAAGTACTCTCTCCCAATAGATGCCCCTTCAACTCGCCCAACATCCATTTGAATGATATGCTCAGAATCAATTAAATCCAATGCATTCTCCAACTGGAAAGGTAATTCTAAATGATGCGCCAAGCCATTTCCCGACCCCGTAGGGATGATGACAAGTTTGATGGTTTGATGCAAAATAGCAGGAATAATCTCCTTTAAGGTACCATCACCTCCAGCAACAGCCAGAACATCATAGTTTTCAGCAACTGCTTGTTGGGCCAATTCCAAACAATGGCCACCTCGCTCAGAAGTATGTATCGACAGTTCATGGGAAGAAGCAGAAAATTGTTCTCGAATCAAAGCTTCCGTAAGTACCCTTAACTTTGTTCCAGCGATTGGATTAATGATAAAGAAAACCTTCAAGGCAACACCTATTTAAAATGCCTTCAAGCTCATATCTAAGCTCTTAAATGAATGGGTTAAAGCGCCTACAGAAATATAGTCTACCCCAGCTTCAGCATAAGCACGAATGGTCTCCAAAGTAATACCACCAGAAGCTTCTGTTTCAGCTTGATCGCCGATAATTGCAACGGCTTCTTTCACAAGCACTGGCGTGAAATTGTCTAACATAATTCGATCTACCCCACCCGTAGCCAAAACTTCCCGAACTTCATCCAGGTTTCTTGTTTCCATTTCTACTTGAATAGTTAAATCATGGTCTTGAATATACTTCCGGGTACTATTGATCGCTTCGGGAATTCCACCAGCGTAGTCGTTGTGATTATCCTTTAGCATGATCATATCATACAAGCCCATACGGTGGTTATGCCCACCGCCAATTCGAACCGCCCATTTCTCAATATAACGCAGTCCAGGTGTGGTTTTTCGCGTATCTAACACCTTCGTATTTGTTCCTTCTACAGCTTTCGCATAAGTATTCGACAACGTCGCAATCCCGCTCATTCGCTGCATAAAATTGAGCACAATTCGCTCTACAGATAAGAGGGTGTGTACTTTACCAGACACATGAAATACTTCATCACCGTATTTAACCGGACTTCCGTCTGGAATTAAGCGTTCAAAATGTATGGAGGAATCGTAGTAGTTAAAAATCATTTCGGCCAACTCTACACCGGCAATGATGCCCGTATCTTTTACGAGTAATCGGGCGCGTTTTTCTGCATCTGCAGGAATACTTGCTTTGGCTGAATGGTCTCCGGATGTTCCTAGATCTTCGGCAAATGCCTGATCAATAAGTGGTTTAATTGCTTCTATCACAAGTTACTTCTTTTCAATGCGAAGTTCTTGAATAGTTGGGGATTTTCCAGATTGTTTGAATAATACATATACACGAAACGTTTTTCCGCTAGCAACCATATCGCCAATCACGAATTCATCACCACCTGGAGAACTACCATCATGCTTAATGGTAAAGCTACTGGGCTTGTTCGAGGAGAAAAACTGTTTCAATACTTGTTCGCCTTGAGACTTACTGTACGAATCCTCATCATCTAAAATGGTAATATCTACAGAAGTATCGAACATTTTAGCAATAGCAGACGCGTCTCCCTTACGAATAGCGGAAGTAACATCAGAAATTGCCTGTGTTATAGTTAACGTTCCTGCAGTTAAGATTACAGGAACCATGATTATCATTAATATCGATAAAAGCCTTTTCATACTTGAAATTCTTTACAATAACTTAGCAGATATTGTGCCAATAATACTGTAACATCGCGTTGCACATTCAAATTACCGAAAAGTTTAAAAAAAAGATTAGTGAGTAAGAAATTGATGTTGATAATTTTAGATGGTTGGGGTATCGGCAAGGAAGAAGCTGGAAACGCCATTTTTCAAGCCAATACGCCATTTATCGATGGATTAACTGCCTATCCGAATAGTCAATTACTAACACATGGTGGTCATGTTGGGCTTCCTGACGGACAAATGGGAAATTCGGAAGTAGGACACATGAATATTGGGGCTGGAAGAGTGGTTTATCAAGAATTAGCCCGAATTAACAATGCCTTTAAAGATGGAAGTATTGCTGAAAATGCCCTTTTAAATCAACTCATCGATAAAGCAAAAGCTGAAGGCAAAGCCATCAATCTTATGGGCTTGGTCAGCGACGGCGGTGTTCATGCACATATCAACCACTTCAAAGGCTTAGTTGATGTCTTCCAAACAAAAGGCGTTCCCCAAACATATATTCACGCCTTTACAGATGGCCGGGATACTGCTCCAACAGGCGGCTTGAACTACTTAGAAGATTTGGAGGAACATATAGCCGGGAAATCTGCTGAAGTCGTTTCTGTAATAGGTCGCTATTATGCCATGGATCGGGACCAACGCTGGGAA
Organism: Saprospiraceae bacterium; assembly: GCA_019634125.1. Classification (GTDB taxonomy): domain Bacteria; phylum Bacteroidota; class Bacteroidia; order Chitinophagales; family JAHQVX01; genus JAHQVX01. The sequence continues at coordinate 25,625 of JAHQVX010000003.1, forward strand.
CGCACCAAACTCGCCTATGATTTACTGGTACATGGAAAAGGGCAACCTTCAACACATCTCTTAGAGTCGGTAAAAGCTTCTTATGAAGCTGGAGTTACCGATGAATTCATTCAGCCGATCATAAAAGTGGATGCGAATGGCGCACCGATTGCGACCATCAATGCCGGAGACTTGGTCTTATTTGTGAATTTTAGAACAGATCGACCGAGACAAATCACTAGAGCATTGACTCAGGAATCGTTTGATGCACAAGACATGCATCCACTTGACCTACATTATGTTACTATGACGAAGTACGATGAAAGCTATACAGGTATTGAGGTCGTGTTCGAAAAAGAAAATATTTCCGAGACCCTAGGTGAAGTCATTTCAAAAGCTGGAAAAAAGCAAATTCGCATTGCTGAAACCGAAAAATACCCGCACGTCACGTTCTTTTTTAACGGCGGCCAAGAAGTGGAGTTTGAAGGAGAAAAGCGCTTATTAGTCCCTTCGCCAAAAGTAGCTACATACGATTTACAACCTGAGATGAGTGCTCGAGAAGTGACTGCAGCTATTCTTGCTGAGATTGAAGTCGCAGAAGCCGATTTCATTTGTTTGAATTTTGCGAATGCCGATATGGTTGGACACACAGGAGTTGTAGAAGCATCTATAAAAGCCTGTGAAGTGGTAGATGATTGCACCCGACAAATTGTAGAACTGGGCTTATCGAAAGGCTATTCATTTTTAATTACAGCAGATCATGGGAATAGCGATTACATGATCAATGCGGATGGCAGTCCCCATACTGCGCATACGACCAATCCGGTTCCATTATTTTTTGTTGCAAACGACACGACTGGAGTCTCGCTGGAAGATGGGAAGTTGGGCGATTTAGCCCCGACGATATTAAATGAACTTGGTTTAGCTGTACCAGCGGCAATGACTGGAAATCTTCTAATTACAAAGGAATGATTCGGTTCTGGGGAATATTAACAGCAGCTTCGCTGCTGTTTACCGCCTGTGAAAGCAGTTCCTCCAATGAAATTAGTCCTTCCGTTGAAAGCGTCGCTACGCTGCCGCAAGCCGTGACCAACAATGCCGTAGCAGGGGCTTACCTCAACGACACGCTCTTCCTTTACACGTTCGGAGGTATCGATTCTAGCCTCGTTTACACAGGAATTCACCAAAAGAGTTACCGATACAACACAGTAACCAAGGAAATTGACCAAATACCAGATTTACCCGACACTTTAGGTAAAGTAGCTGCAGCAGCTACCACCATCGGAGATATCATTTACATCGCTGGCGGCTACCATGTTTACGAAGATGGCCATGAAAAGTCGTCGAATAAACTCCATCGATTTAGCGTAGCTCAAAACCGCTTCTTAGCTGATGGTGCAGCTATTCCCATACCTATCGACGATCAAGTGCAAGTGAGCTATAAAGACCGCTACCTCTACCTCATTACAGGTTGGAACGACAGTACGAATGTGCGCACCGTACAGTTGTATGACACTGAAGATAACACCTGGAAACTGGCCACTCCCACCCCAGATGAAGACATCTATAAATCGTTCGGGGCAAGCGGTGTACTGACCGACCATACCATTTATTATTTGGGTGGTGCCAGCAGTGAGCGCCAAACGAAGTTTGGGGCGCAAAACAGCCTCAGGAAAGGAGAAATCAATCCGACTAATCCCACGGAAATCACTTGGAGCCAAACACCTATCGAAAATACCGGGCTGCTGGATTATGAATATGCCTATCGTGCTGCAGCCGTTCTCGTTGACGAAGCTCCTACATGGATGGGCGGTAGCCTTATCACGTACAATTATGATGGTATTGCCTATAAAGACAAAGAAGTCGTTACCCCCTCAGGATTAATTAGAACCTATAACCCAGATCAAGGCAATTTTAGTGTAACTTCTCTGTCCAACAAAATCCCGATGGACCAACGAGGTCTTATCCAAGATCGACAAAGAAATATTTATTTTATAGGTGGAATCTGGGACAACCAAGAAGTTAGCAATCAAATAGTGAAGATCAGTTTTAAGTAGTCAGTTGACAGTATACAGCTTCTATGCGATTAAATTTTAGGCAATTTGATACAAATAAGTATGTTTAAATACATTGATTTTTTAACTATTAATATCAAGAAACATCAACTGTAAACTCTAAACTAAGACTTACTCATCTCCGCATAATACTGATGGAAATACGCAATGGTCTCGATACCTTTTAAGTAGTTGAAAATCCCGTAATGCTCATTCGGACTGTGAATAGCATCACTGTCTAATCCAAAGCCCATGAGAACTGTTTTAAGACCAAGTATTTCTTCAAATAACGCAATAATTGGAATACTTCCTCCGCCTCGGGTTGGAATAGGGTCTTTCCCAAATGCGCTCGCCATTGCCTTACTTGCTGCCTTGTAAGCCACAGTATCGGTTGGGGTTACAACAGGCTCTCCGCCGTGGTGTGGATGCACTTTTACTTGTACGCTCGATGGAGCAATCGATTCAAAATGTTGCTGGAAGAGCTCGGTGATCTTTTCTGAACTTTGATTGGGCACTAAACGCATACTGATTTTCGCATAGGCCTTGGAAGGAAGTACAGTCTTAGCCCCTTCTCCGATATATCCGCCCCAAATCCCGTTGACATCTAAGGTTGGTCGAATACTTGCGCGTTCAATTGTGCTATAGCCTTTTTCACCATGCACATCTCCGATTTCTAAATCTGCTTTATACGCTTCTATATCAAAGGGCGTTTTCGCCATGGCAGCTCGTTCTTCCGGGCTTAACTCGTGAACATCATCATAAAAACCAGGAATCGTAATATGTCCATTTTCATCGTGCATGGAAGCAATCATCTTTGATAAGATGTTGATTGGATTAGCTACCGCACCCCCGTAAACGCCGCTGTGCAAATCACGGTTTGGCCCAGTTACTTCTACTTCTACATAACTCAACCCACGTAATCCGGTTTCGATTGAAGGTACATCATTCGCAATCATAGAAGTGTCGGAAACTAGAATAACATCTGCCGTCAATCGTTCTTTGTTGCCCCGAAGAAAACCTTCTAAGTTCTCCGATCCAACTTCTTCTTCCCCTTCAATCATAAACTTCATATTGACAGGCAGTGCATTCTTACTGTTGAGAAGTTCGAAGGCTTTCACATGCATGTAGAACTGACCTTTATCATCGCAAGCTCCACGGGCATAAATTTTTTCATCTTTGATCACCGGCTCGAATGGCGGGCTTTCCCAGAGTTCTAGTGGGTCTGGTGGTTGCACATCGTAATGCCCATAGACCAATACAGTTGGTAAACTCGGTTCGACCATTTTTTCGCCATATACCATGGGATGGCCGCCGGTTTCGATAATCTCCGCACTGGAAGCCCCTGCTTTCAGCAGGCTCTCTTTAACGAACTCCGCTGTTTTACGGACTTCTTCTTTGTAGGCAGGATCTGCGCTGACCGAAGGGATGCGCAACAAATCCAATAACTCGTCTAAAAATCGGTCTTTATGTTCTTCTATAAATGGTCGTACAAATTCCATAGTTCAATTCTTCTTTCAAAGTTATGCTTTCTTCCCTTGTTTTGCCGCACGGATTTGTTGTTCTAACAAGTCCCACATCTCTTGAGGAACATGCTCTAACATATTCATTTCACCAGCGCCTTGCAGCCATTCTCCTCCATCAATAGTCACGACTTCGCCATTTACATAGCCCGAGAAATCAGAAACTAAGTATGCAGCTAAGTTGGCTAACTCTTGGTGCTCTCCAACGCGTTTTAACGGTACTTTCTTTTCTAATGCAAATTTCTCCGTTAAAGCTGGTGGGAACAATCGATCCCAAGCTCCTTTTGTTGGAAACGGTCCTGGTGCAATGGCATTCGTACGAATGCCATACTTCGCCCATTCTACTGCTAATGATCGCGTCATGGCCAGCACACCAGCCTTCGCGCAAGCGCTCGGCACCACATAGCCACTGCCGGTCCAAGCATACGTAGTAACAATGTTGAGCACCGTGCCCTTCTGCTGCTTCGCAATCCAGTTCTTTCCGGTGGCTAATGTGAAATTCACCGATCCTTGTAGCACAATTCCAATAATACTCTCAAATGCTCGATGGCTCAATCGCTCTGTCGGGCTAATAAAATTACCCGCAGCATTGTTCAATAAGATGTCTACCTTTCCAAAGGCTTCTTCAGTTTTTGCGATCACATTTTCGACCGAATCGTAATCTCGAACATCACCGGCAATGGTTAAAATTTCTCCACCACTAGCCGCGCGCATTTCCTCAGCAGCCTTATCGAGTTTCTCTTGTTTCCGACTGGTAATCACCACATTAGCACCTAAAGCAGAAAAGTAAGTCGCCATACTTTTCCCCAAACCGGAACCTCCTCCAGTTACAATAGCGGTTTTTCCTTCTAAAACTTTCTCTGAAAACATCGGTTGATTGTACATATATGCAAATATTTTGCGTGAAGATAAGCCTTTGAATTTAGATGATATTGCTCTAGAAGTTAGCGATAAGACATACTATCTTTGCGCTTCAAATTGAGATTGGATTACATGGATATTACTTCAAAATACGACCCAAGTTTAGTAGAGGATAAATGGTACGCCCATTGGATGGAGAACAACTATTTCCATTCAGAACCAGATGAGCGCGAGCCGTACACCATTGTTATACCCCCGCCCAATGTAACCGGTGTCTTACACATGGGGCACATGCTGAACAATACCATTCAAGATATCCTTATTCGGAGAGCGCGTTTAGAAGGCAAGAATGCTTGCTGGGTGCCTGGAACCGATCATGCCTCCATTGCTACAGAAGCAAAAGTGGTGAAACAATTGGCAGAACAAGGCATTAAAAAATCCGATATCGGGCGCGAAGCCTTTTTGGAGAAAGCGTTTGAGTGGAAAGAGAAGTATGGTGGGATCATCTTAGAACAGCTCAAAAAGCTAGGTGCTAGTTGCGATTGGGACCGTACCAGATTCACCATGGAAGACAGATTGAGTGAGGCGGTGAAGCAGGTTTTCGTTGATCTACACAAAAAGGGACATGTATACCGCGATTTAAGAATGACCAATTGGGATCCGAAAGCCCAAACAGCTTTGAGTAATGAAGAAGTGAATTACAAGGAGGAAAACTCCAAGCTCTTCCACATTCGTTACCAAATTGAAGGAAGTGAGGACTTTGTTACGATTGCCACGACTCGACCAGAAACGATATTAGCCGACACGGCTATTTGCGTGCATCCGGAGGATGCACGCTACACGCACCTTAAAGGTAAACGGGCCATCATTCCACTCATCAAACGTTCTATCCCTTTCATTTTCGATGCCTACGTAGATATGGAGTTTGGTACGGGCGCACTTAAGGTCACCCCAGCCCACGACCAAAACGATAATGACTTAGGAAAGAAACACGACTTAGAAGTCATTGATATGTTCAATGCCGATGCCACGTTGAATGAAAACGCGCAACGCTACATTGGGCAAGACCGATTCGTAGTGCGTAAACAAATTGCTAAAGACTTAGATGCTGCCGGCCATTTAGTAGAGGTGGAGCATATTCAGAATAAAGTAGGCTACAGCGAGCGCACCGATGTGGTGATTGAGCCGCGGTTAACCCTACAGTGGTTCCTGGATATGCCAACGCTGGTGAAACCAGCGTTGGATAACGTCCTCGACGATACCATCCAGTTCTACCCTAAAAAGTTCAAAAACACCTATCGACACTGGATGGAAAACATCCAAAATTGGTGTATTAGTCGCCAACTTTGGTGGGGACAACAAATTCCAGCCTTCTATTACGGAGACAATGAAGTGGTGGTGGCCTTAACCAAGGAAGAAGCCTTGGAACTCGCCAGACAACAATCCAGTAATCAAGCACTTACCTTGGCCGACCTCAAACAAGACGAAGATGTATTCGATACCTGGTTCTCCTCTTGGCTTTGGCCAATAACGGTTTTTGATGGCTTTCAAAAAAACAATGCCAAGGCTCAAAAAGAACTCGACTACTACTACCCGACTTCAACCTTAGTGACCGGTCCAGATATTATTTTCTTCTGGGTTGCGCGAATGATCATGTCGGGCTACGAGTATATGGATGAGAAACCCTTCTCACAAGTCTACTTCACTGGATTAGTGCGCGACAGCCAACGTAGAAAAATGAGCAAGTCGCTCGGAAACTCTCCAGATCCTATCGGCTTAATCAATGCCTACGGAGCAGATGGCGTTCGTGTAGGCATGTTACTCAGTGCACCTGCAGGCAACGACTTGCTCTTCGATGAGAAACTTTGCGAACAAGGCCGCAACTTCTGTAATAAAATGTGGAATGCCCTTCGACTCGTGAAAAGCTGGAAGGTAGAAGACAAAGATGGAAGTGCTTATCAACCCGCCGTAGATTGGTTTGAAAACCGATTAGTGGAAGCCCGCCGAAGTCTAGAAGCTTCCTTCAAAGAATTTAGAGTCTCAGAGGCATTAATGACCAACTACACCTTGTTCTGGGGAGATTTTACCGATTGGTATTTAGAAATGGTGAAACCTCCTTACGGCGAAGCTATTCCAGCCACTATTCTTGAAGCTACCATTTCCTTCTTCGAAGAATTAATGCAACTCTTGCATCCATTCACCCCGTTTATTACCGAAGAGATCTGGCACTTACTGCGCGAACGTAAAGCAGGTGACGACTTGATTATCAGCGCTTACGAAGCCATTGGACCATTTCAAGACCATATTGCGAAAGAAGGAGAACAGTTGAAAACGCTAATCACAAAAGTGCGTGAGATTCGAGCGAAAGACCAACTGAAAAATCAAGATCGAATTAAAGTATTCGTTAAGGCAGAAGATACCACGACCTATTCCAAATTCGAAGCCCTTATTTCTAAGCTTTGTGGCGTGGAGGAACTGGCTTATGTTACAGAAGAAGTCGCTGAAACACAAAGCTTTGCCATTAAAGGTGATCAGTTTTTTGTTCATACTGGCAAAACCATTGATGTAGCTGCTGAAAAAGCGAAGATGCAAGAAGAGTTGGGCTATTTGAAAGGCTTCTTGATTTCTGTAGAAAAGAAATTAAGTAATGAACGCTTTGTAAATAACGCGCCAGAAGCTGTTGTTGCTAAGGAAAAGCAGAAACAAGCCGATGCTGAAGCGAAAATTAAAGTACTGGAAGAAAGCTTGGCGAAACTGTAAAGCCTATTGAGCTTGGTAACGAATGTTATTCAGTTGCCCTCGAACCGGAATTACAGGTGCATTGAAATCGCTGTCGTCTTTTACGCCACCATCAAAGACGAGTGAAATTCGATCGTTATCTTCTTGACAAGCAGAGACAAACACTTGGCCCTCGAAGGCGGACCCATACTCCACGGAAGACGTAGAATAACTCATGTGACTAAACTCACAGACTTGGCCGGTAAACAAATCGCTTTCTTCTGGTAAGCAAAAGCCATCTAATTCCCCGTAGGTTTTAATGTCCATGCATCTCCTATTGGAATTGGGTTCAGAAAAGCCCGCGAAAATCACCGTTACTGTCTCTTCATTGGGTAAAAAGAATTGCGCAGTCATTTTAGGGAAATTATTATCTACCGTTGGAATCGTAATCTCAATGATTTCGGAAAGAATAACCACACTATCGACTTGTTGTTGTTGATCGTTCAAAAACAAGGTAATGTCACTAACTCCCAGCTCTGAAGTCGTACCAAATTCAATATTATCTGCCCAGCAAGCAGACAGGCCTATTGAAGCGATAGCAAGCATTATGAGTTGGCTGAATCTATACACGGTACTAAATTAGCTAAAAAAGTGCTTCGTTGCTTTAGCTTTCTTACCTTGTGCTAAAACCCAGGCATGAAGTTTTTGCAACTCCTCAAAGATGCCGTTCTTGGCAAGGAGGAAGATTTTACAAAAGGTAGTATCAATCGGGCCATATTCTTATTGGCTGTCCCCATGATCATTGAAATGGGCATGGAGTCGATTTTCGCTGTAGTGGATGCCTATTTCGTGGCTAAGATCAGTGTGAATGCGATTGCCACGGTAGGCTTAACCGAATCGGTGATGACCTTGATTTATTCGATGGCAATGGGAACGGGAATGGCTGCCACAGCTATGATTTCCCGTCGGGTTGGGGAGAAGGACCCGGAGAAGGCCTCAAAAGCAGCAGCACAAGTGCTGCTGCTCGTCACCACAGTTGGCCTGGCTTTAGGAAGTGTCGGTTTTCTATTCGCGAAAGACATCCTCCGGCTCATGGGTGGCTCCGAAGTCCTCGTCCAAGAAGGCTATCAATACACCCAAATTATGTTCGGCTTGAACATCGTAATCTTCCTGTTGTTTGTGCTCAATGCCATCTTTCGAGGTGCAGGAAATGCCGCCATTGCCATGCGGACCCTCATCCTCGCGAACGGACTCAATATCATCCTTGACCCTTGCCTCATCTTTGGAATAGGTTTCTTCCCCGAAATGGGCGTGAAGGGTGCAGCTGTAGCCACAGTGATCGGGCGAAGCGTAGGTGTCGTCTATCAATTAGCTCACCTATTTAATGGGAAGTCCGTCATCAAAATCCTATCGAAATACTTTCGACCGAAACGAGAATTAATCCAACAAATCATTTCACTATCTCTAGGTGGAATTGGACAAATGCTGATTGCCTCTGCCTCCTGGATTTTCTTGATTAAGATCGTTATGAGCTTTGGCGAAGCAGCCACTGCCGGCTATACGTTGGCCATACGCATTCTCATCTTCACCATCCTTCCCGCTTGGGGATTAGCCAATGCTGCCGCTACTCTAGTCGGCCAAAACCTAGGTGCGCAACAACCAGAACGCGCTGAAGCATCTGCCTGGAAATCCGCGAAGCTCAATATGTACTTCTTACTCGTAGTTGCTGTGATCTATTTCATATTTGCTGAACCCCTACTGGCCTTCTTTAGCTCCGATCCTGAAGTCATCTTTCATGGCAAAAATAGTTTGAAAATCTTCTCCGTCGGCTATGTCGTTTTTGCTTACGGCATGGTGCTCAGTCAGGCTTTTAACGGTGCTGGCGATACGAAAACGCCTACTTGGGTGAACTTCATTTGCTTTTGGATGATTGAAATTCCCCTCGCCTATTTTCTCGCGAAATATTTAGACTCTCCAAAAGGCGTGTTTTGGGCAGTAGTGATTGCGGAAACCATCATGGCCATCATTTTGATTTGGCTTTTCCGGAAAGGAAGGTGGAAATTGAAAAAAGTTTAGCCTAACTTTACCTTATGTTATCAACGTTCATAGCAGCAGTCGTCGTCATGGCCTTGTTTTTCATCTTAATGAGCACGCGTATTCTACTCAAGAAAGATGGCGAGTTTCACGGAACTTGTGCCACGAATAATCCCATGCTAAAAAATGAAATTGGGGAATGCACTGTTTGTGGCGCAAAACCTGAAGAAGCGTGTCAGCAACCGGAGACGAGCCAAGCCTGAAATTTATCGTTTTGTAACCTTCTTGTGAGGTTTTCGTGATAGTAGAATTAAATCTTCACGTGAACTAAACTTGAAAACAAAATGAAACCGACTTTCCCTTTTTTGTTACTTCTCGTTGTGGGCTGTTTATTCAGTTGCTCCGACGATGATGAATTTAATGATTCTCAAGGCTTTTTTGCAATTGCTAATCGGGTGGATGGAACTGTAAGCATTTACAGCGCATCTACTCAACAAAAAATCCAAGACATTGTATTACCCGACAG
>JAHQVX010000033.1 GCA_019634125.1 Saprospiraceae bacterium
GCCATAAATACTGGACATTGAATGTGTTTTGCACTGCGTTCTGGCTGAACAGCAACTGGATCAAAAGCTGTGTAAGTAGCAGCGGTGTTGATGAGCCAATTAGAAATGTTCTTGTTTTGAATGGTAGTGAATTTGCTAAAGTAATCGAAGACGACTTCATGCAACGTGGTAAAAGTGCTTTCGATCACTCCAAATGCGAATTCATCCGGATATTCTCCAAGGGCTTGTAGCCCTACAGCTCCACCAAGGGAAGTGCCCCAAATCCCGGTTGGTAAGTCATTTTTGGTCGCAAGAAATGAGGCAATTTCATTCATGTCGTGTTTTTCTCGAAAGCCATAACTAGTGGTCAGATCTCCGCTATTACCATGGCCTCTCAGATTGACGAGCATGCAATTATAGCCGCGTTGTTGAAAGTCTTGAGCAGTTTTGTAAAAATGGCCATAGTTGCCACGAATTCCATGTAGGAAAATAATGTTGGCTTTGGGTTGTTCGGCAGGGAGGAAGACGCATCCCATGAGGGCTTTTCCATCTTCGGTTGGAAGGAATACTTGGTTTTGTTGATGGTTAGTCAGGAGTTTTGGATTGGGCTTGCGGAGCACTACAACGGTCGTTAGGGGCAGAAGTAGGATTAAGAGCCCGCTAATGAGTAGGGTTTTGAAAAGTTTACGTTTCATTTAATCAGTTACAAGCAAGTTTTTTGCTGCCGTTAAACTACAATTTTGGTATTTAGAATAAGCTTGGGCCGCTTTTAATCGAATGGCTTCATTAGATGCATTGAGGACATATCCAGAAATCGCATCGTGAATGGTATATGCTTCTGGTGCCATTAAACCTGTAGTCCAAAGTAACGGATTCACATTGGCTTTCTCTAAGTGTGGTTCGAAATAGTGTTTGCTGAAGCACGCCAGGACCGCCACATCTCTTTGGATACCATCTTGGTTTTTATATTCTTCATCTAATGAGAAGTCCATTAAGCCATCGTGGCCAATGTATGCAAGCATTCTAGCGTTTCCATTTATTCCGATCTTTTTTCCATCTGCTTTAAGTACCTCTTTTGTTATTCCAGCACTTGAGGCAAGGAAATGTTCAGTAGCTGTTTTAATAAAACGTCCATTATAGGCATCAGCAACAACATAGTAGCTTTTAAAATTGTGTTTGAATACAAGGCGTTCTAAAATCACAGAATCCTTTTCATGGGCATCTATAAGTGTCCACTCTTGGCTAAGGTTGAAATAGTTTTTGATTCCGTATCGGCTTCCCCAATAAAGATTGTTTTTGGTGTCTTGTCCATTCCCGAGACTTTCAGGAACGGGTACAATTCCTTGGTAGATGTTATCACACAAAGCAACGATTATATGGATGGTATTTGTTTCTTGATCGAAGGTGAGCTCTTTGACTTCTTGGGTAGTTGTTTTTATTGTTTCTTGGTTTGAAGATTGGTCTTCTGTTTTTACGGTACAAGCGATAAAGCCGAATGCAAAGAAAAAGAGGATTGATTTGAATAAATGCATAGGTTTATAACGATGCATTTACAAGATAATTTTATGTACGCACTTTCTTCATATCAACATGATCGATGCCGTCCCAGTCGTAGGGTTGAGAATAGGTTTGATAGCCGAGTGAGGTATAGAATTTTTCGAGGTAGGTTTGTGCGGACAGGTGCACTTCGTGCACCTGTAATTCCTGCCAACAATAGGCTTCTGCCCGTTCCATGATTTCCCGGGCTAATCCTCGTTGTCGCCAACTCGGGGCGACCACAATACGCCCGATGTGCCAATGGCCTTTTTCGTGTACAATACGCGCATAAGCGGCCAACTTTCCCGATGCTTGATATAGAATATGGATGGCCGCTTGGTCTTGGTCATCAATTTCAGGGTAGGCACAAGCTTGTTCTACCACAAATACATCTACTCGAAGTTTGAGGATGGCGTAGAGCTCAGCTTTGCTGAGCTCGGTAAACGATTTGATCGACCAACTCATTGGCTAGCGCCGTTTTGCTCGATGTGCTCCAATAACGTCTCCAATTGGTAATCACTCTTTTCGAAAAAGTTTTCAATTTTCTTAGACACCTCAATGTCTGGCTGAACACCTCCTTCTTCTTGCTCTTCAACGAAATAGCTAAACAAGGTGAGGGGAACACGCACCCTTAAATTCGAATTTTTCAACTTTACTTCTTTGAAACTGCCTGCTGTAGTTCCATTATAACGTCCACCAGTTGGTTGACCTACAATTTTGGCATCGGCCAGTTCTCGAGCGAATACCGCCATCATTACTGCTGCGGAGTAGGAGCCGCCGTCGGTTAAAACGTAGACTTCTCCATCAAAATAATCTTTTTGTTGCTTCGGAGCTTTTTCCTCCTTACTTCGCGTTTCCTTCGGTTTTAACCAACGGTAATATGTTCGATCTAATAATTCTGGGCGCTCTTCCGACTTTTTGATGTAACTCAATACATGGGCTAAGTACTTGATTCGTCCACCCGTATTTCCCCGCACATCGATGATTACATGCGCTATGTTTTTCTCAGCCACCTCATCGAAGAATGTGTTGACCGCACTTTTGAATTGAACTTTTCCTTTCCGGAGTTTTTCTTTATTGAATGTGCTGATTTTAAGCTTTGCTACACTGATCGAGTCGTAAAACTCCGTGCTTAACGGTTTTCGAATAATGGTTTCCGTACTGTCAATATCGAAAATCCGTTTCGTTTGCGTGTTCACACTATCGAGGTATACTTTTCGCGTCACACCTTCTAATATGGCTGATTTTGTAATTCCGAGAGTGTCTACAAATTGGATATTAAAGGTAGACACCGTGTCTACAAATTGATAGTAGAGGGCATTAAACTTTGCATTGGTTTCGAAGTACTTCCACGAGGTCACGCCTTGGTCAACAATGATGTGATCGAATATTTGTTGTTGAACGTGTTGGATGGGCTTATCGTTTATAGCCAGGAGCTTTGCTCCTGGCTGAATCGTGCTATCTGTAGATGCGTTTCGAAGAATATAAGCGTCGTCATTATCCATGAAATACACATACAGCGGTAAGACCTTTCGTTGATTCTTCGTGTACTTGATGGTGTATTCACTCTTTTTGGAAAATCCCTGACTCATATGCCGTTCCTTAACCGGTATTAAGGCTTTTACGATAACCTGACTGAATTCCCGTTCAGTCATAGGCTGAGTAATGGTGGCTGCAAGGCTATCCCAATAATTCATAAGTTGCGCTTCTTCAACAAATTCATACAACCCTGCATTGTACTTACAGATTTTATCGCGCATAACTGCAAAATCCTCCTGCAATTCTGCCGTTGGAATTTTTGTTTGCGCTCCAACTATTAGGTTAGGTAGTAGAGATACGAGTAGAAGAACAAATCGGTAAAGCATGAACTTATTTTTGTGGGAATCGCATACGGTATTTTACATCTACTTTGCCTTTGGAAATCTTATCGAGTTTTCCTTTCAGCAAGCGTCTTTTAAGTGGGCTTAATTTTTCAGTGAAGAGTTTACCCTCAATATGATCGTATTCATGTTGGATGACGCGTGCGTTGAAGCCAGAGAACGTTTTCGTCTGCTGTTTTAAGCTTTCGTCGAAATATGTAATGGTAATTTCAGTAGGCCGATCTACATCGCCATTAATACCGGGAATACTCAAACATCCTTCTTCACGGGTATCTTCTGTATCGTTATACGCTTCAATCTTGGCATTGATAAAGGCCGCTTTAATTCCACCTGGATATTCATCGGGATCGGCTTCTTCTAGCTGTTCGGTATCCACTAAGAATACACGGATGGATTTGCCAATTTGGGGAGCTGCTAATCCAATTCCATTCGAATTATACATGGTTTGCCACATGTTCTCTAGAAGTTTCGGCAAGGCTTCGTTCTGGAGGTCAATGTCCTTGGCTACTTTCTTTAATACGGGATCGCCATAGGCGACTATCGGGTAGATCATCTATTTTGTTCTAAATACGTTTGTAATATAAGTGTCGCACTTACCTCGTCGATGGTTTCTTTTTTGCGCCGCTTTTTTTTGCTCATACCACTGGCCACCATGGCTTGCATGGCGAGTTTGGAGGTGAATCGTTCATCGACATAATCAATAAGCACTTCGGGAAATTGATGTTTGATTTTCTGACTCACTTGATTAACTATTGCTGTGGCATCGGTGGCTTTTCCATCTAGTCCTAGGGGTTTTCCAAGTACGATGGTGTTAAAGGCTTTATCGTGTTGTAATTGTTGTAGAAACGGGATAAGCTCATCGGTTGCTACAGTAGTTAGTCCACTGGCAATGATATTCAATTCGTCGGTAATGGCAATTCCCGTTCGTTTTCCCCCTACGTCTAGCGCTACAAAGTACGACATGATGTAAATATAACGTGGTTTTGGAATTTTAGTTCCCAAAAGAAAACCCCGTCTCGGCTTTGCCGAGACGGGGAATATATCGAGTTGGTTTATATCAACTATTTGGTTGTAGACTTACCACCTTTCGTGTATAAGTCAACTACAATTGGTGTGGCAACGAAGATCGAAGAGTAGGTACCTACGATAACTCCGATGAGTAAAGCAAAGGCGAAGCCTTTGATTACTTCTCCACCAAATATGAATAAGAAAAGCAATACAATCAACGTAGTTAATGACGTAATCAACGTTCTACTTAACGTACTGTTAATCGCTGCATTAATCACTTCTTTGTATGGCTTCTTAGGGTATAACCTTAAGTATTCTCGAATTCGGTCAAATACTACCACGGTATCGTTAATGGAGTAACCAATAACCGTTAATAAGGCCGCAATAAAGGCTTGGTCAACTTCAAGGGCGAAAGGCATAAAGCTTCTAAATAAAGAGAAAATGCCTAACAATACTAACGTATCGTGCGCCAGAGTAACTACGGCTGCTAAACCATATTGCCACTTCAAGAATCGCGCTAAGAGGTATAAGAAAATCGCTCCTAATGCGAGTAAAGTCAACCAACGTGCCTGACTTCTCAAGTCATCGGCAATGGTAGCATCAACGCGCTGTCGGCTTTGTAAGTTGTCTTTCTTGAAGCTATCTAAACTCACATCTGCACCGAGCTGGCTCTTCAATGCATTGTAAAGCGTTTCTTCTGCTTGAGCATCAATTTCTTCTCCTACTTCTTTGGTTAATAAAGAAGTCGTGATTTTTAATTGATCGTCACTACCAAAGGTTCGAACAACCGTTGATGTACCTTGTGGGAAAGCTTCATCAAGAATAGATTTTACTTCACTGGACTGAACCGCTTGATCGAATTTTACCGTATACGAACGTCCACCACTCAGGTCAACACCTAAGTCGAAAGCATCTGTACCACGTGCAATTAAATTCGCCAAACTGGCAAAAACAATGATTCCAGAAATAACATAAGCTAACTTCCGCTTGCTTAAGAAATCGAAGTTCAAGTTCCTGAACCATTTTTCCGAAGTCTTTGTCCAGTAAGAAATATGCTTTTTCTTCACCAACATATCGTCTTTGATCACTCGAGTGAATAATACACCAGTGAATAAAGAAGTAAGAATACCAATGGCTAATACCGTTCCGAATCCTTTAATTGGCCCAATCCCGAAAATGAGGAGTAGGGCAGCAATAATTAAGGTCGTTACGTTCGCATCGATAATGGCGGAGTAAGATGCTTTGTAGCCGTCTCTTACAGCTGCAAAGAGCTCTTTTCCTTTCGCTAATTCTTCTCGAACCCGCTCAAAGATGATCACGTTCGCATCTACTGCCATACCAATGGTTAATACTAATCCTGCAATACCAGGAAGTGTTAACGTGGCGCCAGTTGCAGCAAGAATACCAATGACTAAGAATAAGTTGAACAAGAGCGCTAAATCAGCAATCCAACCTGCTTTTCCGTAGTATAGAGCCATGAACACGAGTACGAGGCCTAGACCAACTAATAGAGAAAGTAAACTTGTTCGAATATTCTTCTTACCAAGTGTAGGTCCAACAATGGCTTCTTCAATAATCTTAGCGGGTACATCGAGCTTACCTGTTTTAATTACAGTAGCTAAATCTTGAGCTTCTGTTACCGAAAACTTACCGGTAATACTTGATCTTCCACCAGCAATTACATTTTGAATCGTTGGGAAAGAGTATACTTTGTCATCTAATACGATGGCAATTGGCTTGTCTACGTTCAACCGTGTTAAGTCTTCCCACTGTAATGCCCCTTCTTGGTTCATAGTCATGCTGATGGACGGGTTATTACGCTGATCGAAGTCTTGTGTTGCATTAGTGATAGCACCACCATCCATTTGTGGATTCCCTTCTTGGTCTCCACGCATGGCATAAATTGGAACACCAATCACCTTTTCGCCATCGGCAGTGGTTCGTTCTTCAGCTTTGGAGCCCCAGAACAAGCGCACGCTTTGTGGGAAAATGGTTTGAACTTCTTCCATTTTAAGGTAGTCGTTCACTTTGGGTGTATCAATCTTACGAACGAAACCAAGTTCATAACTTGGGAATTGCGTAGGATTTAAGATATAAGTAAGCGGGAAGTCTTTTAAGATTTCCGCTCTGCTTTGTTCCTCTTGAACGGTTTCACCTTCACCGAGTAATTCTTCTAAGGTTTGATTCTCAGAAGAGTCTTCCGGCTCCGATGTTTCAGGTAAGATCGTTGCTTCTTCTTCTTCTTCTTCTTCTGGTTCTACTACTGGTTCATCAGCAACTTCTGTTGGGTTCTCAAGGGCGATTTGGTTTTTCACTGCTTCATTAGCAGCTTCTAAATACGCCGTTAATTCAGTGTTTACATACATCTCATAGAATTCCAAGTTGGCTTCCGCAACAATCAATTTACGGATGGCTTCAGGGTTTTCAACCCCAGGCATTTCTATGATAATTCTCTTTGTATTCTGTTGTCTTTGAATATTTGGAGAAGAAAGACCAGTTTGGTCAATTCGCGATTGAATGATGTCATAGGTACTCTGGAAAGCGTCTTCGGCCTGCTTCTTTAAGTAGTCACGAATCTTTTCCTTGCTGGCGTTAAAGCCTAATTCCTCATCATTGTCGGGACTTTGAAAAATACTAGCTAACTGTGCATCTGTACCACCAAAAGCATTTACAAAAAGGTCAACGAACTCTTCTTGAGAGTTCTCTTGATCTGCTTTTGCTTTGGCAATTGCATCTAGAAAAGCTTGATTTTTAGAGTCACCAGAGAGGTTTTTGATTAAGTTGGGGATGTCTGCTTCCAACACAACGCTCATACCACCTTTCAAGTCTAATCCGAGTTTAAGTGCTCCTTGCTTTACAGTTTTATACTTAAAGAAGTTTAGGAACACCGGCTCTTCATAGAGCGAGTCTAGGTAATTTTCTCTGTAGCGTCGGGTAAAAGCGATGTTGTCATCACCAACAAGGTTTAAGGCTGTAGCTTCTTTTTTGGCCAAGTCGTCGGCCTTTTTTTCTACTTGATTGGCTTTCCAGGTAAATAATAACTGGTAGGCACTCAAGAGAATCAGCACTACAGCGATCACCTTAATAAATCCTTTACCTTGCATCTTCTAATGTGCTTTTTTCTACGTTAAAAAATTGACGGGCAAATATACGTATTTAAGTCACCTTTCCTAAGTCGAAGGTGTGTAGATTTCTACAGGCCTATTTTAATCTGTTTTTTAGGCTGCGAAAAAGCTTCTTTGACGTGCTTTTTAACCAATAATTATCGGTGTAATTGGGGTTTGGAATGCCAAATTGTTTCGGGAAGTGGTTGTACTTTATGGGCGTGCCAGCCACTTCATTAATCACGTTTTTTTGATGGATGATTTGAAGCCACATCGGGTGATCGGTATCGAATTCTTTGTAATTCGGGTCTTTTAGCCATTGCTGGTGGTCTTTGCCCACAATCGTTTCGATGTTATGGCTAACGGGTTCTACTAATGAGATGTAGGGATTTGCTGGGGCGTTGATTTGGTAGACAAATGGCTGTTCTTGGTGGAGTAGGGTGAGGCCTTTG
Organism: Saprospiraceae bacterium; assembly: GCA_019634125.1. GTDB lineage: Bacteria > Bacteroidota > Bacteroidia > Chitinophagales > JAHQVX01 > JAHQVX01. The sequence continues at coordinate 7,960 of JAHQVX010000033.1, forward strand.
TTGTAGTTGATTACCCACCGCTTCGCGGTGGGTCCATAGGCCTGAACAGACGCTATAAAGTCCAATGCTAAGGCATCGTCGCTGTCTAGCCTCGATGTCGCTACCCAATCAACTCCTTGGCTTTCTGTTTGAACGGTTTGTTTCCAATGGGCTTTCATGGCCACATCGTCGGCGATGGGCACGATTCGGAGCATAGCACACCGCGAAGCGGTGTGCTCCAGTTCCTTTAAAATCGGTTTTGGTGTATTTGGTGAGATATACAGCAACCAATGAAAATCTCGACAAGTCTGTTGTTCTATCGAAGGTAGGCAATACTGTTGAAACAGCTCCCAACGATGGCGTGTCCACGATTCGCTAACCTCCTTTCCCTCAGCAAACCGAATGTTAAATCGGGTAATCAGGAAATGGATGCCCGCCATCATTTACCGGTTTTGTAATTCCCAAGCTCCATTGTTGTAGCGAACAATGTTGATGAATTTATTCTCTTTGAAATCATTTCGGAAGTCATCGAAAATAAACTGAGTTTGAAGTCCAGTGTATGGGCGTTGACCAAATTCATCCATGAAATCAGTGCCATTCATTTCAATCAATTCCCCGATATAGCTCATAATGTCATAGCCTTGAAGCGAATAGATCGTGAGTGCTTTCCCACCGTTACGAAGGCGTAAGTCGTTCATTTTGGAAACAACAGTGCTGTTGTACGTATCCACAAAGTAGCGATCTAAGACTAAGGTCTTCACCACACCAAACTTAGATGGGGCAATACTGTTATACCCATTCCATTCTTCCATGCCTACTACTGTAATGTCAAAATTGTTGGATTCGAATTCTAAATAGCCTAATAGTCGATCTACATATAGCTGACCTTCTTCGTCGTTGCCAGCTGGTACTAGTACGATATTCTCTCTACCTGCTTCTAATAAATTTGTTACTGCAGAAAACATTTCAGCCCCTTCACTGATTTGTTCGGTAACTGTTAAGCCTTTTTGGCGAGCAACAGAAACCACTTCATCTTTCGTGGCTACTTCCTTGCTCAACGGCTGGTACATAATACCAATGTTCGGGTTGGAATAATTCGCCTTTAAATAGTCAAAGAGTACTTCGTAACGCGTTTGCTTCGTAGCTACTGCGCTGTAAATGAATGGATTCTCAACAGCTAAGCTAGTTACAGAAGAAAGCGGTGAAATAAACGGAATTTCATTCTGCTTCGCAAACAGTCCTACAGCTCGAACATTTTTTGGATAGAGTGGACCAATGACCACATCCATGTCTTTAAAGCTTTCGTCAGCAATCAACGATTTGGTGCGCGTATCTAAACGTTTGTTGTCGAGTACATGCACTTTTAAGTCTACATCATTTAGTTCAAGGTCTTCTAGCGCAAGTCGAATGCCTTTATAGAGTTGAAAGGAGTTTTTAGAAGCTGTAGAAAAAGAATTTGTCGCTTGTAAATTATCTAAGTCGAAAGGAAGGATGACACCAACATTGACTACATCTTTGAGAATTGGCAAATCACGTTTAATGGTGTCTTCGTCAACTACATCAATAATTTCAGGCGCATCGGGCACTTCCTCTTCTTCTGGTTCTTTATCGGTGACCGGTTCTACGATTTCTGGCGGTGGAGTAGGTGTTTTCGACTTCTTTTGGAAAATGCTACAGCTCTGGGTGGCGAACATAAGCACTACCAATAACAGCCAAAGTTTATTCCCACTCAATAGTGGCCGGTGGTTTTGAACTAATGTCATAAACAACTCTATTTATTCCTTTTACTTGATTAATAATATCATTGGATACTTTCCTTAAGAACGAAGTAGGAAAATCGTACCAATCTGCGGTCATTCCATCGGTGGATGTTACTGCACGTAGGGCAACCACTTGTTCGTAGGTGCGTTCATCACCCATGACTCCAACGGATTTTATGGGCAACAATATTGCACCTGCTTGCCAAATCTTATCATAAAGTCCAGTTTCCTTAAGCGATGAAGTGTAAATATGATCTGCTTCTTGGAGTAAACGGACATTATCGGGAGTAATATCGCCTAAAATCCGAATAGCCAGGCCAGGGCCTGGGAAAGGGTGCCGATGTAAAATGTCTTTTGGGAGGTCTAATTCTGCTCCAACACGTCGTACTTCGTCTTTGAAAATTTTATTGAGGGGCTCTACGATTTTCAAATTGAGTTTTTCAGGAAGGCCACCTACGTTATGGTGCGATTTAATCGTCACAGATGGGCCGTAAACAGAGACCGATTCAATAACATCTGGATAAATGGTGCCTTGGGCTAACCATTTTACATTGTCGATAGCATTAGCTTCTGCTTCAAAAACTTCTATGAAAACACGTCCAATGGTTTTTCGTTTTTTCTCTGGATCTGAAATGCCTTTTAGTTCGGATAGGAAGTGTTCAGACGCATCTACGCCTTTCACATTTAAGCCGAGGTCTTTGTAGCTTTCTAAGACATCGTGGAATTCATTTTTTCGGAGCAAACCATTATCTACAAAGATGCAATGCAGTTGTTGCCCAATGGCTTTGTGGAGTAGAAGTGCGGCTACTGAGGAATCTACACCTCCAGACAGGCCTAGAACAACATTATCGCTGCCGATGGTGGATTTTAATTGTTGCACGGTACTATCCACGAATGCAGCTGGTGTCCAATTTCCGGAGCAATTACAAATGTTAAAGGCCCAATTTTTAAGCATGGTTAGTCCATCGGAACTATGGTAGACTTCTGGGTGAAATTGCAAGGCTGTAACGGGTTGTTGTTGGCCATTAATTTCATAGGCTGCGATAGGGATATCGTGTGTTGAGGCGATGGAAGCAGCTGCCTCCGGCAGCTGCAAAATGGTGTCTCCGTGACTCATCCAGACTTGTGACCCTTCTGCAATGCCTTCAAAGATGCCGCTCGTTTGCACATTGCTTAGTAATGCTCGACCATACTCTCTTTTCTGAGAGCGTTCTACCTTTCCACCAAGTTGCTGGGCAATGTATTGTGCCCCGTAGCATACCGCTAGAATAGGCACTTTCCCGATAAAAGCATCGATGGGAAACTGAGGTGCGGCCTCTTCAAGGACACTGGCTGGACTGCCTGATAAAACAATGCCTTTTATAGAGTTGTCGAGTTTCAACGACGCATGAAAGGGGATAATTTCACTAAACACCCCGATTTCACGAAGTCTTCGCCCGATAAGTTGTGTGTACTGAGAGCCGAAATCAAAAACGACAATTTTTTCCATAAAGCGTGCCTGTTAGGTCTGTTTGGGAGGTTTTTTACTCCAGCGCTCAAAGATAGCTTTATATTCAGTTTCAGACAGCTGTTGGTGTTGATAAAATCCTGCTTTCCGCCTTTGGCGGAAAGCTTCATATAAGGTAACAGCACAGGCTACCGAAATATTTAAGCTCTGGATCATTCCCACTTGCTCGATTACAAAGTTGCCATCGGCCCGCCTCAAGGCCTCTTCAGTAATGCCTTCCTTCTCATTTCCAAATACTAAGGCCACTTGTTTCGTAAAGTCTACCTCACAAAGTTCCTCAGCTTGTGCATCCAAATGCGTACATAAGATGGTGAAACCTGCCGACCGGAGGGCGGCATAACAGTCCTCAACCGTTTCAAAATGTTTAAAGTCTACCCATTTGTTGGCGCTAGAAGAAGATCTACCGCCTTTCTGCTTAATATTGAATTCTTCTCCATCGACCATTCCAATAGTATAAATGGTTTGTATGCCGATAGCATCACAAGATCTGGCCACGGCCATTATATTATGTGGGTCGTGTACATTTTCCATCACAACTACTAAGCTGGACTGTCGATGGGTTAATACGTTGGTGAGTTTTTTGTGGCGCTCAGGAGTCAAAATTGAAAAATACTTTATTTTTAAAACTGAAAGATAGGAAGAAGCGGGGAAAAGAATTCCCCCGCTGGAAGCGGGGGAATGCATAATTTGCCTCTCTACACAAAGGCAAATCAATTAGCGGGATAAAAACACTAATGTGTCTTTGTAACACAATATTAACTAATTTTAGGGAAAGAAAAAAGTGCAAGACGATATTTACATTTTAAAAAACTTAGTCAGTAAGTACCCCAATTATCACCCGGGCATCTCCTTAGATTGTGTAGTGTTCGGCTATAAAAAAGAAGCCTTGCACATCTTGTTACTCAAATCGAGATCTCACGATCTTTGGGCGCTTCCTAGCGGTTTTCTGGGAAAAGAAGAAGAGTTAGAAGAAGCTGTTGGTCGAATTATGTTTGAGCGTACAGGACTGAAGAACGTCTTCTTAAAGCAGTTTCATATTTTCAGTAGCGTGAATCGAACGGAAGGCAATAGACAGTTTGATGGATTTACCGATGAACTGCCCGCCGATTTGATTCAACAATACCATGCCTGGTTTGATCAACGATTCCTGACCACCGGATTTTTGGCGCTCATTAATCCAAAGAGGGCCAAGTTACAAACTGATTTAACCAGTTCGGAGTGTGCTTGGTTACCTATTCTTGAATTGCCTTCATTGTTTTTGGATCATGAAGAAATTATTCAGAAAGCCATGGACACTTTACAGCAGCAAATCCAACACATTCCCGTGGGGAAGTCGTTGCTGCCTAAAAAGTTTACTATGCGGGATTTGCAGAAATTGTACGAAGCCATTTTACAGAAGAAGTTGGACAGAGGGAATTTTCAGCGTAAGATGTTGAAATTAGATGTATTAATTCGGCACGATAAGTTAATGACAGGAGCCGCCAACAAAGCACCTTATTTATATAGCTTTGATTCAAAGAAGTATAAGGAACTCTTGGAAGAAGGGATGTGGTTTTTATAACGAAAAATCCCCTCGGCAAAGCCGAGGGGATGAAGCTAAAGCCTTACAACAAGGCTTAAATTTCTAATAAACTATTTGTTTTCGCTGCCAATTCAGCACTGGCTTGCATTTGTGCTTTTTCGGCATCGTTTAATGGAATATCCACGATTTGCTCAATACCGTTTCTACCAAGAATTACTGGAACGCCAATACAAATATCACTTAAACCGTATTCTCCATCAAGAAGGGTAGAACATGGGAAAATTTTCTTTTGGTCGTTGGCGATGGCTTGAACTAATCCCGATACTGCTGCACCTGGAGCATACCATGCACTTGTACCCAATAAACCCGTTAATGTAGCTCCACCCACCTTCGTGTCTGCAGCTACTTGCTCTAAGCGCTCAGCACTTAAGAAATTAGATACTGGAACGCCATTTCGGGTCGACATACGAGTCAAAGGCACCATGCCCTTATCACTGTGCTGGCCGATGACCATGCCGTCTACATCAGAAATTGGGCAGTCTAATGCTTCTGCCAAACGGTATTTAAAACGGGCACTGTCTAATGCGCCGCCCATTCCAATAATTCGATGCTTAGGAATATCAGTGGTTTTGTGGACTAAGTATGTCATAGTATCCATTGGATTGCTGACTACGATGATAATTGCATTTGGGGAATGCGCTAAAATGCTCGAAGAAACCGATTTTACAATACCTGCATTAATTCCGATGAGCTCCTCTCGAGTCATGCCTGGCTTTCTAGGAATTCCAGAAGTGATGACTGCAATATCGCTGTTAGCTGTTTTACTGTAATCACTGGTTGTTCCAACAATTTTTGTGTCGAAGCCATTGAGTGAAGCGGTTTGCATCAAGTCCATGGCTTTGCCTTCGGCAAAGCCTTCTTTGATGTCAAGTAAAACGACTTCTGCAGCGAAATCTTTAATGGCAATGTATTCTGCGCAACTTGCACCTACGGCACCTGCGCCTACAACGGTTACTTTCATATTTATTCGATGTATGATTTAATTGATGGAGCAAAGGTAAAACTTTGACTATAAAAAAGAACCGCCACGCTGAAAGCGTGGCGGAAAAATCACGACGTGGACAGTATGCGGGACTAAAACATCGTGATCAGACAGTTTTGATTAAAATTACTTATACAAATTTGCATAATATTTGTCAAAAAAAACTCACCGAATTCGGTGAGTTTTTTAGATACCTGAAAATGGTGAGTTTTGGGCTAACTCTTTGAAAATGAATTGTTGATCGTTTGTATGACAAGTCGAATGAGCCAACTTAGTCCGATCGACAACATTAACACAAAAATCAATGTCCTTTTCATAGCTTATTAAGTTAATGTGTTGAATTTATTTCCTTTCAACAGTTCAAAAGTATGATATGGCTTTCTGCAAAAAGAAAAGGAGAAGGGGAGTTCAAGATATACCGGAATTCGGTTAAGTCACCTGGACTTTCAAACTCGGAGTAGACGCACTGGCCTTAAAACGTTCGTCTATACGATAACCCATGACCCATGCAATGCGTTCACCACTTACAAGGACCAAAGCACGCTCTTTGTCAGGCATAGACACTTTCTGATCGATAAAAAAACGACTGAGTTTCTTCTTTTTGCCTAAGCCCAATGGATAAAAGTAATCGCCCGGCTTCCAACTTCGAATAACTAAAGGGAATTCTAACTTATTTAAGCATAAATAGGCGGTCTCCATTCCAACTTGAGAAAAGTCGGGTAGGGAGTCTACCTGTTCAAAAGTGATCTTACTATCAGCAATGTCCGTCTCCGTTAGCGACAAGGTAATCTGTTCATAAATAGCCCGCCTTTCCGATTTAGCCAATAATAACAATTGGTTCCGATCGATAACAATCCGATGGGTTTTACTTAAGAATTCCTTTCCACTTTGAGTCCACACATTTTCTACGATTTCCTGAGTTTGATCTCGATTAAAGCCCAAATCTTCGATCAATGTGTATAGTAATTCAGTTGGGTAAGGATGTCCCATTAATTGCTGAATATAAATCGCATCATAGGGCCCAACATCGTGCAAGTATTTTCGTTTGTTTTTTCGAACAACCTTAGAGACTTCATGTTGGGCGAATTGCAAGTTCGACATCGAGCGGAAAAAAGTGGCTTCTAAGCTTGGGTTTATCGACTTCAATGCTGGAATAACGTGATGTCGAATGAAGTTGCGTTCATATTCAGAAGAAGCATTTGAAGCATCTTCTCTGTATGCAATGGAATGTGTTTTTGCGTAGGCTAAGATGTTTTCTTTTGAAGCGAACAGTAGAGGGCGGATAATTCGACCCCTTTTAGGGGCAATACCTGTTAAGCCATTAATACCCGTTCCTTTGGTCAGGTTGAGAAGAAGGGTTTCCACGGAGTCATTAAGGTGGTGGGCCGTAACGATATAGTGATACTTGTATTCGTCTACCAGGCTGTTGAACCAGTCATAGCGGAGTTCCCGCGCGGCCATTTGGATAGAAACTTTATTTTCTGCGGCATAACTGTTCGTGTCGAAGGTGTTTTTATGGAGCGTAAGCCCTTTTTGAAGGCAGGTTGTTTCAACCAGTTGTTGGTCGGCGTCGGAGGCTTTCCCTCGGAGTTGAAAATTGCAGTGTGCCACTGCAATTTTTACACCCATCTGATTCAGCAAGTCCAGCAATACCATCGAATCCACCCCTCCGCTTACTGCCAGCAGTAAGCGATCAGTTGCAGGGTTGAACAAATCCTGTTCTTGGATATAAGAGCTGAGTGCTTCCTTCACACCACAAAGATAGAAAAGCTAATCGACCTCGGCGCTTTCGTAGGCCTCGATAGGCGGACAAGTACAGACCAAGTTTCGATCTCCATGTGAATTGTTCACCCGACGAACCGATGGCCAGAACTTAGCTGATTTCACCCATTCTAATGGATAAGCTGCTTTCGCTCTGCTGTAAGGCAAATTGTAGTCATCGCTTAGGAGTAAATTAGACGTGTGTGGTGCATTAGTTAACACATTGTTTTCTGCCTCTACAAGACCTAATTCCACCTCTTTGATTTCCTCTCGGATCTGAATCATGGCTTCCGTGAAGCGATCTAATTCAGCTTTGCTTTCGCTTTCCGTTGGCTCAATCATTATGGTACCTGGAACCGGCCAACTCATTGTAGGTGCGTGAAAGCCATAATCCATGAGCCGTTTGGCCACGTCTTCTGCATCAATGCCTATCGACTTTTTAAACTGACGAAGATCTATGATAAACTCGTGGGCTACTCGGTTGTTATTGCCGCGATATAATATGGGATAATGCTCATCTAAGCATTCCACCAAATAATTGGCATTGAGAATGGCATATTCGCTGGCTTTTTTCAAGCCTCCCGCTCCTAACATCTTAATGTAAGCATAAGAGATCAGCAAGATACTGGCACTTCCAAAAGGCGTTGCTGAGATGGGTGAAATGCCTTTTTCACCTCCAGTTGCTACCAATGGATGCCCAGGCAAATAAGGTGCTAACTTTTCGTTGACACAGATTGGGCCCATGCCAGGGCCACCACCTCCGTGTGGAATCGCGAAGGTTTTATGCAGGTTTAAATGGCAAACATCCGCACCAATAATGCCCGGACTTGTAAGCCCAACTTGCGCGTTCATATTTGCCCCATCCATGTAGATTAAGCCACCATGTTCATGTACGATGGAACAAACTTCCGTAACGCTTGCTTCATAAATGCCATTCGTAGAAGGATAGGTAATCATGATGCCGGCTAAATTGTCGGAATGGAGTTCGGCTTTGGCTTTTAAATCCGCTAAGTCGATGTTTCCATCTTCTAATACTTTAGTTACGACGACTTTCATGCCAGCCATGACGGCACTAGCAGGGTTGGTGCCGTGTGCCGAAGATGGAATAAGCATGGCAGTTCGGTGACTTTGACCGTGATCTTCGTGGTACGCACGAATGGTCATTAAACCGGCGTATTCTCCTTGCGCTCCAGAATTTGGTTGAAGGGAGGTTGCGGCGAAGCCCGTAATTTCAGCTAAGTCCTTTTCCAATTCCTGAAGCATTTCCAAATATCCTTCTGCTTGGGATTGCGGAACAAAGGGGTGAATTTTAGAAAAATTTGGCCAGGACAATGGCATTAATTCGGTGGCTGCATTGAGTTTCATGGTGCAACTTCCGAGAGGAATCATGGAGTGGGTTAAAGACAAGTCTTTGTTTTCCAGCTTTTTGATGTAGCGCATCATCTCGGTTTCGCTGCGGTAGCTATTGAACGTAGGATGCGTTAGGAAATCAGTTTGACGTTGAAGCCCAACAGGCATGCTGGTAGAACTACTTCGATCGATGGTGACATCTTTGCCTGTAATGGCGTTGGCGAGTTTGCTTACATCATCCCAAGTAGTGGTTTCGTTCAGCGAAACACCGATTTGATTGTTGCCCAGGAATAGATTAAAGCCAAGTGCTAATGCACGATTGTTGATGTTGGCTACTTCATGAGTTGAAATACGGAGCGTGTCGAAGTAGGTATTAGTGGTTACTGTAAGCCCAGCATTTTCAAGGGCAACTTTTAGGGCTGAAGTTTTATTTTGAATGGACTGCGCGATTCGAGTCAGGCCTTCTGGACCATGCCAAACGGCATACATGCCTGCCATGATGGCCAATAAAGCTTGAGCGGTACAGATGTTGGAAGTGGCCCGTTCACGTTTAATGTGTTGCTCTCGCGTTTGGAGAGCCATTCTTAATGCAGGGTGGCCGTCTTGGTCAACGGACACACCGATAATTCTTCCTGGTGCGAAGCGTTTGAAATTCTCGGTACACGCAAAAAATGCGGCATGAGGACCGCCATAGCCCATCGGGACACCAAATCGTTGGGAGTTACCCACTACGACATCAGCGCCTAGACTTGCCGGATTTTTGAGTAGAGTAAGTGATAATAGATCTGCTGCAGCTACGACAAATGCGTCTACAGCGTGCATTTCAGCGGCGAAGCCGCTGAAATCAATCACTTCACCATCCGCATTCGGGTATTGTATAATGCCACCGACAAATGCATTATCTGCACGGTAGTCTGACGCATTGCCATAAACAAGTTCAATCCCAAATGGCGTTGCTCGAGTTTCTAATAACGCTTTTGTTGTCTCGAAAACAGCATGGTCAACGAAGAATTTATTGGAGGTTTTCTTGGCTCTGTTCTTCTCACATACCGAGAAAAACATGCTCATCGCTTCCGCAGCTGCAGTAGCTTCATCTAGTAATGAAGCATTCGCGATAGGTAAGCCCGTTAAATCACACACCATGGTTTGGAAATTCAAC
>JAHQVX010000034.1 GCA_019634125.1 Saprospiraceae bacterium
AGTCTAGACCTGATCTATTTTCCGACCAATATTGAGCAACGTAACGTTTTTGAGTTCGATAATTTAAACATCGACGGGGGAGTAGGGCGATCTTTGAGTTTTGGAAACAGCCAGGATTTAGTAGTGAATTCAAATTTGAATTTACGTTTAGCAGGTACATTAGATAATGGCGTTGAAATTGTTGGGGCGCTTACAGATGATAATGTGCCTTTTCAACCAGAGGGAAATTCCAGACAGATTCAAGAACTCGATCAAGTCTTTTTACAATTTAAGAAGGATAATCATCAAATCACCCTCGGAGATTACGAACAACGTAAGCCCAATTCCTATTTCTTAGTGTATAATAAGCGTTTGCAGGGTGCGAACTATTTAGGTGATTTTAAGCATTCGAATGGCTGGACGAGTGATGTAAAAGTCAGCGGCGCTTTGTCAAGGGGTAGATATACCCGGAATGAGTTTGTTGGAGAAGAAGGCAATCAAGGGCCGTATAAACTATTTGGTGCGAATAACGAATCCTTTATTATCATTTTGGCTGGTACAGAGCGCGTGTTTATTGATGGTGTACCTATGGAAAGAGGACTGGATCGCGATTATATTATTGATTATAATGTGGGCGAACTGGTGTTCACGAGCAAAATTCAAATTACCAACCGCAGTCGAATCTCCATTGAGTTTGAATATACCGATCAAGTTTATAGCCGTACTTTTTTACAAACCGAAGCCAATTATGGCAACGAGAAACTCAACTTTCGATTAAACGTATATACCGAGCAAGACAATAAGAACCAGGCTAATTTGGTAGATACGACTTTGAGTATTGGCGGCTTTTTGAATGATGTAGGCGACAATGTCAATGATTTCTTTATTGATTCTTTTCGAGAAGAAGCCTTTGATAATGAGCGTATTCAGTATGAATTGAAGCAAGACACTTTGGTCGATGGCCAGCTTTACGACTCTATTTTTGTCTTCTCACAAGATCCTTCAATTCAGCTCTATAACGTCTTGTTCACTTTTGTTGGGCAAGGCAATGGGGATTATGTTGTAGAGGAAAGTTTGGTGAATGGTCGGGTCTTTAAGTGGGTGGCACCTATTGGTGGAGTGTCTCAAGGGAACTATGTAGCTAAACTCCAGCTCGTTCCACCTCAGCAACAGCAACTTTTCTCACTGACGTCTTCTTATGCCTTCAATGAGAATAATCAATTGGAATTGGAGACCGCATTATCGAATCGTGATTTGAATACGTTCTCTACCATTGGAAATAACGATAATCAAGGAGGGGCACTTCGATTAAAATGGAATGGCAAGCATTATTTGAAGGCAGATAGCACCAAAAATATCTTGAGTTCTTCCTTGAATTATGAGTTCAAGCAGAAACTCTTTCAGCCTATTGAAAGATATCGACCCGTAGAATTTATCCGGGATTGGAACTTAGACAATCAAGTGTTAGATACATTAAACGAGAGTTATGCTATTGTTGGCTTGAAATTTCAACCTGATCTACAAAGTAGCTTCGATTATACCTTCTCAAGTTTCTTGAGGCATGGAAATTATACCGGCTTAAAGAATGCATTAGATTATAGATTGGATAAGAATGGATTTCTAGTAGATGCTCGATTTAACTGGGTGACAGGCCAAGAATCGGATTCAATACGCAGCAGTTTTTTACGTCCAAGGTATGATGTATCTAAAGCGCTGTCTTCTTGGAATGGATTCCGATTAGGCTTTAAGGGCGAACACGAGCGAAAAGAAATTGAGAATGAGTTGCAAGGATTACTTACTCCGACCAGTATCGGCTTTGATCAATATGGCTTTTATGTGGAAACGGCTGATAGTTCGAAAACCGCATTAAAGCTTTCCTTTCAGCGTCGGAAAGATTTTGCTCCGGAGTTAAATGCGTTAGGAGAGGTATTCGACACCAATATCATTAATGCGGAAGGTAGTTTTAAGCAGTTGAAAAATCAACAGTTAACCTGGCGTATTTCGTATCGGGATTTAGAAGTGGTGAATAGTGGATTAACCAATGAGCAAGATAAGCGCTCATTGCTTAGTCGGGTGAATTATTCGGGCAGCTTTTTAGATGGTGTTTTTCGTTTAGGAACAGATTACGAAATTGGAAGTGGTCGGGAGCCGCGTCGGGAATTTACTTATATCGCGGTGAATCCAGGAGAAGGAGTGTATGTGTGGAATGATTACAATGGCAATAATTTACAGGAGATCAATGAGTTTGAAGTGGCGTTGTTTCAAGATGAAGCAGAATATGTACGTGTATTTACCACCACGAATGAGTACATCAATGCGGATGTGACGCGTTTGAATCAATTTATACAGATCCAACCTCAGCTAATTTGGCGGAATGAACAAGGATTGAAAAAGTGGTTGGCTAAATTGAGTTTGAATTCTAAGGTGGCGATTGATCGTAAGTTGTTTGAAGATGCTGAAGCGTCGATATTTAATCCATTTGTTTTTGATTTAGACAATGAAAGTTTGGTTTCCTCGGCTGTTCGGGTCAACTCCAATTTAGTCTATAATAAGTTGAGTGATAAGTTCCGATTAACGTATCGTTGGATTTTAAATGAGAATAAGAACCAGTTGCTTTCTGGTTTTGAGCAAAGAGGTCGGTTAGAGCATGTATTAACCAATGATGTTTACTTTAAGAATAAATTAAGTGTACAAACGGATTTCCGATTAGGGCGGCAAGAGGCTGATGCGGAGAATTTTGCAGCTCGAAATTTCAACTTTGATTTTTATTCTTTCGAGCCTCGGGTGAATTGGGTGGTGAATACGAATTTACGTGTTGGGGTGGAGTACAATTACACATCGAGTGAGAATGCTGCCTTATTGGGTGGTGAGTCAGCGGTGAATAATGAATTAAAGGGGGATTTTAACTTCAACAAGTTTGGGAATGTGGCGTTAACGGGTGGCTTTGAGTATAATGATATTGAGTATAGCGGCGACAGCACAAGTGCTGTCACCTTTAGCATGTTAAATGGGCTGCAGCCAGGCTCCAATGCCCAGTGGCGTTTAAATTTAGAACGTCAGGTTGGAAATGCCGTAAAAGTCAGTTTAAGTTATAACGGGCGTCAGCTTGGGGATAATGACCCAGTACACACTGGGGGAGCCCGAATTAGTGCCTTGTTTTAACGGAAAACCCCGCCTCGGCAAAGCCGAGGCGGGGCTGTTCATTCATAAAAACATTTCGTCGATTAGTACTTGCTCTTCTTCGCAGCCATTTTCAACGCATTATACGCATTGACCAATCCAGCAGTTCGACTTAATTCATCAAACTCCACCTGAGTAGGATCATTCTCCGCATCCCCAGATCCAGGCAAGTTCACCGAATCATCAAAACGAACCGCACTCTTCTCAATAATCTTCTTTACTTGCTTCGCCGATAAATCTGGGTAATAGCTCATCATTAAAGCCGCAATTCCAGACACAACCGGAGCAGCCATACTCGTCCCATTGTTGTATTCATAGTTGTCGCCAGGATACGTAGAGTAAATATCCACGCCTGGTGCAAAAACATCTACTTTCTTCTCGCCATAATTTGTAAATGTGGCTGGAAACGCCTCGTCGGAATTAATGGAACTCGCACCTACCGTTAAATACGTCTTTACTTTTCCTTTGATAAATGACGAGTAATTCGTTGGGTAATTCGATTTTGTATCGAGATCATTGCCATCGTTTCCTGCAGCATGAACTAGTAGCACTCCTTTGTCTTCTGCATATTGAATCGCTTCTGCCACAATTTTTTCATGTGGAGAGTGCGACTTTCCAAAGCTCATATTCACCACTCTCGCGCCATTATCTACGGCATATCGAATCGCATTCGCTACGTCTTTATCATGCTCGTCGCCTTTTGGCACCGTTCGAATTGGCATAATCCAAACATGATTGGCCACACCATTCATTCCAATTCCATTATCGCGAACTGCAGCAATAATTCCTGCTACGTGCGTTCCGTGATCGGGTTCTGTTCCCGAAACTTTTGGATTTCCATAACCTGTTTCATACAAGTTATCGGCATCGTCTTTAATGATATCTTTTCTAGAGTCAATGTCTTCGTTGTAATAATACTTGGCTTGTGTAGTCACGTAGTCCTCCCAAGCTGCCAAGTCTTTTTCTGTGAAGCCATTGTCATATAGATTCGTCAATAAACCTTTTGCTTGACCGAGTTCTGGCGTAGTGACTTCGAGTTGAGCTACATCATCAGGGGTGAATGTTTCTTTGCCTAATGCCTCCTGGATGGTTTTCTTAGAAGCGTCGTACATCGTTTGAATTTGTTCGTAACGATCGTATCCCTTCTGGGCATTGAGTTTGCCTTCTTCAAATTCATTTTTCACGCGCTGATAAGCTTTCCATTCGGCCTTTTCAGCATCTGATACTTCAGAGAGCATTTTACCGCCAAACTTGGAATGGTAGTGTTTGTATAATCGAGCCACTTCTAAGTTATCTGGGCCTACCATGTCGCCATTGGCATTGCCTAAGAAGTTCCATCCATGCACATCATCGATGTAGCCATTGTTGTCGTCATCCTTGCCATTTCCTGGGATTTCATCCTCGTTCGTCCAGATCACAGATTTTAAATCTTCGTGCTCAATATCGATTCCAGAATCGATGACCGCCACAATAACTTGTTCTTTTGGACTGGCATTGTTTAATAATTCATCGTAGGCTTTTTCTAAACTAATGCCACGCTCACTTGCACTTAGATCCCTTAAGTGCCAATCAATCAATTCTAATTTGTCTTGCGAATAACTGGTAAAAGACAGCGCAAAAAATGCTACTAGTCCCAATCCTTTCTTCATTAAATTCATTTGGTTTATTTATTAATAACTAAACTGTGTATAGCGTAGTTGTTTTAAGGCGTTCAAATATAGATATTTGTGTCAAGGATTTTTTTACCTAGGCAACGAAATATAAGTTTTAGCACACCGTTATAAGGAATAAGTTTTTGCTGAAACTTAAACCGCTATAAAAATAAACTACAATGAGTAACAATGCATCTAAAGTATTTTTAGGGATCCTAGCACTAATTTTCGGTGCTTTAGCCCTATTTTTTGGAGTTAAGTACGGACAGGTTCAGAAGCAGAACACCGTAGTTATTGAGGAGAAGAAAGAAGTAAATAAGGAGTATAACACCCTTACTGCAGAATTTGAAACCTTAAAACAAGAGTTTGAGGCCTTAGAAATTAAGAATGAGGAGTTAAATGGACAATTGTCTGCGAAACTTAAAGCATCTCAATCTTCTAAAAATGAAGTGGCTCGACTTTTAAAGAAAGAAAAGTTAACGCAACAAGAATTGGATCGTGCCCGTACGCTAATTGAGCAATTGAAGCAAGAGAAAAACAACCTCTTAACCAATGTTCAAATGCTTACAAAAGAGAATCAGGTATTAAAATTCTCGAATGACAGTCTTACACAGAAAGTTACCCTAGTGGTAGAAGAGAAGACGCAACTAGAAGCTGATACAGCTGTTTTAATCGCACAAAAGAATGAGATTACTGCAGAACGTGACGAATTGGCTCCGAAAGCCGAGTATGGTCAAGTAGTTCGAGTGAATAGTATTCTAGCCGAAGGTGTTCGTTACAAGAACAGTGGTAAAGAAGTAGACACCAAAAACTACAAGAGAGTAGAGAAGGTAAAAGTTTGCTTCAATTTAGAAGCCAATCCTATTGCCGACGCTGGCGATAAAGAATACATGGTTCGAATTATTGACCCACAGGGCGTAGCCGTTTATGAAGAACAACGTGGTTCAGGAGTTTTTACCGGAAAGGATACGGGTGAAGAAATGAAGTATACCACACGTACTTATGTGAATTATGAGAACGAACCAAAGAGCGTTTGCCTCTACTGGAGCCAGAATACCCCGTTCCAGAAAGGTATGTATACCGCTGAAATCTATAACAAAGGCTATAAAGTAGGTGCACAGCAGTTTGAGCTCAAAAGTGGCTTATAGTCAGTGAGTTATAAAAAATTAAGACTTTAAGTCAACCAAATATTGGACAACAAAACCCTCGGCAAAGCCGAGGGTTTTTTACGTTTGGCATCCTGATTGCAAATTACTGGTTGAACAGCTTATGGGGATAAACTGTTTACTTGTTAATTTAAAAATATAGGGGATGAAAAATTTCTACAAAAACTTTAGTGCAAGCATTGCACTCTGTTTAACCTTTTTCTCAGTATCAGCTCAGTGTCCTGGCGGTGAAACTCAATTCACTTGGGAAGGATCTGGACGAGGAAATGAAATGGTTTGGACAACTGGCCAAAATGCCGGGTCGGATATCATTACCGACTGTACACCAAACATTGAAGTGAAAATCGCTGTGGAGGATCCAAATGATATCTATTATAACGGAACTCAAGATGGTGGAAATAGTACAACAGGGTTCTTCGGGCCAAATGGACTTACGGTATGGCTGGATAACAATGAAAATTTATACGATACCGATGCCATGGATGCAGGAGAAGAAATCACCCTAGTATTCGGGTTCTCTGAGCCTGTAATTCTATTAGATTTCGTGACTTCCGATATTGATTGGCGAAATATTAGCACTTCTGCTCGTTGGCAAGACGTGGTGGAGGTTAGAGCTCAAGATGAATTGGGTGCGCAAGTGCCTTTGAATGGGACTCTGGTTGATCCCAATAGTACCATTAAAATTGTAGACCAAGTGGCTACAGCGGATTATGATGTTACTCCTAACGCTGATGGCGGCTTAGATGCCAGCGATCCAGCCAGCCAAGTAGCATGGAATTCCAATAATGAATTGATTTCTTCACTTAGAGTGACGTACCGCGTAGGCGTGAATGACTCTGGTCAGCAAGCTGTTTTATTAGGTGACATGACCATTATTAGTTCTACGGCGTTGCCAGTGGAGCTCACCGATTTTTCTGCCGAGCAGAAAGGTAGTGATGTCGTGCTGAATTGGACGACTGCTAGCGAGCAAGATAATGACTACTTTGATGTGGAATATTCGATCGATGGATTGAATTGGACCAACTTGGCGCAAGTTGATGGGCAGGGTAGTACTTCTTCAACTACACAATATAATTACACGCATAATCAGGTTGTTGAGGCTGGATATTCGGTATTGTATTACCGTTTACGCCAAGTAGATTTTGACGGAACAACAGCTTACAGTTCTATTCAGGTGGTAGTAATTGAAGTAGATACCTCTGAGGCGTTGATTTTCCCAAATCCAGCACGCCAAGGTCGAGATGTTACGATTGTATATCCAAATATTGAGCTGGTTGAAGTGTATTCAATCAGCGGTCAGCGCGTGTATATAAAAGCATTTAATAGGGTAGAGGGTGTTATTTTACCTACTACTGAACTAAGCAAGGGGGCTTATGTAGTAGTTGTGAATGGTCAGCAATCTTTAAAGTTGATTGTTCAATAGTTCGAAGGGGAACAACCAAGAAAGCCACCGCTTTGCGGTGGCTTTTGTATTTGCGATTTTAAAATTCAATAAAAAGACATATCTTGTGCGGGAATTAACAAGCATAGACTCCCAATTCATCCCGCAAGAAGAATAAGAGTCCACCACCGCAGCGAAGCTGCGGTGTTTTTTTATGCCCAGAAAAAAAGTCGAGAAAAAACCCAAGTAAATGAGTGACCAGTTCCTGACAAGAGTGTCTTTAAAGTAAGCACTTTAACATAAGCGGGATGAAGAGCTATAGAAATGGTCTTCTTTATTCGTAGAGAAGACCATTTCACAGAATTTCAGTGTATAGTTAAGCCACCACAACTTCGTTGTGGTGGCTTTGTCTTTAATGGTTATGCTTTACCCAGGGCTAACCAAATGGCCAATCCAATTAAAATTATGCCCATGATCCAGTCTAAAATATGTCCGAACCGACTAAAGAAGTTCCGAACGGGCGGATAGCCGAAAACATTGGCTACGAAGCTAAACCAAGCAAAAGTGGCTACCGACATCCATAAGCCATAAACGATTTGTATCGATTGCGGCGTGGTAGTGCTCACAATGGCCGTGAATAAACTCAAGAAGAACAAGACGGCTTTCACATTAAGCGCATTCACTAAGAAGCCTTGTATATATGCTTTGGAGAAGCTCAATGATTCCTGTTCGGTCGTTGTGGTTTCAGGGCGGTTGGCCTGCGGGCTTGCCCGCAGGCTAAGCACACCCAAATACAATAGAAACAAAGCACCTAAGTACTTTACGATCAAAAATGCCGTGTTGTTCTGACTAATAAATAAAGAAAAGCCCAACACCGCATAAGTCACATGAAGCAAAATGGCTGTACCTACTCCAAAAGCGGTCCAAACACCAATGCGCTTGCCATACTTCAACGTATTCTTCGTCACCACGGCAAAATCAGGGCCTGGACTAGATACAGCAATTGCATGGGCGATAATTATTGCTAAAAATTCCTGCCAGTATGGAGCCATTAGGTGAAGGTAATCTTCCCAATTTAGTTTAACAAGGCCTTTACAATTTCACGAGCACGACTGCCCATACCTACGTAATCGCAATTTTCATTGGCAACCATCGCTACCACAGCGCGTTGTTCGGGATATACAATCAATTTACTTACTCCACCAACAGTTCCACCACTATGGCTGTACGATAACCACCCATCTTTGTCTGTGCTTAAGCCCCAACCAATGCCGTAATTAGAGGTTTTACCACTACTTAAGGTTGTACTAGTAGTCATCTTGCGTATGGTTTCTGGGCTTAGAAATGCTTCATAAATCATGGCATTCCCCATTTTAACTAAGTCTTCCGAAGTAGATAAATAGCCCCCGCCTGCCAGCTTAAAATAGATGCTAATTTCCGGACCCGGCGATGAGACACCTTTGCCGTTTTGAACATAAAAGCCTGAAATAGGTAAGTCGTCATACGCGCCTTTGTCAGGCAAGGTGTTGTTCATGCCTAATGGGTCGAGCACTTCTTCTTTCATGTAGGCTTCAAAATCCATTTCAGCAGCATTTTGCATAGCAACAGAAATCATATTCCAACCATAAGTGCTGTACTTGTACGACGAGCCAGGCTCAAAAAGCAACTTCGAGTCTTTAAATAAATCGAGCCCTTCTACAATGGAGTAAGGCTTGTTGTTCAAACCTTCTCTGCCTTTGTAATGGCGAATTCCTGCGGTGTGGGAGGCTAATTGCTGAATGGTGAAATCGTAATTTTTCTTCGGAAAATCGGGCACATACGTGTAGAAACTTTCTGCAAAGTCCATCTTCCCGGTTTCTACCAGCTTGGCCAAGCCCAAGCTGGTAAGCGGCTTCGAAAGACTGGCAATGCGAAACATGGTTTTGTCGGCTTCAACAGCAATCGTGTTGTCTAAGTCAGTAAACCCGAAGCCTTCCGAATACACCAATTCATTGTCAATGCTTACAGCTACCGACATGCCTTGTATGTTTTCTTCTTCATAAAAACCTTCAGCCAGTGCTTGAGCTGCTGAAATATCATAGGCAATTTCTTGAGCTAAACTACTTGGTCTAAAGAGAAAGCCAATACAAATCAGTAGAATAGTGAGTGTTTGTTTCATGGTCTTATTTTTTACTTACAGTGATGACTTTACCTGCATCTTCTTTTTTAACGGTATAGATCAACGTTTTAATGCCCATTTTATTCACTGAATACAACTTTGTGCCCACCGACCAAGTCTCTTTTTTCGGGGTAAATGGTCGAATAGGTAAGCCGTAACTAAAGGTTCCACCTCGTCCATTTGGGCCTTTCACATAGGCTTGAATAATTTCAGTGCCTTTACTTTTGATTTTGAAGGTAATGAATTCTACTTCCTCCTTTTTCCCTTTTGTATCATGTTCGGCTTGATGGTAGACTTGGCCGCCAGCTTTGGTTTTCTTATTCACCTTGGCGGGTTCTTGGGTATACATTAAACGCCCACCGTGGCTGACTTCACTATGCAGTTCTTGTACAACGGTAATGAGCGCTTGAGCATCGTCCCAAATATTTACGAAAGCATTTTGGGCGATAAGTTCTGAGGCGTTAATATTTCCGCCCTCTAAGGCGAGTCGAAATTCGTTCACCTGACCAGTAAACACGGCTTCTCCACCAACAAGGGATTGGTAACGGAAGTATTCTTGACTGAGGTCGTCTACGCGTACATCGGCCCACGAATCGTTTTTAAGGACTTGTAGGTCTGTACTGCCAATCACGTAACTAAGCCCTCTTTTGGGTTTTACCCATTCTTTTTGGCTCAGTTCCACCTTTCCATTATCATTCTCAGGGACGAGGTATTCGATGAGGTTTTCGTCGGTAGTAATTTCGATGTAGTTGTCATTTGCTGCGGCATCAATTTCAATGGTTGCATTGATATTGATAAGCAGTTCTTGGACTTCACCAAGCGCAAAGCGCTTGGTGGTTAATTCGCCGTTCCCACGGATTTGTCCAGATACTAAGGTGCTACTACCCACTAGGAGTAGGATAAATAAATGTCTCATTTGAAAATTTTTAAGTGTTATTAATTCGCTGTTACCATGTCGAGTACAGCTGCAATCTCGGAGTCTTTGCCGCGAATAAAGTCATCAATATTCGGCTGTACGTAAATATCAGGCTCCACCCCGCGGTCCGGTAGGTCAGTTCCTGGCCCTTCTCCCCAAAGTGGAATGTCGATATTGACTTTAGAATTCGGCAATTTTAAAAAGAGCATATTCCCACCGTTTATGCCTTTCAAATTCCCACCAGTCGTTTGGCCTACTAACTGTGCACTGCCATTCTTTTTGATGTTCTTCGCAAGGATATACGTCGCTGAACTATTCGACGCATCCACTATAAAGTAAGCCTGGCCTTTAAAGCCATTCTTCTTTGGATTTAACGTTATCGACTTATCGAAGTTTTTTGATCGGTACAAGCCATTTCCAGCATCAAATACTTGATTCGAAATATCGAAAATAGAGTTGTCCCATGTGCTGAGATAGGGCTGAAGCGCTTCTGGCACCGTTTGATATTTGGAATAGGTCTGATTCGGTAGCACTTCATAAGGGGCTTTCAAGATGTTTCGAACGAGTAGAATGGAAGGTTCGTCCAGTCCACCGCCATTACCCCGAATATCAACGATTAAGTGTTCCACATTTTTTTCATTGATTGTTTCGAAAGCGGATTTCATCCATGCTTTCCAATCCATGTCCATATGCCAGGTTACGAAGGTGCCCAACTGAAGAACAGCTACGCCTTCTTGCGGAAAGGACAGTTTCCAGAGGTCATCGTACGATGTGGGTAGGTCTGGGAATCGCTCCGCAATCACTGCATTTCTGCCGTCTAGTGTTTGGGCAGCAACACGACTCGTAAATGTTTCATCAGATAAATGGTCTTTTAACTCTAACTCAAAAGTGGCATCAGTTACTGGGTAGAACAAGGCATAATACATATCGAAGTAGGGGAAACGCTTGCCGATTCGATTATCTAATCGATAGTAGCGATCGGCATCATTGGACCCATCTGCATTGGCGACTGACAGCAATTCTTTAAGGATGGTTGAGGTGGACACGCCATTCATGCTAAGTACTTCTACACCTCTTCGAATTCGATCATCTTCAGAAGCGTTGTACTCGATAAACATGCGCTGCTCGATCCATCTAAAGGTGAAGGGGACTTTGTTGTTGTTGTTGTGGACGAGCTCAGTGATCTCCGAACCCTGATTAAATGGGCCTGCATGGGTGTGGCCGCATTGAATGGTGGCGACAAACTGTTGGAAGGTTTTGTAGGCTTCTTCGTAGGTAGCGCCATTTTCAAAGCTTTGTTCCAAAGCTTTAAGCCCGTCTTCGAAATCGGCCACACTTAAGTATTTATGCAAGCCCGGGTGCAACGACTCTAATGCCTGACGCATAATTTGGATGTCTTCTTTTAAGCCCTGGGCAGGGATCACATAATTGGCAAGTTCTGCCTTAGACAGTTCCGACATCCAATTCCAGGTATGGTCTAATTGGCCATTGTCGGGAAGGGTGGAGCCAACTAACTTGCGATTGCCGTTTTGTTCCCATTCTACCTCATCACTTTCGAGTACAAACTTGTACTCTAAGCTGGCTGGATCTTTTACCTCAACAGTGCTTTCATAAATGCCATCGCCGTCTTCGTCGGTAAGTTCAATACTTTCTTCCCAGCTTAGTGGCGCTTGATTGCCCCGCAAGCCCACCGATCCAACGGAAGATGCTTGTTGAAGGACTTCATTCATATCCAATTTGAAAGTAAGGATTGTAGTCTGACTCTTGGTGGGCTGAGGTTGGCAGGCGAATACGCCAATCATCAGCCAAGTAGTAAAAATTATATTGGTGTTCATGTTAATTGTCTTTTTGGTTCCAAGTGTGATCCAGAAGGAGGTTATCTTGGTTGGATGGGAGCGGCAACCTTCGGTTGCCGCCATCTTCCCATTCTACAGTTTCTCCAGAAATCACAAATTTGTATTCTAACTCTTGGGGATTTTTCACCACTAAAGTGGTTTCATAAAGCCCATCTTCATTTGTGTCGGCGAGCGGGTAGTCTTTATGCCAATTTAGTGGCGCTTCACTTCCACGCAATGCAATAGTAGAAATCGGTCGGCCACGCATTAATTCCTTTCGCATGTCTATTTGGAAAGTAATCGTCATCTCACGCATATGTTTCTTCACATAATACGCCTTCCAGATTAAGATCAATGCCATAATTACCGCTGTTACCGCGAAAGGCAAACCGTATTTCAGGACTTTATTCATCTTCAGTGAAACTGGAAATTTTGGAAATCAATGTTTCTAAATTTAAGGAAAGCAAATATTTCCCTGCAGTTGGAAGGTTCTTTGCCTTCGAATAAATGTTTTGTAACTTTTTCATAACGACTATTTTTTGTTTGATGACTCAAAGGTGGCGAACCCAATCGGTCTGGGCGCCTCAGAATCGAAAGCATACGGCTCAAAACAGGTTTTGAGCCGTGTCAAAAAACGTTACTAATTGAAAGCCAGTAAGTTAATTAAGAGCGGTTTTGGATCTGTTCTCCGCTAAATATTCGCTCGGAGAGATATTTGTGAACTTTTTAAACGTACGATTGAAGGTCGCTTTGCTATTAAATCCCGCCTCGAAGGCAATGCCCAACAACGATAAATTTTCTGCTTTTCCCAAACGAATCAATTCCTGAACGGCTTCTACCCGAAACGAATTAATGAAATCCTTAAAGTTCATTTCAAAGCCTTGATTGATGGTCTTTGAAACCACACTAGGCGATAAATTCAGCCCATCGGCAAACTCTGCTAAGGTCAACTCAGGATTTAAAAAAGGTTGTTCGCGTGTCATGTAGTCTTGGATCAGCTGTTTTTCTTGTTCAAATTCGAAATCAATGACTGATTTAGAGACTTCTTCATCAGCAAGCGGCGCAGGTTTTACTTCTTCTCTTCCTTGGGCGGTAGTGGTTAATTGGAACAATTCGGATAAGTCGGTGAAGTAGCCAAAGGTGCCTAAATAGAGTAAGATCACTCCCGAAACGAAGTGCGACCACCAACGTTGCGTCCAGTGCAGCTCTACAATGTTGTTATGAATCTGAAAGATCACTAATTGCACTAGAAACATCAAGCAAATTGCAATTAAGAAATTACGCAGCCAGTTCAATTGTACTTTGTACGTATTCGAAAAGTATTGCTTGATTTTCTCCCGATAAGCGAAAAATAGTTGAATGGATAAGACCATGTAAATTAAAAATGAAAACTTGCCTATTGTTCCTTGAAAGGTAGACACCACGGCATAGTGCACATTTTCTAACCATACCCCATTTTGAGTATCGCCAAAGCCCGGTTGGGCTTTGTCGTGGAAATAAATCACAAATCGGTAAACGAAATAAAGCACAGGAAGGACAAAATGCCAGCTGTCAATGCGTTTGAACTTGAAATGTGTGGTTGTAATGCTTTTCACGTAGAAGTAAATCAGTGGCCCAACGAGTAGAAGGGTATCAATCAGGAAGTAATTGATTTTTGTATTCCGAAACGTGTCGTACCAACCCATAAAACCCACGACATAAGAAGTGCGGTCGTAGCCAGTAATAATGAGTAAAATAGCTAAGATCAAGTCGGCATAATGCCCCTTTTTTACAAAACGATGCAGCAGAAACCCAGCGAAGACATAGCCTTGAACGACCAAAATCAGCAGGGGCAAACTATAGCGGTTGAATTCTGGGAAAATAAGGCTAAGACTCACAGTTCTAAGTTAGGTTGTTTTTTAGATACACGAAAAAAGACCGCTGAGTTTGGCTTATTGATACATGGGATGGTACTTCAAGAGCGCATCTTTCAGATGCGCTCGATCCAAATGCGTATATATCTCCGTTGTCGTGATACTGGCATGACCAAGCATATCTTGAACAGCACGTAAGTCAGCCCCGTTCTTCACCAATTCCGTAGCGAAACTATGGCGTAAGGTATGAGGACTAATATTCTTCCGAATACCCGCGGCTTCCGCCGCGGTCTTTACGATATTAAACACCATGACCCGACTCAATTGCTTGCCCCGCCGATTTAAAAACACATAGTCCTCATGACCCGCAACCACCTTCAAATGACTCCGAATATGCCGAACATAACGATCCATTTCTTCCAACGCATCGGCATTAATTGGCACCAAGCGTTGCTTGCTGCCTTTTCCCGTCACTTGAATAAACTCATCGTCCCAAAAAATATTCGACAACTGTAAGCCGACCAGTTCACTCACACGAAGCCCACAACCATACAGCGTTTTGATCATGGCCCGATTCCGATGCCCCTCCGGCTTCGAGGCATCAATACTATATATCATCGCCTCAATCTCTGAATGGGCTAACGTGTCGGGCAACTTCCGACTCAACTTGGGCATTTCCAGTAATGAAGTAGGATCCGCATCGGTGAGCTGTTCTAAGTTTAAGTACTTATAAAACGCTCGAATTCCAGAAATGACCCGCGCTTGCGTACTGGCCGCTATACCGATGTCGTGCAACTGACTCAAAAATTGTTGCAAATCGGCTAAGTCTACTTGTACCGGCGACTTACTGCCTTGAACAAAGTCACGCAATAACTCAATATCCCGCATATACGCCTCAATCGAATGCTTCGACAACGACCGCTCTAACTGCAAATACGTCTTAAATCCCCGTATGGTAGACAACCAATCCATTCCGCATAAAAATGCAGATAATTCGCGATACTTCGTAGTGAGTAGTTAACAGTTTGTTTGTGGGGCATCCGTAAGTAGTAGGCACTAGTTGACTAGTTTAAGAATACACTAATTCACCAATTCACCAATTCACT
>JAHQVX010000035.1 GCA_019634125.1 Saprospiraceae bacterium
ACTAAACCGCCATCTGTACCCGCAGGACAAGACACATTTGTGACGGCGATATTCAAATCTGGTTGTACATAATTTCCAGTCACTTCGATATTTTCACTCGTAGATTGCCCGGCATTATCTGTAACAGATACGGTATAAGTACCTGGCACTAAACTATTAAAGTTCACTGTACCAGGATCAAATTGTGAATCAGTTTGTGGACCCGTTAATTCATACGAATATGGGCTAACACCATTCGCTGTCGCTTCAATGCTTCCATTGTTTTCACAAGTTGACTCTGTAGCCAGTAAACTCAATGTGACTTGTGCATGAGAAAAGATACAGAGTGTCCCCAACACTGCTGTGAGTAGAATTTTTTTCATCCCCTAAATTTTGCTTATATGTTCAACAATCATGCCACCTAGCATAAGAGTTGGCAAGTCTGTGGGGGGAACTGAGTCTAAAAAAATGCCACTTTGACACTCAATAAGCCCAAGCATTTCGGACTGCTGTCAATATTTCTTCAAAAAAGCAGGTGGAACATTGTTTGACTAGCACATAGAAACAAGTTTTACAAATGAGCAAGATTATAGGAATAGACTTAGGAACTACGAACTCGGTAGTTGCCGTTATGGAAGGGAACGATCCAGTCGTTATTCCAAACGACGAAGGGAGACGAACAACACCTTCTGTTGTGGCATTTTTGGATAATGGTGAACGTAAGATTGGAGATCCAGCCAAGCGTCAAGCCATTACCAATCCTACGAAAACCGTTATGAGTATCAAACGGTTCATGGGGAATCGCTTCGATGAGATTTCACGTGAGTTAGATATGGTGGCTTACGAAGTTGGAAAAGGCGACAACAATACACCGCGCGTAAAAATCGACGACCGTATGTACTCGCCACAAGAAATTTCGGCTATGGTGCTTCAGAAATTGAAAAAAGTAGCTGAAGATTACTTAGGACAGGATGTGAACGAAGCGGTCATTACCGTTCCA
This sequence comes from Saprospiraceae bacterium, assembly GCA_019634125.1. Lineage (GTDB taxonomy): Bacteria > Bacteroidota > Bacteroidia > Chitinophagales > JAHQVX01 > JAHQVX01. The sequence continues at coordinate 980 of JAHQVX010000035.1, forward strand.
GCATACTTTAACGACAGTCAGCGACAAGCTACTATCGAAGCCGGTGAGATTGCCGGTTTAAAAGTTCGCCGAATCATTAACGAGCCTACTGCAGCTGCATTAGCATATGGTCTTGATAAAAAAGACCAAGATAGCATGATTGCTATTTACGACCTCGGGGGAGGTACATTCGACGTTTCGATCTTGGAATTGGGTGATGGTGTATTTGAAGTGAAGAGTACGAATGGAGATACACACTTAGGAGGTGATGATTTCGATCAGATTATTATGAACTGGTTGGCCGATGAGTTTAAAGCCGATGAAGCGATGGACTTACGTAAAGATCCAATGGCACTTCAGCGTTTAAAAGAAGCTGCGGAGAAAGCGAAAATCGAGTTATCGAGCTCGCAAGAAACAGAAATCAACCTTCCATATATTACTGCAGTAGACGGTGTACCAAAGCACTTAGTGCGTAAACTGTCTCGTTCAAAATTTGAGCAATTAGCGGATGACTTATTCGAGCGTACGTTAGCGCCATGTAGAGAAGCTTTGAAAGATGCTGGTTTAGACAAAGGTCAGATCGATGAAGTGATCTTAGTAGGTGGTAGTACTCGTATCCCGAAAATTCAGCAATTGGTTGAAGAGTTCTTCGGCAAGAAGCCAAATAAGGGTGTAAATCCTGATGAAGTTGTTGCTATTGGTGCAGCGATTCAAGGCGGTGTTTTAACCGGAGATGTGAAAGACGTGCTACTCTTAGATGTGACGCCACTTTCATTAGGTATTGAGACGTATGGTGGGGTATTCACGAAGTTGATTGAAGCGAATACAACAATTCCAACCAAAAAATCTCAGGTATTCTCCACTGCGGCAGATAATCAGCCAAGTGTACAAGTAAACGTACTTCAAGGAGAACGTTCTATGGCGAAGGACAACCGTAGTATTGGAATGTTCCACTTAGATGGTATTCCACCCGCACCGCGTGGTGTTCCTCAAATCGAAGTCACGTTTGATATCGATGCCAATGGCGTTGTTGTTGTAAGTGCGAAAGATAAAGGAACGGGTAAAGAGCAAACGATTCGTATCGAGGCATCGACTGGATTAAGCGATGAGGAGATCGAGAAAATGAAGGCAGAAGCCAAGGCCAATGAAGAAGCGGATAAGCAGGCTAAAGAGCGTGTTGAGAAAATGAATGCGGCCGATCAATTGGTATTCCAAACAGAGAAGCAATTGAGTGAATATGGTGATAAGCTTCCTGAAGAGAAAAAAGCCGTGATTGAATCGGCGAAAGAAGCGTTGAAAGAAGCGCATAAGTCGGAAGACTTAGACCGTATTGAAAGTGCTTCGAAAGAACTAAACGATGCTTGGGCAGCAGCTAGTGAAGAACTATACAAAGCAGCTCAAGAAGCGCAAGCTGAAGAAGGAGCAAGTGGAGAAACTGCCAGTTCTGAAGGTGGCGAAGATGTTCAAGATGTGGAGTTTGAAGAGGTAGATGAAAGCGAGGAAAGTTAAGTAAGGACTCCTGTCAATAGAAAAATCCCGTTTCGGCTAAGCCGAAACGGGATTTTTTTTCACCCCACCCCAAGTTTCCATGAAACTCGGGGGACATCCACTCCTGCCAAAGGCAGGAGTGGCATACCAAATAACTACACTTTGGCTTCCCGCAAGCCTCGAATATTCTCCTGATGTGTGTTGATGTCAGTGTCTATTCTAGTAGCATTGATATGTCTGTCCACAGAGTAAAAGAACTAATTTCTACTTCAAACATACTAAAATTATGCCATTATTAAAAAATGACATCAAAAAAAATTAAAATTATTAATCCGCTGTATGAAAGCATGCCTCTTCGATCAACGATTGCAGTTGTTCGTTTTCTATCAGAAAGCCGTCGTGGCCATACTTTGAGGTGATTTCACGGTATTCTGCATGTAGGATATTCGCGGCTAGAAATTCCACCTCGCTTGGAGGAAATAAAATATCCGTTTCAATACCAATGCAAAGTACTTTGGCTTGAATTTTTCCCAATGCTTGCTGGATGGATCCCCGGTTTCGATGTATACGATGGCTATCCATGGCTTTGCTTAATCGGTGGTAAGCATAGGCATTAAATCGTTTGGCCAATTTGAGGCCTTGGTAGCGTTGATAACTGGAAGCCAAGTAGTCATCGGTTTTATCGGCTTGATCGTTTTGTGTTTTCGCGTAGGTGTTGTAATGTCGATAGCTGAGCATACCGATCGAACGGGCTGCTTGCAGCCCGTTCCAAGCTGCATCTTCCCGAGGTTCTCCCCAAGTCGCATCGGCTTCAATCGCCATGCGCTGGCTCTCATTAAAGGCAATTCCCCACGGGCTATGCTCGGCATTCGTGGCGATTAAAATGCCATTTCTGAAGCGCTCTGGCTCTTGAACCAACCACTCTAAAGCCTGATGCCCGCCCATGGAAGAACCAATAATACACTCGATGTTCTGAATACCCAATTCGTTGGCTAACAAACGGTGTGCTTGCACCATATCCCGAATCGTGACTAGTGGAAACTCATTATAGTAGGGTTGGCCAGTCGCAGGATTTATACTTGTTGGGCCCGTACTTCCATAACAAGACCCAATAATATTCGCACAGATAATATAAGACGACGTTGGGTCAAGCAACTTGCCTGGTCCAAACATCCCCGGCCACCATTCTTGCACATCCGAATTGGCGGTTAATGCATGGCACACCCAAACTACGTTGTCCATCGTAGCATTGGGTGTTCCATACGTGGTATAAGCTATGTCAATTTCGGGCAATACCTTCCCGTTTTCTAATGCAAAGGGTTTATTGTACTTCCACTGCTGAATTTGCATGCACTTTTGCCTTTGCCAAAGCCTGAGAAATATCGGCTTTGAGATCCTCAATATATTCTATTCCTAAAGAGATCCGCAGTAAATTCGGCTGAACGCCTGCCGCAATTTGCTCTGTTTCTGAAAGCTGTTGGTGTGTGGTTGCACTTGGCTGAATAATCAGCGTTTTCGCATCGCCCACATTGGCCAGATGACTGATCAATTCGAGGCTATCCACAAATCCCGTAGTAAAGGCCTTATCGCCTCTTAAATTGAAGGATAACACCCCACCAAAACCATGCTTCAAATACTTTTTCGCATTGTGATGGGTAGAACTACTCTCCAATCCTGGATAGTTGACGTGCTCTACTTCTGGCAGCTCTTGTAGCCATTTTGCTAACTCCAAGGCATTGTCTACAGTGCGTTGAACGCGAAGCGATAACGTTTCTAATCCTTGAATTAAAAGGAAGGAATTAAACGGACTTAATGCTGGTCCGAAATCACGGAGTCCTTCTACTCGCGCACGAATGGCAAATGCAATATTCGGCAGTCCTAACGGATTGTCTACGCCAAACACATCAGAAAACACTAATCCATGATAGCCTTCACTTGGTTCTGAAAATTGTGGGTATTTTCCATTGCCCCAATCATAGTTTCCACCATCGATAATGACGCCACCAATACTGGTTCCATGTCCGCCAATCCACTTTGTAGCAGATGCTGTAACAACATTCGCCCCGTAGTCGATCGGACGTGCTAAATAGCCACCTGCGCCGAAGGTATTATCCACGAATAATGGAATATTAAACTGCTGGGCTAATTTACCCAAGGAGTCAAAATCAGGAACCGTAAAGCCTGGATTCCCAATGGTTTCCACGTAAATGGCCTTGGTGTTTTCATCGATAAGCTCAAGGAAGCTCTCGGGGTCATTGTCTTTGGCGAATTTGGCTTCAATGCCTAGGCGCTTAAAGGTGACTTTAAACTGATTGTACGTGCCTCCATATAAAAATGGGCTGGAAACGATGTTATCGCCGACGGTAAGAATGTTGTTCAAAGCAATAAACTGTGCGGCTTGTCCAGAAGCTACTGCTACTGCGGCTACTCCACCTTCTAATGCCGCGATGCGTTGTTCAAATACATCGGTGGTGGGGTTCATAATCCGAGAGTAAATATTGCCAAATTCCTTCAGGGCGAAGAGATTGGCGCCATGCTCAGAATTATTGAACGTAAAAGAAGTGGTTTGGTAAATAGGTACTGCACGGGCATTAGTGGCGCTATCTGGCGTATGTCCGGCATGTAATTGTAAGGTATCAAAATGATAATTACTCATTCTATTATAGGTTTATAAAATTGAAAAAAAGAAGGAAATAACCGTCCTTTGGCGGTAATCATAAGCGTTCCAACACTACATGTTGGATAAGCTCTATACCATTAAAGCGGTAGAGCAGTTAACGCATTCGACATCGTAAATAAGTCATAATTTTCGTTTTCGTTTATTTTTCCCAATATCGGGGTAGGAATTAGCACCGTTTCTCTAGCGAGAAGGTTGCCAGTGAGTCATAGAGCCTAATCTCTCGTCACTTCTTAATAAACAAAACATACCTTTCGGTAGAATTGCTTTGGCTAATTTAGTGGCGAATTTTGGAATTCTCACAATAATCATGAAAAAATTTCTTGTTCACGCCCACGAATCAGTGGAGTATTGGGAGTTAGTCGCCTTACGTGACGAAATCTTACGGAAACCGTTAGGTTTAGTATTTACAGTGGAGCAACTGTCCGCTGAAGCGGACAGTTGGCATATCGGTGGTTACGAAAATGGATTATTGAAGTGCTGCCTCATCCTTAAACCCCTCGCAGCTGGAGAACTTAAAATGCGACAAGTAGCCGTTGCAGAAGCTGCTCAGCAACAAGGCTGGGGACGCGCTATCAATGCGTTTAGTGAGCAATTCGCTAAAGAACACGGATTTACGTTCATATCATGTCATGCCCGAGAAAGTGCACGAATCTTCTACGAAAAACTAGGATATGCCATTGTAGGAGATCGATTTGAAGAAGTAGGTCTACCCCACTTCCGAATGGAAAAACAGTTAGCCTAAAAGCATTCCTGCTATTGTCGCAGTCATTAACGCCGCAATGGTCCCCCCAATCATAGCTTTAAAACCTAATTCTGTTAAGTTTTTTCGTTGACTTGAGGCTAAGGCAGATATTCCACCAATTTGAATACCGATTGACGCGAAATTGGCAAAACCGCATAATGCGTATGTGGCAATAATTTTTGACTTTTGAGAAAGTTCCACACCTGATTCTGCGCTCATATATTTTTGAAGATCTACGTACGCTACTACTTCATTGATCGTCATCTTTTTCCCCAAAAGTTGCCCAACCACAGCTGATTCTTCCCAAGGGGTACCAATAATCCATGCCAATGGAGCAAATAAATTTCCTAAAATGTATTCAATACTTAGGCCGCTAAACCCACTATTCGCAGCAATAATGTCATTTAAACCCGAAATATTTCCAATCCAAAGCAAAATCCCGTTCAAAAAAGCGACCATAGCTATAAAGACCAACAACATTGCACCTACATTCACTGCTAATCTCACACCATCTGTAGTACCTATAGCAATTGCATCTAGTACATTATTACCGAGCTTGTCTTTGGGAACTTTTACACTTCTATTAATGGCTTCAGGATTTTTTTCAGGTACGATCATTTTAGCTGCAACAATAGCTGCTGGGGCTGAAATAATGGAAGCAGTAAGAAAATGAATCGCATAATCGGCTCCAATCAACGATACGAACAAAGCAAATACACCACCTGCTATGGTCGCAAAGCCGCCCACCATCAAACAAGCAATTTCAGAACGAGTCATTTTCTCTAAATATGGCTTAACTACTAATGGTGCCTCGGTTTGACCAATAAATACATTTGCTGCAGCCGCAATACTTTCAGCGCCTGACAACTTCATAAACTTACTCATGACCCATGCAAAAGCATAAATGATTTTTTGAAGGATACCGAAATAATAAAGCATGGCCGAGAATGCAGAAAAGAATACCACGGTTGGCAACACCTTGAAAGCAAACATATATCCAATGGTGAATGGCTCCTTAACGAATGAGCCTGAGCTATCTTGAACGGTTTGTTGGATTTCAGCTGCATCTGGCCAGTTTCCAAATACAAATGCAGCTCCTTCATCTGCAAATTTTAGCAAGGAAACAAAAGCATCCGACAAAAAGTCAAAAAACTGATAAATAAACGGAACCTTAAGAATCCCTAAAGCTAAGACGAACTGGAGAAGAATACCTCCACCGACTAACCGCCAGTCAATATTTTTTTTACTATTGCTTAACGCAAAGCAAACACCTAACAAGAAAAGTAGTCCAAGAAGACCGCGGGCTATATTTTCAGCCATGAAATGGATTTAATGCAACGAATATAGGGAAAACTGCCATTAGGCTTTTCTACGCTTGATGACATCGCGGAGTGCCGCAGCTTTTTCGTACTCTTCATTTTCGAGCAATTGTTGGAGTAGCTTTTCCAAATCTTTTAACGGCATGGTTTCATAGTCATCTCCAGCTGAAGCTTCAACCGGTACTTCTTCCGGAGAAGCATCCAAGGGTGCATCTTCATCTTCATCCTCAATAAAAATTCCCGCTGTTTCCAAAATTGAACTATACGTAAAAATCGGGCATTTATAGCGAACGGCTAAAGCCAAGGCATCGGAAGTTCGGGAGTCAATTTCCACTTCTTCACCATCTTTTACGGTTTTCAATAATGAGTAGAAAATACCGTCTTTCAGGTCGTTGATGATGACCTCTTTGATGTCAACTTTATGGGTATCTAAGACATCTTTAAACAAATCGTGGGAAAGCGGACGAGCGCGCGGCATATCTTCCATAGCCACAGCGATCGATTGTGCTTCGAAGCCTCCAATTACTATAGGTAATCTTCGAGCTCCATTCACTTCCCCCAAAACCACCGCATAGGAGTGTGTTTGTGTCATACTGTGCGAAAGCGCAATAATTTCCAGCTCCACTTTTTTCATTGGGTCAAATATACAACTTCATTCCATTTACCATGAAGTAGTTCTTGGCCTATATAACTATATTTACTGCCCCGATGATTAAAAGAGAATCCATAGACAAAATAATCGACCTCGCGCATATTGAAGAGGTTGTAGGCGACTATGTGACGCTTAAACGTCGGGGAGCAAACATGATCGGATTATGTCCTTTTCACAATGAGAAAACGCCTTCGTTTATCGTTTCTCCAGCCAAAGGAATTTTCAAGTGTTTTGGATGCGGTGAAAGTGGGAATAGTATTGGCTTCGTTATGAAGCATGAAAACTTATCCTTTGTAGAGTCCATACGCTTGCTGGCGCAGAAGTATAATTTCGAGCTGGAAGAAACACAGGACACGGAGGAAGAGAAGCAAAAACGTGACGAACGAGAAAGCTTGTTCATCATCAATAAATTCGCCCAAGAACACTTTTCACATAACCTCTGGGAAACCGATGAGGGCAAGTCGGTGGCCTTAAGTTATTTCAAAGAGCGTGGCTTTACTAAAAACACCATTGAGCAATTTCAATTGGGTTGGGCCAAAGAAAGCTTCGATGATTTAAATACTGCGGCTAAAGGTCAACAATACAGTCAAGAGTTACTGCAACAAAATGGACTGATTTCAGTCAAAAACGATCGCACGTTCGACTTTTTTAGAGCACGTGTTATGTTTCCCATTCACAATATCTCGGGAAAAGTAGTGGCCTTTGGAGGTCGAACGCTAAGTTCAGATAAGAAGGTTCCTAAATACATCAACACGCCAGAAACACCCATTTATTCCAAGAGCCGTGTGCTCTACGGAATGTACCAAGCCAAGAAGGCGATTCGTCAACAAGATAATTGCTTTTTAGTGGAAGGTTACACCGATGTAATTTCTTTGTTTCAAGCAGGTGTAGAGAATGTGGTTGCTTCCTCAGGAACTTCATTGACCATGGATCAAGTGAAGTTAGTTAAGCGCTTTACTCCCAACATTACCTTGCTCTTTGATGGTGATGCTGCTGGATTAAAAGCAGCGCTACGCGGCGTTAATATCATTTTGGAACAAGACTTAAACGTGAAAATTGTTCCACTTCCCACCGATGAAGATCCGGATTCCTTTGTAAAAAAGGTGGGGTTGTCGGGCTTTGAAGAATTTGTTCAAAAAGAAGCGAAGGATTTCATTTTATTTAAGACCGATTTTCTGCTTCAAGATGGGAAAAACGACCCTGTAAAACGGGCAGAGGCTACGCGTTCTGTAATTGAGTCCATTGCCTTGATTCCAGATAATATCAAACGGGCGTTTTATATCCGCGGTTGTTCGGCACAATTGGGTATTGAAGAGCAATTGCTTCACAGCGAAGTGAATAAAGAAATTCGCAAAAACCTGAAGAAAAAAGGGAAGATTTCGCGTCAAGACAAGCAGTTGTTAGATCAGCAAGAGGCGGATGCTTTGAAAAAGCAGCCGCAAACCCTAGAGCTGGAATATTTCAGACATCACTTCGCGGAAAAAGAGATTCTTCGGATTTTATTTGAGTATGGCCATTTGACCTTTCAAGATAACATTAGCGTTAGCGACTATATCCAGTATGAATTGGAAGATGTAACCTTTAAAGACGACACGTATAACGTACTCTATAAAATGTGTTTTGACCAAAACAAAGCGTTTTCAATGAAAGACATTTTGGCCAATGAGGATGAAGCGTTGGTGGAAACGGTTATCAATGTGATCGTATTTAAGGATGAACTCAGCACAGGTTGGTGGGACAAACACGAGATCCGAGTAGAACGCTTTAACGAGGAACACTTCGCTCCCGAAGTATTGCAGAAAGTGTCGCGTTTTAAGTTGGCCAAATTGTACGAAATGATCCTCGATCGGGAGGAACAATTGTTAAAGGAGAATTCTGCCGAAGAAGAAGATCAATTACTTCAAGAATTACGTCATTTAAGAGCTTTAGATATCGAGTACCGAAAGGAATTAAATATCGACTCGCATATTCGGGTAGAGTTGAAGCGGGAAGTGCGGTAGTTATATCCGGCCAGAGGAATTGGGTTTTTCACTTTTTAAATATTCGGCCAACGGTCTTTCCGGTACTTTGGGCAATTATTCGGCCAGAGGCCTACGGGTATTCCGCACGAAGCTGGAGCTTCGCGCGATGGGTCCGAAGCTGGAGCTTCGTTCGATAATTACATCGCCAACCAGGCTACTACGTGGTTATCGATGACTTTGAAGTAGGCGATGTTGGTTTTTTTCTCTCCACTTTTCACGAGTTCAAAATAGAGCTGCCCTTCTTCCTCGGCTTTGAATGGATGAATGATCATATTTTGTTTAAAATCTAGTCCTCTTTTCGCATACCATTTGTAAATCGCTTCTTTCACGCACCACATAATGGTATAATGTAAAACAGGCTTTCCAATAGTAACATAAAGCGATTCATATTCACTCACAAACTTCTTCGACAACCTAGAAATACGAGGCATAATCTGTTCAATATCGAGGCCACATTCTTTGGATTCGCTGATAAAGACTCCGCTGTATTTATCGGCATGGGAGATGGAGAGTTTCAGGGTACTGTCTTCAAAATCCGGCTTGCCAGCCGGATTTTTTACGATCATCTTATCTTCTCCCAGCAATTCGCGAACGAGCAATCTTGTGATCATATACTCTTTCTTGCGCTTCAACAACCGAAGGTTGTTGAGCTGCTCCAAAAGCACTTCCCGAGGCTGAAGTTGCAACAGTAAATCCTCATACGATTCCTCGTTCTTCCAAATCCCTATAATGCTTTGGCCTTCTAATGCTATGTAATCTACAAATGGCATTCAAGTATAAAAATACAGAGTTATGAAGAATTGATTTTACGTATCAATAAGATTGTCTGCTCCATGAACAAGACGTATCTTCACGCTTCCAAATTTTTCGCATGATCTTATCAGACCAGGGTATTTTAGAAGAGATTGATAAAGGCACGATACTTATAGAACCATTTCGAGCAGATTGTTTAGGCACCAATTCCTACGATGTTCATCTTGGGAAGTACTTGGCTGTCTATAAAGACCGACAGCTCGATGCGAAAAAACACAATGAGATCGAAGAAATCGTCATCCCTGAAGAAGGCCTAGTTATTCAACCCAACACCTTGTATTTGGGCGTTACAGAAGAATATACCGAAACCCATGCGCATGTGCCTTTCTTAGAAGGAAAGTCAAGTACAGGTCGATTAGGTATTGATATTCACGCCACAGCAGGAAAGGGCGATGTAGGTTATTGTAATACGTGGACTTTAGAAATCTCTTGCATTCAGCCTGTGCGCATTTACGCAGGAATGCCTATAGGTCAGTTGATTTATTTTGCCGTAGATGGCGAAGTGGCTAATCCATACCACTCCAAAAAGAATCCGAAATACAGTTCGAGGACCTTACGTCCGATCGAAAGTATGATGTGGAAGAATAAATTTTAATTCTCGTTCACTCGTAACGCTTGATCTAAGGGAATAAGGATAACATCTTTCCCTAGTTGGTCTTTGATGGCTTGAATCGTAGCTTGTACTTCTTTAGCCTCATTTTCAAATTCCTCTTGGTATTGTTGGTGGAATTCCTCTAAATCTACTTTTTCACTTAAGTTATTCATCATTTCCGTTTTATTCAATGTTTAAGGAGAATGTATACACTCTACTATATAAACCACTCAGCACGGCAGAAAGATTTAAATCGTCGTTTTGAACGCGTTGATTCAAGAAGCCTTGGGAGACTTTTATCTCTGGCGCTAAAGTGAATAACGGAAAATGGAATTCAAATCCCGCGCCAATTTCACCCAATAAGTTCGTATCCTCTATTTTTACTACGGTTGGATCGAGGCGTTGTTCTTTGTTGGACGTCAAATCGTACATTAAATTCCCACCTACAATCACAAAACCGCGCATATCCTTGTAAGGTTTTGACTTGTATTTTACTTGAAGTGGAATTTGAAATACGGTAGTTTCCAAATTTTGTGAAAGTGGTTCCTCTTCAGAAGCCAGATTGTACGTCACGTTTCGATCTCCGAAATTAATTCCAGGTAATATGCGGAGTTCAAAGTCTTTGGTTGGATGCAGTACACCGATTAAGCCTACATCAATGCCTAGAGAATTATCTCCTTCGGCGGTCAAAATTTCGTTTTGCTCCAAGAATCTAGCCGAATGTTCTACTCTATAGGTGTGCGAAGCTGCGCCTAAGTGAATTCCAAAGCTGTATTTTTTTTCTTGTTTTTTCGCGTCGTGCTCTTTGATGTTATATTGGCCAAAAGCAGCGCTTACGGTACAACAAAGGACGACGAGAGCAATTATTTTCTTGCTTGATAGATAGTACAAATTCCAAAAGTTTGTGGATGGCATTTAACTGTTTTAAATCCTGCTTTCTTCATTTCGTCTGCAAATGCCGTTCCACTTGGAAAGGCGTCCACTGATTCGGGTAGATAGGTATATGCTCTACTATCCCCTGAAAAAAGCTTCCCAATAAAAGGTAAAACGCGAAAAAAGTAAAAATAATATAGTGCCTTGAAAAATTTATTCTTGGGTTTAGAGAATTCAAGGATGAGTACTTGTCCTTTTTGGGAGAGGACTCGGTGCATTTCTTTGAGGCCTGCGTTGAGGTTTCCGAAGTTACGTGCGCCAAAGGCGCACGTAATAATATCAAAAGCATCTTCGTCGTATGGCAACGCCTCAGAGTCGCCTTTTACCAACTTAATGTTTGGGTTTAACCCACGTTTTTCTACTTTCTGGCGACCGAAAGCGAGCATTTGCTCGCTGAGGTCAAGTCCAGTAACCTGGGAATAGCCAGCGCTTGCGCTGGCTATCGCTAAATCGGCAGTGCCCGTGGCAATATCTAATACCCGCTTATCCAAGCCATCTTCCTTCATCAGCTTAATCGTTCGCTTCCGCCAGCCCTTATCAATATTGAAACTCAATACACGATTCAACCGATCATACGTAGGTGCAATGGCATCGAACATATCTTCGACTTGCTCCTTCTTCGCTTTCTCTTGATCGCCATATGGCGTGACCACTTTTTGATCTGTCATGATGCGCAAAAGTAAGGAGCAATAACTTTATTTAATTTTGCATCCATGATGATTCACACCGCCGAGTACTTCGCCAGCTTTCCCAGCATATCTAAATGCCCCGAAGGCACTACACCTGAATACGCATTTATAGGCCGTTCAAATGTGGGTAAATCGTCGCTAATCAATATGCTGACCAATCATAAGAAACTGGCCAAAACATCATCAACCCCTGGCAAAACACAAATGATCAATTACTTCAAAATCAATGACGCTTGGTTTTTGGTCGACTTACCAGGATATGGCTACGCAAAAGTCAGTAAGAAACACCGAGAAAGTTTTCAAAAAATGATTCGGAATTACTTGGGTAAACGCGAACAGCTGGTCAACACCTTCGTCCTCATTGATAGTCGCATCAAACCGCAAGAAAATGATTTAGAATTCATCAACTGGCTGGGCAGTCAAGGCCTACCCTTCTCCATTGTTTTCACCAAGGCCGACAAGCAGCATGCAGAACAAACTACAATGAGCATTGAACGCTTCAAAAACACCCTACTGGAAACCTGGGAAGTCCTTCCACCAACATTTACTACGTCTGCAAAAAGTGCCCAAGGAAGAGCGGAATTGTTAGCCTATATTCAACAGGTTAATGAAATGATGCAGGCTAAATAATACTATGCTGCTTTTTCTTTGTTAAATGCACTTTCAACCGATCATCAGATATCAATTCAGCGATGATATCGCCCACATCCGAACACTTGTACAAACTAGTCGAAAACACATCAGATGTGGCTACTTCGTTATCTAAACAAAAGCGCACGGCCTTACGTACTTCTTCAGCTGCTTCAGGCATGTCGAGGTAATCGAGCAACATAGCTGTGGAAAGAATGGTAGCCATCGGGTTGGCTTTGTCTTTGCCCGCAGCTTGAGGATAAGAACCATGAATGGGTTCAAATAAAGCCACATGCTCGCCCAAGGATGAGGAAGGAGCAAGTCCAATCGAGCCTGATAAAACACTGGCTTCATCAGAAATAATATCACCAAACA
>JAHQVX010000036.1 GCA_019634125.1 Saprospiraceae bacterium
CATTCTGAAAGCAGAAAGAAGTACTGCAGCAAGGTAATAACAACTAAAGTCACTATGACACGACGAGCAAGCAAAACTGGATCGCCGAGCTGTTTTTTCTTCGACTTTAGTACGGCAATTTTTGTTGCGGTTTTCATCAAATCTTAGCTAACTCGCCTTTTAAATAGTCGATCACATTGACTTCAACAGCATCACTACCGTTTAGTTCAGCTAAATAAAAGGAGATCCAATCGGTAAGATAGATGGTATACAATGCTTTCTCTAAGAAATTACTTCCTTTTGATTGAATAGTGATCACATCGGCATATTTGCTAGCTACTTCACCTACAATTTCCATTCTACGTGCATTTCGGAAATAATCATCGTCGTTTTTCAAGAAAACAACTGCCAATGGGCCATTCACATTTTTCCAGCCAACTAATTCATTGTGGTTCATTTCAGGAACAACATGGTGCCAACAAAGCATTTTCCCATTTTCATTAATCTGCTGACGGAATCGAACAGCAATAGCTTCCATACGGGTTTCGCCGTAAATCACAGGAATTTTACCATCGAGTTGTTGGGCCACAGATTTGGCTTCCGCACGAATCGCCGCATCTTCTGCAGTTAAATGAGCCGCTGTCTGCTTTAACTGGTTAATTAATGTATCACCGATTAATCCCAGCTTATTCAAAACGAATAATTGCTGTACAAAAGATAAGTTTAAACAAGCTCTTGGCGGCATGCCTCCAGGAATTTGAATCACATCAAAGCCATGCGCTTTGGCAGTAGCCATAATTTTTCCATTGGAGGTAATGCAAACAATTTTCGCCCCTTTCTCCATACCAAGCTTCATCGCATTCACCGTTTCTTCGGTATTGCCAGAATAAGAAGAAATAATGAGTAAGGTATTCTTGCTCACGTATCCCGGCAAGAAGTAATCACTATTCGCCATAAAAGGCACTTGTAGTTCATCTGCAGCAAGCGCGCTGGTTAACACAGCACCAATCCCAGACCCGCCTAATCCGGAAACAACAATATTCGAAATAGGTTCTTGTGGAGAAGAAATAGATGCAGACTCGCCAATCTCAATGGCAGTGGGAATTTGTTGAATAAATCCATCGATGTAGACATCCATTGAAGAATACTTAGTCATAGTGTTAATTTTATAGTGTCAAAATTACAACTATCCCGTAATGGGCAAAGTCTTTGCACTTTTTTTTTGGAAGTTGTAACTTTTAATAATTGGTTGTCGTTTTATCAGCAACAAACTATGACACCCTCTACATGACGATACAAGAATACAATAGGACAGTTGAGCTGTATGCAGATAATCTGTATCGGTTCTTGCTTAAGAAAACCCGCGATAAGAATGATGCGGATGATCTAGTGCAAATCACGTTTGAGAAATTATGGCTCAATCGAGAGAAAGTACGAATGGATCAGATCAAAGCATACATATTCAGGATTGGCTACAACGCTATGATTGATATGTATAGAAAAACGAAACGACTTCATTACTCAGAACAAGTGCCTGACAAAGGTCAAAGTCCAGATGTGAAGACGTTTGAATTAAAAGAGTGGATTAATGAAGGGCTCAAGATTTTAAATGAAGATCAGAAAAGTGTGCTTTTACTGCGTGACTATGAAGGTTACTCTTACAAAGAAATCAGTGACATTACTGGTTTAACAGAGTCGCAAGTGAAGGTGTACATCTTCAGAGCTCGAAAAAAAATGAAAGAATTTTTCCAACAAAAAAACCGAACTGATATTGTCAAATATGGACATTAATACTAGTAATTACGAAGAGTTTGCTATGGACTATGTAGATGGAACCTTGAACGAGACGGATAAAGCGGCCATGGATGCTTTTTTAATTAACCACCCCGAAATTCAAGCTGAGCTTGATGGGCTAGACAAAATTGTTTTAAACCCTGAGGATATTCGCTATGAGCGTAAAGCCCTTCTTTTAAAGAAGCGAAAGCCGATTATAATGATACCTACTTCTTGGTATAAAATGGGTGCAGCCGCTGCAATAGGTGGCTTCATGGTCTTCGCAGGATATAAAGTCTTAAACAACGATACTTCCTCCAATGTGGTTCCAATTCAAGCCCAAGAGGCCGTTCAAGAAGTTACTCCTTCTGCCGAAGAGTCAATAGTTACCGAAGAAGTTGTTGTAGATCAACCACTCGTTGCAGCAGTAAAGCAAGCACCAGCCAAGTCGAAACAAGTTTCGACTTCTCCAAAAGTAAGCGAGCAAGCTCCGTCTACTTCGGTGGTGTCAACGCCTCCTGTAGTTGTTACTTCCCCACCAGCTAACACTGTAGCTAGTCTTCAAGATGTAACTACAGAATCAGTAAAAAGACAAAAAGTAGTGATTCCTGAAATGCCAGAAATCCCTGCACCGGATTATGACGATGCGCCTTTAATGGCAGAAGTTAAATCAAGTCCTGTTCAAAAAGTCTCTATTAAACAGTTTGACCTTAATGAGAACTTAGGCGTTACAAACGATGCCAATTCATCTAGTCCTGCTAATGATGGATTTGCCATTGAATCGTTTTCGGCTTCGCAGAAAAATACGACTACTAGCCCATCTAACACGGCTATTGAACAAGGACTGACTTCGGATAATGGGTTGAGTAGCCCAACAATGAGCACCCTTGATGCAGAGCCTTCTAATTCTTTATTGCCGAAAGCATTTGGTATTGAAATTCAAAAGAAGAAGGTGTTAAAGCCGGTTAAGAAGAAAAAACAAAACAACTAAAGACAAACTATATGAAACAGATTTTACTTTCAGCAGTGCTTCTATTTTCATGGGCTTTTACCCAGGCACAAACAGACACACTTTACAACGAGTCGGACACTATTCGTGAAAGAACGCGAATAGAGGTATCGTTTGGAAACAGCGATTTTGACAGTACAGACAATCTAAAAACCCGCTGGTTTACCTTTGGATTAGGACCAAACTTAGTACATAACCAAGGCGATTTTAGCCTAGGAACTGCCAATCAGATTTCTGAAGACTTTGGAAACCTAAGATTCGGAAATTCTACCAATGTAGAAATCGGCATTGTGCAGCAAAAGCTGAACCTAAGCAAGCATAAATTGAACTTACAATGGGGCCTTGGGTTGGATAATAACAAGTTTTCGTTTGAAGAAGATTTTGTGATCGATCAGGATGCGAACGAATACATTCGAACAACAGAAGGTATCAATGGATCTACGAAAAAGAACCGTTTAAGTGCGACTTATGTTCAGGTCCCACTGATGTTAAACTACGAAAGCAGTACGCGCCATTACAATTCTATACGAATTAGTGCGGGGGGATTTGCAGGTCTAAGGATTAATTCAAACCAGAAGATTAAGTTCAGGGATCGGGACGACAATGGTATTAACGGTAAAAAGAAGTACAAAGAATCGGACGATTTCAATTTGGAAAACGTCGTGTATGGTTTGAAAGGCGAATTAGGATATGGGCCAGTGAATTTGTACGCAAAATATAATTTGAACGATTTATTTAAAGAAGAAGTAGGTCAAGATCTACAGCTATTGAGTGTTGGCATTATGCTGGTACCATTTTAGGGAAGATTTTGTAATCAGATTAGTCATCCCCACCGCCTTTGGCGGTGGGGATTTTTCGTTCACCCCTTTATCCACGACTGACCAGTTGATAATTTAAGGCATGTTTCTTGTTGCATCTTTTACAATCAGCACTTTATCTACTACCTTTACATTGTCTTAGATTTATGCAAAAAATTAATAATTACTTAGCCATTCTAACCATAGTGGCAGTATCGGCACTGGTTTCATACTTCTCCCTCACTTGGAAGTTTGGCGCCTCATCAACTCAGGCATCAAAAACTGCCGTAGAAACACCAACAACTCCAATCGAAGATCCGCAATATGAATTCGGTATGCGAGTAGATACCTTTAAGATGATGAAGCAAACCATACTGCCTAATGAGTTTGTTTCAGAAATCCTTACTCGTTTTAATGTCGACAATCAAATCATTCATGAACTTGCTCAGAAATCTTCAGATGTCTACGACTTTAGAAAGTTCAAAGCAGGAAATGATTATACCATACTAGCTTCCAACCAAGCAGATACCGTAGCACGCTACATGGTTTACGAGAAAAACCCCATCGAATATGTGGTGTACAATTTGGAAAACCCAGAAGACATACAAGAACGGAAACGGCCTACTTCTAAGAAAACTCGATCTATTACTGGAACGATACAATCTTCGTTGTGGGAAACCTTATCTGGATTAAATGCAGATCCTGATTTGGCAGTAAAACTAGCTATGGTCTATCAATGGACGGTTGACTTTACAAGAATACAAGCTGGAGATACCTTTGATATTGCCTTCGACGAAATTTATGTAGACGGCGAATATTACAGAAGCGATTCCATTAAAGCCGCTTTCCTTAATCATGGAGGTAAAGACTTATATGCCTTCTATTATGATCAAGGTGAAGGCAAACAAGGTGGTTATTACGATGAAAATGGAACCAGCCTTAAAAGAGCTTTCTTAAAAGCGCCTGTAAAATACAGTCGAATCAGCTCTAGATATACTCGCAGAAGGTTTCACCCTGTACAAAAGAGATATAAAGCCCATTTAGGAACTGACTTTGCAGCGGCAAGAGGCACCCCTATTGTTGCAACAGCAGATGGAACAGTTTCAAAAAGAGGCTACACTAGAGGCAATGGAAACTATGTTAAAATCCGACATAATTCTACCTACTCCACCCAATACTTACATATGTCAAAGTTTAAAAGTGGTGTAAACGTAGGTACAAGAGTACAACAAGGCGATGTAATTGGTTATGTTGGAAGTACAGGTTTAGCTACTGGACCACATGTTTGCTATCGATTCTGGAAGAATAATAAACAAGTAGATCCACTTCAATTAGATTTTCCTGCCGGAGATCCTATTGAAGAACAATTTATGGCCGAATTTGAAGTGCACAAAGCTAATTGTATCGCTTTGCTTGAAGAAGCCGTGCCGCTTGAAGAATTGGACAATTCTTCCTTAATTCAAGTTACTAGTAGTATTCCCTAACGGATTCTTTCTTTACTTTTGGTGGGCATGTTAAAAATCTACCTCACTGAAGGCATCAGACATATTACAGACATCCAAGCCTATGACCATATGGCTTACTTACTTGCATTAACCGCTGGCTTTACTTTCAACAGAATTAAGCCATTGCTCTTGCTAGTCACAGCCTTCACCTTAGGGCACACATTCACTTTAATTTTGTCCGCTGTAAATGAGCCCATACTGCCTTCCTCTACGATTGAGTTTCTTATCCCTGTAACCATATTAATCACTGCTCTATATCAATTAAGCCGACCGATAACTTCTTCCAAAAGCATCGATGGGAAGATCTATTTAGTCACTTTTTTATTTGGACTCATCCATGGATCTGGCTTTTCCAATTATTTCAAAGCATTAATGGGAAAGTCCACCAATATCATTGAACCTCTACTCGCATTTAACCTTGGTGTAGAAATTGGACAACTAATTATTGTATCAATCCTACTTTTGCTTACGTATTTAGCAACGAGTATTATAAAAATCAAGCTAAGTCAGTGGAAAACCATTTTAACTATCTTAGCAATTGCGATTTCTATCTATTTAACCATCAAAACATGGCCTTTTTGAAGATGAATAAATTTATACTTCTATCAACGCTTCTTTTGTTTTGTTTACCCAGTTGGTCTCAGAATCCAAGTGAGAACTACAATCGGTTCAAGCAACTAAAAGAAGAACTTCCTACTCCTAATTCGTATAGAACTGCTGCTGGTGCACCTGGACACAAGTATTATCAGCAACAAGCCGATTACAACATTGAATTAGAACTTATTGAAAGTGAGGATAAAATTGAAGGGAAAGAAACCATTACTTACCACAACAATTCTCCACACGACTTAGAATACCTCTGGGTGCAACTCGACCAAAATGTTCGGGCTCAAGATGCAGATTCTAAATTGTCTAGACCAACCTCTGTTAATCCAAATTATCCAAAGCAAAGCTTACGCTATGTGGTAAGACAAGCGAATTATGATTTCGATGGTGGTTTTAATATTATGCGTGTAGAAGACGTAGCAGGGAATCCGATGGATTATACGATCAACAAAACCATGATGTTGATCAACCTCCCTAGTCCACTTAAGTCTGGAGCGCAAATCAGCTTTAATATTGATTGGTGGTACAACATTAATGATCGAATGGCTATTGGAGGTCGTTCTGGTTATGAGTACTTCGAAAAAGACGACAATAAACTCTACACCATTGCCCAATTTTTCCCTAGAATGGCTGTGTATGATGATGTGAATGGATGGCAAAACAAACAATTCTTAGGTGGTGGTGAGTTCGCATTGCCGTTTGGTAATTATGATGTGAAAATCACTGTACCAGCAGACCACATTTTGGCTGCAACTGGTGACTTAGTGAATGAGAAAGATATCTTTTGTTCCGATATTTTGAATCGGTTAAAGCAAGCTCGACAATCCTATGATAAGCCAGTTATTATCGTAACTCAGGAAGAAGCGATTGAGAACGAAGCTAAAAAAACAAATAAAACCAAGACCTGGCATTACAAAGCCGACAATGTTCGTGATTTCGCATTTGCTACATCCCGTAAGTTCATCTGGGATGGTATGGCGGTAAAACAAAATGACGGAAGTACGGTTATGGCCATGTCGCTTTATCCAAAAGAAGGGAATCCTTTATGGGAAGAATACAGTACAAAAGCAGTTGCACATACGTTGAAAATGTATTCGAAGTACACCTTTGATTACCCATATCCAGTAGCGTATTCTATTCATGCAGCTGCAATTGGAATGGAGTATCCGATGATCTGTTTCAATTTCGGAAGGCCAAATGAAGATGGCACATATTCTGACCGAACGAAGTACAACATGCTTGGTGTAATCATTCATGAAATTGGACACAACTACTTCCCAATGATCGTAAACAGCGATGAAAGACAATGGGGTTGGATGGATGAAGGTATTAACACCTTTGTAGAGTATTTAACAGAACGTGAATTCGATCCAAACTTTCAACATTGGTATGGTCCAGCAGCAAACTTAATGCCTTACATGAAAAGCGATAAAGCCTACATGACTCCAATTATGTCGGAAGCAGACAATATCCGTTCATTTCAACTTGGAAATAATGCCTATGGAAAACCTGCTACAGCTTTAAATATCTTGCGGGAATATATCATGGGGCCAGAATTGTTTGACTATTCTTTTGCCACTTATTCGAACCGTTGGAAATTCAAACACCCTACTCCCGCCGATTTCTTTAGAAGTATGGAAGATGCTTCTGGCATGGATTTAGACTGGTTTTGGAGAGCGTGGTTCTACTCTACCGATCATGTAGATATTGCTATTGAAGATGTTCAAAAAGTAGATGTAGAACTGACCGACTCAGATAATATTCCGAATAAACATTATTACCAAATGAAGTTTGAAAACATTGGCGGCATACCTATGCCTCTCATGTTAGAATTGACTTACGAAGATGGAAGCAAGGAAACAATGAAAGTTCCTGCAGAGGCTTGGAAATTGACCGACAATTACACACAAGTCTTCATTCTCGACAAGGCATTAGTTGGGGTGGAGTTTGATCCTAAAAAAGTAACTACGGATATAGATCCTTCGAATAATAAATGGCCAAGTAGTACATCTACTAGCTCGCAATTTGACAACTACAAAAACAAGAAATAATGAAAATTAAAGCTTTAGCAAGTTTTTTATTCTCGCTAGGTTTTATTGCTCTTCAAGGGCAGAACCCTAACATGAACTACAACAAGTTCAAACAACTCAATGAGGAGTTACCTACTCCGAACGTTTATCGAACAGCTAGTGGAGCTCCAGGTGAAGAATACTATCAGAACTACGCGAATTACACCATGGACATCGTCTTAGATGATGAAAAAGCTACTATTACAGGATCTGAGAAGATACATTATGTAAACAAATCGCCAGATGATTTGGAATACTTATGGGTACAGTTGGATCAAAATGTAAGAGCTCAAGACTCTGATTCTAAGTTGATTGATTCATTTGAGATTCCTGATTCCATTGATAACGACACGAAGAAACGCTACTTAGCTTATCTAGCGAATCGGGTGCAGTTTGATTTTGATGGTGGATTTAAAATCATGGAAGTCACCGATGCGAATGGGAAGCCATTGAGTCATACGATAAATAAAACCATGATGCGAATTAACCTCCCTACTCCACTTAAGTCAGGAGGAGACTACACATTCAACATCAAGTGGTGGTATAATATTAATGATCGTATGGAAATCGGAGGTCGATCTGGTTTTGAGCATTTTGAAGAGAATGACAATAGACTTTATACGATTGCTCAGTTTTTTCCGAGAATGGCTGTTTACAACGATGTTGAAGGCTGGCAAAACAAGCAGTTTTTAGGTCGAGGAGAGTTTGCATTACCGTTTGGTGATTATGATGTAAAGATTACGGTTCCAGAAGATCACGTAATGGGTGCTACAGGAATGCTACAGAATGCTAGTGACGTTTTAAGTGCGGAACATTTAGCACGTTGGGAAAAGGCTAAAACAGCCAAGGAGCCAATGATTATTATCAGTCAGGCCGAAGCAGAAGCCAATGAGAAAACAAAAGCAACGGGCACTAAAACCTGGCACTTCAAAGCCGAGAATGTACGTGACTTTGGATTTGCTAGTTCTCGGAAATTCATTTGGGACGCTATGGGTGTTGAGATGAGTGATGGTAGAAATGTCATCGCTTCTTCATTGTATCCAAAAGAAGGAAACCCACTATGGGAAAAGTACAGTACTTGGGCCGTAGCACAAACGTTAGAGACATTCTCGAAATATACATTTGATTATCCATACCCTATTGCGTATTCTGTTCACACTGCTCGAATTGGTATGGAGTACCCAATGATTTGCTTCAACTTTGGTCGACCTAATAAAGATGGTACGTATTCTGATCGTGTACGTAATGGAATGGTTGGAGTAATTATTCACGAAGTAGGTCACAACTATTTCCCAATGATAATCAACTCTGATGAGCGCCAGTGGACTTGGATGGATGAAGGGACTTGTAGTTTCGTACAGTACTTAACTGAACAAGAATTTGCAAAGCAACCTTATGCTTGGGAAGATTATAAAGGAGTTTTCCCATCAAGACGTGGTCCAGCAAAGAATATTGTGAATTACATGAAAGGTGACAAGAGTACTATCTCCCCTATTATGACCAATTCCGAATCGATTTTCCAATTTGGAAACAATGCATACGGTAAGCCTGCTACGGCATTGAATGTTTTAAGAACTGCAGTTATGGGTGAGGAATTATTTGATTATTCCTTCCAGAAATATGCGGAGAGGTGGAAATTTAAGCACCCGACTCCAGCCGACTTATTCCGAACAATGGAAGATGCATCTGGCATTGACTTAGATTGGTTTTGGAGAGGATGGTTTTACACTACAGACCATGTTGATATTGGAGTAGAGAGCTTTGACAAAGTTGAGGTAGATGTTACTGCGGATGATAATTTACCTACAGACAAGCATATTTATCAAATGCGCTTAAACAATGTTGGAGGCTTACCAATGCCGGTGATTATTGAGTTTGAATATGTTGATGGAACGAAAGAAAAGCAACATATCCCTGCTGAGATTTGGCGATTTGGCGACGAGACAAGTAAGGTCTTTATGCTGGATAAAGAAGTGGCTAAGTTTACTATTGATCCTGAAGAGTTAACTGCTGACACAGATACCAGCAATAATTCTTGGGACAAAGAAAACGGCACGAATCGAAGTATCAGCAACTAAATTGATTTTTCAATACTATTCACCACCCCCGGCTTTGCCGGGGGTGGTTTTTTTCATGCAAATTCGAGTACTTTTGGCGCGAAAATTGTCTTTCTAACATTGACTATGAAACTATTTTTTCCTTTAATTGCACTGCTCTGTTTATCGTTTACTTCAGAACACAAGTATTATGTTAGTCTAACTGAAGTAACTTACAACCAAGAATCCTCCAACTTTGAAATAGCAACGAAAGTATTCTACGATGATCTGGAAGTAGCGATATTTGAAATCACTGGTGAGCGCTTGCAAGACGGCACAGAAGCTGCACAGGAAATGATTGCGGAGTATATTCTTAGTAGATTCTCTATTTCTGTAGACGGTCATAAAATCCCATTGGCATTTGTAGGTACAGAAGATGAATTGGATGCGATTTGGATTTATTTCGAAGGGCAGAATGACCAAGAACGACTGGAAGAAATCGTCATTGAAAATACTGTCCTGACTGATTTCATCCCTGAACAATCTAATCTCGTTAACTTTTTCCCCAACAAAGGGTCGAAGAAAGTAAAGGGCATGATCTTGAATCTCAAAAAGCCTTCAAAAAAGATCCAGCTATAAGGGCTGCTCGAAATTTCCTAACTTTATGATCCATCCACTAAAAATCATATCATGAGAAGAAAAAGAGGTGGCGGAAGCCTCATTATTGCCTTAGCTATAGTAGCCTTTGCGGCCATGCGTTTCTTTGGTAGTACATCGGTAAATCCAGTAACTGGTAAAACGGAGCGGGTAAGCATGAGTGCAGAACAAGAAATTGCACTTGGCTTACAGAGTCGCGACCAAATGGCACAACAATTCGGTGGGTTATACCCAGACCGAGAAACTCAATTATATATTGATCAAATCGGTGAACGCCTGGTACGAATGAGCGATGCTGCTCGTTCACCGTATCCTTTTGATTTTCATGTTTTAAACGATCCGAAGACCGTGAATGCATTCGCGCTCCCTGGCGGACAAATTTTCATCACAACTGCCCTACTTACGCGTCTTCGAGAAGCCAACGGGAGCATTTCGGAAGACCAAGTTGCTGGAGTTTTAGGCCATGAAATTGCACATGTGATTGAACGACATGGTGCAGAACGAATGGCAGAACAAGAGTTTTTCCAAACCTTAACAGGTGCTGCAGGTGTAGCCACCGGGAATGCTAGCTCTCAGCAAATGGCACAAATGGTGGCCAATTTCGTATCGATGAGTTATGGCCGTAAAGATGAGTTAGAATCGGATGATTGGGGGGTTAAATACATGATCCAAGCGGGTTATGATCCCTCGCAAATGGTGAAGGTAATGCAAGTATTAAAAGAAGCTTCTGGTGGAACTTCCCAACCTGAATTTTCTAGTACACATCCGAGTCCTGAAAACAGAATTGAGCAAATCAATTTTTCAATACAGAAATGGAATAGTGAGTTAGGTCGCTAGTTGTATGCACAAACGTATTAAAACCGCCCGAAGGGCGGTTTTTTTATTCCTCATACCTTCTTGGTTTCACCAGCAAAAACCGGAATGTAGCCCCAAGTGCACCACCTAAACCCGCTAATAATGCCCCTAACAAACCTGTAGCAAACAACAATAACCATGGGCTTTTAACATATAAAACCTCTGCCATTTTTGGAGCAATGAACCGACTTTTGGTTAACATCAAAAACAAGGCACTACCTCCCCAAACCAGCAAACCCGCAATAAAACTCTGCACAAACGAAGAACTGATTTTCTTCGCCATAGCAGAAGCAATAAGTGTCGGCACAATCATGACCCAGCCCCAAAATGGGAAGAAAATATGGGCGAGAAAAAGCAATACAGCTATTATTCCGATCCGAATCATTTTAGTACGATTTGCGTGTTCTTAAATACAGCTGGATCTTGTGGTGTGCTTAGAAACAAAAGTTCATAGTGCTTTCCTAATACCCAGTCGTCAATAAATGCATCGTAGTATGCAGAGCCTGGATGCCCGCTTTGGCCACCAGGATAAATTCCAAAGCCACTTGGTGTTTCACCAAGCTCTACCACCATTCGCCAGGAAGGTCCATGGTCTGAACCAATCGCATTTACTGCACGTTTCGAGCCATTCGGCCTCAAGCCAAATCGGCCAAAACCATCAATTCCTGCTAAATGACCAATAGTTAAGGGCTTAACATTTCCATACTCCCAAGATTCATTCAAACTACCATAACGCTCCACTAAAATTTGAACTGCTGTTTTATAAGAAGCATTCACAATCGAAGTTCGATCTTCAATGGCTGGAGTAAACTTCGAATCAAAGGCAACAGAAAGCGAATCGCTCACAATTAAATCTAACAGGACCTCCGTGCTTGGATATTGCCAGTTCAACAAGGTATCTACCTCATCTCTAAAAGTATCCCGACTTAATTGACGAAACCAGGCTTGAAAGACTCCAGGAGCCTTACTATTGGCATTAAATTCATAATTCCAATTCTCCAATTCTGCTAACGCATCTAATTCGTCCTGATTTAAAGCCACTGTATCCACCAAATTGATCATTGTTGGGAGAATATCTCGTGCCAATACAGAATAGGAATCAATTTGAAGAAGTTGAAGGTCTTGGGAAGTAATGTCTTCCATGTAAAATAACTCCTCATGAATACGATTGGAACGTTGGTAGCTAATGTAGCCATCACGACCAAGGTAGTAAGCATAATCTCCTTTTACTGGAGGTTGATTGGCTGATTGCAAAAATCCTTGACTCGGATTAATACTATGCGGTAATTCTTCTTGAGGAATTACGTCCTTCCAGTTATTGGAAAGCGTGGCAGGCTGGACAAACCTGGCAGAAGCATCGCGTATTGGGAAATTGGCTTTATGCCATATTGCGATGTCATTGGTGTTACTTCCAAAAACAATATTTTGACAAGGTGCCTTGAAGTGTTCTAGTGCCGCTTTATAATCGTCGAGGTTTGCTGCTCGATTTAAAGCACGGAAGGTCAAGAACTCAGTAGTTGGCGCATGAGCAGTCCACTTCATAGCCATATTAGGGCCTGGAATCATCCAATTGAACGAATTCTGCGCTACACTATCCGTGAAAATAATCGGACCATAATTCGTTTGGTACAAGGTATCTACAATAGATGGCCCTCCTTTTACCTTAATCGTATCCAACAGTATTTCTGTTTTAAAGGATTTTCCTTCTACTGTATAGGTAGTACGATCATCTGCGAAGTCTATTTCATAGAAATCGATGAAATCAGATTGACAATTAGTGAGGCCCCAGGCCACATTTTCGTTAAAGCCAATCACAACGGTAGGCACTCCGGGTAGAGAAACACCATATACATTTTGTTCCGGAGTAGATAACTGAATCTCATACCAAATGGAAGGCAAATTGAGTCCGAGGTGGGGATCATTGGCCAAAATGGGCATACCCGACTTTGTTTTACTGCCGGAGACCACCCAGTTATTACTGCCTTTGGTGTAGTTGGGCCCTAAATCTTTAGCTGGCACAAAGTGATCAATTGTTTTCCAAGCAGATTCTACGGGTGCTTGATTTAAAGCTAAGCTATCTCCTTCGGGAATGATGGGTTCATAATAAGGTTCTTGAAAGGGATAAAGCACATTGAACAGGCTATCAGACAATGCTTTACGCGCATTCGTCATTTGAGCGTCTTCTGGTTGTCCGTTGAGGTCCCAAGCCATGGCCTTGGCCATAACACAGGACTTAAGCATTGTCCATTCTTCGGGTTTGTAGTTCAACAACTTAAACTCTACGGGATAATTTTTGGGACGCAGGGCGTTCACATAGGCATTTACCCCATCTCGATAGGCGCTGAGCATGGCTATTTGATCTGGATAATTCTTAAGGGTATCGAGCATGGCTTGTGCCGATCTTTCCAAACCAATTCGTTTATGGAACCGATCGTATTCGATGGCGCGCGTACCGAGTATCTCAGACACCCTACCCGAGCTTGCTCGGGTGAGAAAATCCATTTGCCACAATCGATTACTCGCTGTTAAATAGCCTTGTAAAAAATATAGGTCATGATCGTTTTCAGCAAAAACGTGTGGCACCCTTCGTTCATCCCAAGCAATTTCAGCAGAAGATGTCAATCCGGAAAAACTCAGCATTTCTGGAATTCGATCTGTTTTTTGATTGTTTTGCCAAAAACCGGTAAAAGGATTAACCAATTTGCCCATCGGGGGAATTGGATTTCCTGAACCCATTATTCCTGTGTTCAACACATAGAAAAGTGCAGAACATACTAATAGCAATACTATAAATCGAAACCACTTAAAAAACATGAAACGAAATCTGTTCTAACAAATATAGCTTAATGAATGGCGACTAAGAACTCAAGACAAGAGATTCAATTCATTCGTCGCTTTCTCGTAGTCTTCAAATAATTGCTCCACCTCCTGCTTTCGAGCCTCATATTTGGAGAAAAATGCAGAATCATTGGCTACTTCTTTATAAAAGGCAGGGTCTCGAAGTTGTTCGTCCATTTGTTGAATATCCTTTTCGGCCCGCTCTATAGCCTCTTCTAATTGAGCCACCTTCCTTTCTAACTTTCGTCGAGATTTGTCAGCGGCTTTCTTTTCCTCGTAACTGATCTTGTTACTGGATGTTTTTTTACTTGTTTTTGCTGATCCACCATTCACCTCGAAATCCCGAAAC
>JAHQVX010000037.1 GCA_019634125.1 Saprospiraceae bacterium
CAAAGCCGAGGGGGTTGAAATTCACCCTCCAAAAATCATGAGCACTATGCCAGCGCGATGCCTAAAGACAATGCTACTAGTACGCCAGCGTAGATAAAGAGTTTTAAATACTCTCGCTCCTCGAAAATGTCTAAAAGTGTTCTCATAACAATCGTATTTTACTTACAAATTACAAAATTAATGCCAATAGTGTAAATTTTACACTATTAAATACACCAAGCCATTGTGGAAAGTTCCCGCTAGTTGTTTTTTACAAAAGTGAACAAGTCATTTCTTTTATACCTAGTAAATTCAACCACCTAAACTCCCCGACTTATCTTATTTTTAACCCGTGGCAACAGCACCTTTATTCCGCATTCTTTCCTATGGTAAAAAATACAAGCGAAGGGCTTTCCTTGCTTCGGCTTGTTCGGTCATTAATAAACTCTTCGATATCGCCCCAGAAATTCTCATCGGAATTGCATTAGATGTGGTCGTTCGTCGCGATGATTCTTTCGTAGCCAGTGTTGGCATCGTCGATCCGAAACAACAATTGATGGTCTTAGGGTTACTTACCTTTCTAATTTGGGCCTTCGAATCCCTATTTGAATATTTATACCTTATTCTTTGGCGAAACCTTGCCCAAGATGTGCAACACCAATTTCGAAACGATGCTTACCAGCATGTACAAAACATGGATGTAGCCTATTTTGAGAATCAACCCAGCGGCCGACTCACTGCCATACTCAACGATGACATCAACCAGCTAGAGCGCTTTTTAAACGTAGGCGCTAATGATATCTTGCAGGTGACCACTGCCGTGTTGGGTGTAGGAGCTGTCTTTTTTGTGTTGTCCCCAAAAATTGCCGTTCTCGCTTTTCTGCCCATTCCAATCATCGTGATTGGGGCGTTTTATTTCCAGAAAAAGGCAGAGCCTAAATATGCTAAAGTGCGCGAATTGGCAGGAAGATTGGCTGGAGCCATTACGAATAATATCGCTGGCGTCGCAACCATTAAGAGCTTCACCCGAGAAGGCGATGAAGCAGAACGCATTAGTGCCCTCAGCCAGAAATACTCTATCGCCAATACCGAAGCCATAAAGATTAGTTCGGCATTTATTCCCGTGATTCGAATGGCCATTTTAAGTGGCTTTCTATTCACTTTTATACTTGGCGGTTTAGATACGTTAAACGGAAAATTAGAAGTAGGGGCTTACGGTGTCTTAGTCTTCTTAACGCAACGACTACTTTGGCCATTTACGAGTTTGGCCGTTACGATGGATTTATACGAACGGGGAATGGCTTCGGCACGACGCATTTTTAATTTGCTCGACGAACCGATTGATATCGTTGATCAGGCCAATGCCCAACCGATGGAGTTAAAAGGCGGTATCGCTTTCCACGAAGTCAACTTTAAGTATGCTTCTAGCCCTCACAACATCCTTTCTGATCTGAATTTGGACATACCAGCGAATACTACGCATGCTTTCGTTGGTCAAACTGGTTCTGGGAAATCTACGTTGGTCAAACTATTATTGCGTTTCTATGAGCCGCAATCTGGCGAGATTCGAATAGGACAGCAACCGATTTCCACCATTACTTTAAATGCATTGCGCGCCCAAATTGGGTTGGTGAGTCAAGACATTTACTTGTTCAATGATTCTGTGTATTCTAATATTTTATTTGGTCAACCGAATGCAACGGAAGCAGATGTGAAATCAGCTGCACGCCTAGCAGAGTGCGAAGAATTTATAGAACAATTAGCTGATGGCTACGATACAAAAATCGGAGAAGGCGGTGTTCGTTTGTCTGGAGGGCAGAAACAACGGCTGTCATTGGCAAGAGCCATTTTGAAAAATCCAAAGATTCTCATCCTCGATGAAGCGACTTCAGCCGTAGATAATGAAACGGAGGCAGCGATCCAGAAATCGCTGGCCAACATAGCCAAGGACCGCACCGTTATTATGATTGCCCATCGACTCTCTACCATTGTAGCAGCTGATCAAATTCACGTATTGGAAGCGGGACGGATTGTAGAGTCAGGCACACATGCTGAATTGATCGAACAAGACGGGATTTACAAAAAACTTTGGGCAGTGCAAACAGGTCTTCCTACCAGTTAGCATGCTACACAATACGCATGACAAGGCTGTTTTTTTTGAGAAAGGTGTAACAATCTCATGTTCTTACGATACATACGTATACATTTAAAACAAAAAACTCATGAAGAAAACAGTTGTTTTTTCACTGTTATTTTTGATGCTTATTTCTTCCTTCTTTACTGGAAACCTTATGGCACAAGACATTACTGGAACTTGGAGTGGGAAACTTGACGTTCAAGGTCAAGAACTTCCCTTAGTACTACATATTTCTAAAGAGGCTGGTCAATTAACTTCCACCATGGATAGTCCTGCACAAGGGGCTACTGGGATTGGCGTGGACGAAACGACCTTTTCTGACAACACACTTTCGTTTAAGATCAATCAAATTGGTGCTTCTTACGAAGGCACTTTGGAAGGGAATACCCTTAACGGAACTTTTTCCCAAGCAGGAATGGAGCTACCACTCTCCTTTGAAAAAGGCGAACCTGAGAAGCCAGGAAATACGGCACTACCTACTCCAGATGAAGAGTTGGAACGCCTTGCATCGATTGATAATGGAATCTATGCTTACGCGGTGGAAGATTATTTCCAAAAACCGAAAGCACGAACATTCCGCTTTTCCCCAGAAGGGACGTATATGTCGTATTTTGAAAAAGATGACGAAGGAAAAAGTCATGTTTTTGTGAAGAAACTGCCTGACGGAGCACCCAAGATGGTTATTCAAGAAGAAGAAGAATTGATTCGGGGATATGGTTGGGCGAATGAGAATCGTCTAGTGTATGTCATGGATAAAGGTGGGAACGAGAATTACCATTTATTCGCAGTGGATATTGATGGAAGTAATGAAATGGAATTAACGCCATACGACGATGTTCGAGTGGAAATATTAGAAGGCTTAAAAGAGGATAAAGACCACATGATTGTTTCTATGAATAAAAACAATGCTGAAGTCTTCGAGCCGTACAAGATCAATATTCTTACAGGTGCGATAGAGCAGTTGTATACGAATGAAGATACAGCCAATCCGATTATGGGCTATAATTTCGATAAAGATGGCGCCTTACGTGGCTTTACCAAGCTGAGAGACGGAGTAAATATTGATATGTACTACGCCAAGGAAAGTGGTGATTTCGAATTGGTGAAAGCGCTGAGCTGGAAAGACACTTTTGCGATTGCCAACTTTGATTATGCGTCATCGAATAAGCACGTTGCTTATGTGATTTCAAATTTAGAAAGTGATAAAGCAGAAATCGTAAAGTATGACCTGAAAGCAGACAAAGAAATCGAGAAAGTATTTGCGCACGATAGGTATGATGTGGGTGGATTGTCTTTATCTCGAAATAGAAATTGGGAGCTGGATTATTACAGCTATCAAGGTGAAAAATCTGAAGTGATTCCAGTGAGTGATTACTATAAGAAGTTGCATAAGAAGATCACGAAGAAATTCCCAGATTATCAATACAGCATTGCAGATGCAACAGATGATGAGAGCAAGTACTTGATTTTCTTACAGAGTGATAAGCTGTATGGAAAGTACTATAGTTATGATGCTAAAACCGGTCAATTTGATTTTCTCTACGATTTAATGCCTCAGTTAAAAGAGGAGGATATGGCAGAAATGCGTCCTATCCGATTCACCAGTAGAGATGGCTTGGAGTTAGAAGGCTACATTACATTGCCGAAGGAAGCATTGGCTGGTGAGCGCGTGCCTGTAATTGTTAATCCGCATGGTGGCCCGCAAGGAGTGCGTGATTCTTGGGGATTTAATCCTGAAGCCCAATTATTTGCTAGTCGGGGCTATGCGACCTTGCAAGTCAACTTCAGAATTAGTGGAGGTTATGGTCGTGAATTCTTAGAGAGTGGCTTTAAAGAAATTGGCCGGAAATGTATGGATGATGTAGAAGACGGATTGGCTTATGTAGTTGAGCAAGGCTGGGTTGACAAAGACAAAGCAGCGATTTACGGGGGAAGCCATGGCGGGTATGCCGTATTACGAGGTATGACGAAAACTCCAGACTTGTACGCAGCAGGTGTAGACTATGTAGGGGTGTCGAACTTATTTACGTTCATGGAAACCATTCCTCCTTACTGGAAGCCTTACTTGAAGATTATTAAAGAGATTTGGTACGACGAAGATGTGCCGGAAGAGAAGGCGATTATGGAAGAAGTTTCACCCGTATTCCACGTCGATAAGATTAAGAAGCCATTATTCGTAGTTCAAGGGGCGAACGACCCACGCGTGAATATTGATGAGAGTGACCAGATTGTGGAGGCGTTACGTGCGAAAGGGTATAATGTACCTTACTTAGTGCGCTATGATGAAGGGCATGGATTTGGTAAAGAAGAGAACCGTATTATGCTGTACAAGGCCATGATGGGTTTCTTTGCAAAAGAATTAAAACAAGCTGATGGTAGAGTGATCAGCAATTAGGGGTTGATATTCCCTAGTCGTATACATCCCCTCGGCGAAGCCGAGGGGATTTTTTTTGGAACGGGAAGACAATTGTCATTCATCTTTAACGATCTTCTTTTTCTGCAAAACTGGAAACAAAAAGATAGCCAAAGTAACGATGGCTGTTCCTAGGTAAAACCGCCAATCTAATTCTCTGTTTTCTTGAAAAATAATCAGTGCCAAGATGATGGAATAAATTGGTTCCATGTTGATAGCTAATACACTGGCAAAGGCGCTTAATCGCTTCATGGCACGCAGGCTGAGAATAAAGGGTAACGTAGTGCAACCGACGGCCAATACAATTAGCCAGAACAAGTCATTTTGAGTGGGGATTAAACGTTCCTGTGGGAAGAATTGAAGGTAAACTGGGACGGTGAGGCAAAGGAATACCCACCCACCAAACATAACAACAAACGTCATTGCGCTTGGATTGGGGTTCTTCGTGTCCACTACAATCTTATTAAAGGTGGTAAACAGGGCAGCAAAGAAGGCGCTGCTAATTCCTAAG
This sequence comes from Saprospiraceae bacterium, assembly GCA_019634125.1. GTDB lineage: Bacteria > Bacteroidota > Bacteroidia > Chitinophagales > JAHQVX01 > JAHQVX01. The sequence goes on from JAHQVX010000037.1 coordinate 5,041, forward strand.
ATGATGCCCGTTAAGAAATTCATTCCATAGAAGAACATAATGCCTAAGCCAATGGTCACAACGGCGCCAATTCCAACTTCTAAGAGTTTTATTTTCTTCTTGGTGAACAAAGGTTCAATAAATGAAGTGAATAAAGAAGTCGTTGCTAAGCATCCTACGGCTACACTAACATTTGAATATTGAATGGCGCCATAGAAGGTCAGCCAATGCGTGGCCGCAATGGCTCCAATCCCAAACAGCTGACCGACGGTTCTTCGGTCGAGTTGCCGAAGGTGGTGGAATAATTTCGGGATGAGGAGTAATGTCAAGCTCGTGAATAATAGTCGGTACCACACCAAGAGGCTAGAATCAATGGTAATGAGTCGGCCGAGTATGCCAGTAAATCCCCAGAGTAGCACGGAGAAATGCAGTTCTAGGTAAGCCCGGTTCGTGGTGTAGTTATTGCTCATCGGCGAGGAACTGTTCACTAAGCCAATGAATGCTTTCTTCTACGGGACGGAAGCGAGCGCCCAGCTGCCGCTGGGCTTTCTCGCTGGAGAAATGGGCGGTCGTGCTCGCTACTTGATGCAAGGCCTTCGTGTAGGGAATTTGATACCGGAACACCTTTTGGATCAACCAGCCCGTCCGCCACATCAACCCGCCTAATAACGAAGTCACCTTTATTTTCGGCGGCTTCGCGTTGATGGATGAGGCCACCAAATTGTTGAACGCTCGATACGACCAGTTTTCACTATTCATAATGAAACGTTCCCCGGTTATTTCAGAATCCAGTAAGCCAGCCACTACATCCGAAATATCTCGCGCATCTACAAAGCCCGTTGTTCCTGTGGTGTAAAAGGGTAGTCCTTTACGCGCAGAGACCCAGAACGACCCCGTACTGTCTGACCATTTAGCAGGTTTTCCAATAATTATACTCGGGTTAAGCACCACACCATTCAGCCCTTCAGCGAATCCCCGCCAAACCTCCATTTCAGAATAGTACTTACTGTAAGCATAGTCGGTGTTGAGTGCATCTGGCTGGAAATCGGTATTTTCCGTCACTTCCTTCCCTTTTTCGGGATAACCTAATGCCGCTACCGATGAAATATGAATGAGCCGTTTATTGTGTTCTACACATGCATCTACTATTTGTGCCGTGCTGGTGACATTGGTTTTCAGAATTTCTTTTCGTCGACTCGGTCGGAAATCCACCACGGCAGCACAATGAATGACGAGATCAGCCTGTTGAACTTGCGCTTCAATAAAGGCTTGATCCAATAAGTCGCCCTCCATCCAAGTGACTTTTTCAGAAATACCTTCTAATTGACTTGTAGCTCTTTTCAAACCAATTATCTCATAATTATCTTCCTCGGTGATTCTTGAAATAATAGATCGGCCGAGAAGGCCAGTACCGCCAGTAAGGAAGATTTTTTTCATACTTTTTTTCTAAGTAGGTAAAAATAGGTTTTGTTTTCATTCATTTTCCCTCGCTCAAAAAAAGCTTGCTCTTCCGACCTCATCTTAGAGACCGGGAACCTACTTGGCGAAGCGCTTCGTGAAAAATCGACTGTCTGAGCGCTGACTCGTTACGGACTTTCCGGCTAGAAGCCTTCGGGTTGTACACACGAAGCTGGAGCTTCGCGCGATATTACTTTGCTACGGACTGAAAGTCCGTAGTCAGGTATGTGCTAAAAAGAAATTATTGAGAATTTTGAGTTTTCAGCTCAACTAAAGTGGCCTCAGCTTAGAAACCGGGACCCACTTGGCGAAGCGCTTCGTGAAAATTCCACCTGTTTGAGCGCAGCGAGTTGTTGAATTTTAGAAGCCAAGTCTTAGTGGGTGGTTGAGAAGGTGCA
>JAHQVX010000038.1 GCA_019634125.1 Saprospiraceae bacterium
CGCAGGTTCGAATCCTGCCACCCCGACGAGTAACCCCCTCAGCTTTGCTGAGGGGGTTTTTTATATTCTACAATTTAGTTGTTGGTTTGGGATCAGGGCGTCGTCTTGGCTCAGCCTAGACCACCCCGACGAGTAACCCCCTCAGCTTTGCTGAGGGGGTTTTTTATATTCTACAATTTAATTGTTGGTTTGGGATCAGGGCGTCGTCTTGGCTCAGCCTAGACCACCCCGACGAGTAAGAGCCCTCTTCTATTACACTACCAGTATACCTTTAATCGATCGTAGAAAGTAATGCTTGGATTTCTTCAACAAACTCACCTCTCGTATCCAGTGTCATGGCTTTATTCAGTAGAGCTTTTCCTTGATTTGCTTCCCCAACTAAAAGATAACTTTCACCGAGTTTTTTAAACGCTCGAGCTGAATTAGGAAACAATTGGGTAGTCATCCCAAAAATCTGGAGTCCGGCTTGTAAATCACTTTCGCGGCCATTTTTAAACATTCGATCACCCGATTTCAAAAATTCAGATTCAAAGTCCACAAAGCTATACTTGGGATCAAATACAATTTGCGGGATTTCCTCCATCATTCTCTGCATGTCGCCGGAAATGTAAAGTTGGGTGATATAACGCATCGGGTCGCGTCTAAAATCACTATCATCAAAGGCAAACACCGCATCCAATGCCGGATCTTGGTTGTTTTGATATTGCTCAAAACTCAATTCAACAGGTAACATTGGTGACGTACCTTCCGCATTTTGCCAAGGCGTCTTATCTTGCCACCAAGCATACGATAAATACACGGGCAAACCGCTATTTGGAAGCGCTACCCTACGCGCATCTCCCCAAAAGTTGATATTCTCCGCTGTACCCTCGCCTACAAAAAGTGCATTGGTGTAATTATCCAGTTCATTCACCAAATTCTGACAAGCAGAAAACGTTCTACGGCCAGTAATCACAAATAACTTCCCTACTTGATTGATCTTCTCCGTTCGAATAATTCCTTGCACCACATCTCGATTCAAGAAGTTATTCCCTCCACCATTCAAACGCACATCAATTACTAACTTCTCTACATCGTTGGTCTCAATAAACTGAAACACACGATCATAAAAAACACGAGTAGGCTCTTCCGGATCATCTTGAATCTGACTGTGGCGCACGTAAAGGGTTTTTTCTGCTTCGATAAACTCTTGGTAGTAGATCTTATCTAAATGCTTCAAGTAATGTGGTGTATTACCTTGCTCTCGAGCTTCTAACCAGTCTTCCCCTTCAAACACAAAACCGTTTTGTCTTGGAGCACCTTGTCCTTTTGGTAAGGCAGTAAAGGTTTGAGTAAAGACCGTTCCATTTTTTTCAAGCGTTAGCTCCAACTGTTGTTGCAATGTTTTTGTAATCCTTTGGGCATGTAGTACTTCCAAATTGGCTAAATAGTTTATACCATATGCCTTGAAATATTGATCGTTTTCGGCATTGACTACGGGTGCAATCATATCAATTGCTTTTCCGATTTCAATCCCATTCACTTCTAAGACTTTTGCCCCAATGGCATTTGCATAGTCTTTATGGACCCCTTGGATATGAATGTCCTCTTCAAACTGATAAAGATTCAAAGGTAGGTAATGGAATTCTGCAGGCTGCTGAAAAAACCATATACCTGTGTGCCCGTACTTAAAAAGCGCCACGATTTTCGTCATTCCTATGATGACCTCATGTTCTTGTAAAGTTGGAATGGCCTGATACAGCTGCTCTACTTCGGCATCGAATGCTTCAGGAGTTGTTTTGACGAATAAGAAGGCATAGTCGTTGTGAATGGTTTCTTGTAAAAAACGTAAATCTTCTTGCCATTCTATAGCAGAAATTGGTCCTTGGGCAGACAGTTGCACAACGAAGAAAAACAAAAGGGAAATCAGTATACATCTCATGGTTGAAAATTTTTGTAGTTATTTATTTCGACGCAATTTTCAACTTTTCGGTTACTCGAAGAAGGGCTATTTGCTGAACTGTCGGATTATTGGGTTGAATAATCGCTCTTTGTCTATTATTGGTTCATCCAATGTTTAAATTCACTGGTTTTCTGCCGACTCACTATAAATTCTTGTTGTCGTGCATGGCTAACCGCTAGCTTGACACGATGATTGAAATAGGACTCAAACTTTTCTATAGCCGCCTTAGCGACGATTTGCCCTCGATTGATACGGTAGAATGCAGTTCTATCCAGCGAAGCAAATAATTGATCTAATGTTTCATCAATAATGAATTTATTCTGTGTAGTGACACCAAACGTAATACTCTCTTCAGAATAGAAGTAAAGCACATCTGCAATGGGCAATTGAATGAAACTACTGCCTTTCTTCACCAGAATACCTTGTCGTTGTGTGCTTCCCTGCATGGAATGGAGCAGCTGAGTAAACAGTTCCTTAGAGTATGGATTGAAAACGTTTGATTGTAGAAATTTATTCAAGGCTACTTGCAGATCTTCTTGCTGGATGGGTTTGAGTAAATAATCGATGCTATTTACCTTAAATGCTCGAATCGCATACTGATCAAATGCTGTTGTGAAAATGATTGGCGCAGTCACATTTACTTTCTGGAAGATCTCAAAGCTTAACCCATCAGCGAGTTGAATATCCATAAAAACAAGATCAGGATTCTTGTTGGAACTCAACCAAGAAATGGCTTCTTCCACGCTGTCGATAATGCCCAATAAGTCGTACTTAAAATTACACTGCTGAAGCATTTGCTGGAGTTGATTGGCCGCCCTAGGCTCGTCTTCAATGATGAGTATCTGCATGATGTACTTTTTGATCGGAAGGTTGTAAAAGCGGAAGTTGTACTAAAAAGCGTTGGCCATTCTCGTCGATTACAATGGATTGTTCCGAGAGCAAATCGTAGCGCTTGGCGATGTTCTTTAGTCCCAATTTCGTTGAAGGAAGCGTTGTGGATTTAGGCTGGAGCTTATTTTCTATGCTTAATAGCCCATTTCCAGCATTCACTTGAATAGTCAGTGGTTTGAGTCGAGAAATAACGTTGTGCTTTATGGCATTTTCTAGTAAAAGTTGCAGGCTCATTGGCACGACCATTTTGTTCAGGGCTTCGTCTGATATCTCCCAGTTTACGGTTAAGTTGTCTCCAAAACGTTCCGACTGTATATGGATGTAGGACTGAGCAAAACGCAGTTCTTCGCTCAGTGGCGTTAAATGGGCATTTCCTGACTCCAAAATAAAACGGTATACATTCGACAATTTGTCTACAAATACCTTTGCATCTTCTTTGGGGTTTTGATCGATAATATCGCGGAGTGTGTTTAAAGAATTGAACAAGAAATGAGGTTGGGCTTGGTTTCGTAGGGCTTGTAATTCGGCTTGGACCATGGCTTGATTGGCCTGCTCTTCCTCACGGATAGCTTGCTTCAGACGAACATAGAAATAGATGGCTTCATATATGGCCACGGTCATTCCGGCAATAATACTTACCACCATTAACACTTTTGTACGATCTATGGGATTATAACTATCCCCAAATAGTTGGGCTAAAAACAGTCCGCCCAATAGGTCAATAAGCAGTATTGTAGTAGCGATAAACAATACGACGAAAAAGAGTCGTTGCTTGGTGTCTTTAAAGCGGGGTAGACGTTTTCTCAATTCGATCATAATGGAACGAGTGATGAACCAATTAAATAGCGTAAAACCGAAGGAAATGCCCCAATTAATGAGGGCAATGCCCAAGGGATAACTTCGAAATGAATTATTGAAAATAAAATCAATGATTAAGCTAACAACGATTAAACCTATGGCCATAAACCAAAAGTCGTCGAAGCCTAGGTATTTAATCCGTTTTTGCTTGTTGAATAACATCTATATAGCATCTGAAAGTAAAACTAATTGATCAAATATGGTTTCTCAGGTTGAGGATAGAAAGCTTTTTCAAGTTGAATCGTCGTTTTTCTGGGTTGAGCTGTTGGATATCCACACATTTGCGTTTATTCCTAGTAATCAGCAGTGCTTTTTTAAACGGAATGACGCATCTTTACAAAAAATTATTTTACATGGAAATTCAAGGAAAAATCATTCAAATTCTCCCGGAACAAACCGGTGAAGGTAGAAACGGAACATGGCGTAAAAATCGATTTGTGATCGAGACCAGTGGTCAATACCCTAAGAAAGTCTGTATTGACGTTTGGGGCGACAAATTTGACCAGATGAGCTTAGCGGAAGAGCAGTTCGTGACAGCGAGCATTGATGTAGAGAGTAGAGAGTGGCAAGGCAAGTGGTTTACGGATGTAAAGGCTTGGAAAGTGGAGCAAGGCGGTGGTAGTCCACAGCCTCAAGCGAGTAATGAACCATTTTACGCGCAACCTCAAACGGCTCCTACAACTGCGGCGAGTCCTCAAGATACATCTAGCATTCCTGCTGGGAATGAGCCGCCTGCATTTGAAGATGATTTACCGTTCTAATCGAAATACTTTTGATTAACTAAAAACCCCCTCGGCTTTGCCGAGGGGGTTTTTTAATTCGTTGTTATTTAGCTGGGGGCTTATAAACTCATTTCGATCTTCTTACGGATCTGACCAACAGCTTCTTCAAATTCATCGTCGGTTTCAATCAAATTCTGAACCGCCTGACAAGAGTGAATTACAGTACTGTGATCACGGCCTCCGAAGAACTTTCCTATCGATTTCAAACTTTGGTTGGTAAACTGTTTCGCTAAAAACATACTTAACTGACGCGCTTGAACGACTGCCCGTTTACGGGTTTTATCCTTCAACAAGTCTACAGGCACGTTGAAATACTCACAAACCGTTTTCTGGATAAAGTCGATCGATACTTCTCGAGAAATACTCTTCACGAAGTTCTTCACGATCTTCTTCGCTAAGTCAATATCGATTTGAGCCTTGTTCAATGAACTTTGAGCAAGTAAGGAGATCAAGGCGCCTTCGAGCTCGCGAACATTGGTTTTAATGTTATACGCTACAAATTCGGTGACTTCTCGAGGCAATTCAATCCCATCTGCATACATCTTTTGATCTAAGATGGCCAGTCGGGTTTCATAACTCGGTGCTTGAAGATCAGCAGCCAATCCCCATTTAAATCGAGAAAGTAATCGTTCTTGAATACCTTCCAAATCTCGCGGATTCTTATCGGAGGTTAAAATCAGTTGTTTGCCACTTTGATGAAGGTGGTTGAAAATCACGAAGAAAATATCTTGTGTTTTCCCTTTTTCAGCAAAGAACTGAATATCGTCTACGATTAAAACATCTACCAACTGATAGAAATGAATAAAATCATTGACAGATCCATTCTTTAACGATTCAATGAATTGGTTCGTGAATTTTTCAGAAGACACGTAGAGCACCGTTTTATTGGGGCGAGCCACTTTAATTTGGTTCCCAATAGATTGTGCCAAGTGTGTTTTTCCAAGACCAACGCCGCCATACACCACAAATGGGTTAAAGGCTGTACCACCAGGATTGTTGGCAATCGCAAATCCAGCAGAGCGAGCTAAGCGATTACAATCCCCTTCTACAAATGAATCGAAGGTATAATTCGGATTGAGGTTCGAATCAATGTTAATCTTTTTCAATCCAGGAATGATGAATGGGTTTTTGATAGAGTTCCCATACACTAATGGAGCTTCTACTTCTTCATTCTGGTTATTTCCTTGTTTGGTGGTCGGCATACTCACGGTAAATGGATTGCCTGAGGTGTTGTTATCAACAACAATTTTGTATTCTAAACGGGCGTCGTCCCCAACAACACGTTTAATGGTCTTACTGATTAAAACAACGTAATGTTCTTCTAACCATTCATAAAAAAACTGACTTGGCACTTGTATGGTCAATACGTTCTTCTCTAAGCTTACCGGTTTAATTGGTTCAAACCAAGTTTTAAAGCTTTGAAGACTGATATTATCCTTTATAATATTCAGACACTTGTCCCATGCGCTTTGACTATCTGTCGCCATTTATCTTTTAAATACTTTAGTAGTTAAGGAGTGGTTTTCTTTTATATGCTCTTGCAAAAGCCGGGCTAAGTTGCAGATAAATTTGTTCAAAACAAAGTCCGTATCCTATTGTTTTTCTTGTTTTTTTTAGCGAACTTAAGAGTATAGTATAACAAATAATTTGTATAGATTATTTCAGCTTTTTATTACTCCACTAATGTTAAGTTAATTTTAAGTCGTTTTTCACAAAATGGCATTTTTGGCATGAGATGTGGGAACTCCTTTTTCAAAATGTTGTTTTTATAAAAAAATGTTGAATTAAATTTGCACCATGGAAAATACAATAACTTATCCAGTGGTTTTGACCCAAGGAGCGATTAGCGAATTGAAGAAGATTATGGCTAGCCAAAATATTTCTACACAACAAGCATTACGATTGGGTGTGAAAAGTGGTGGATGCTCGGGATTCTCCTACATCCTTGGCTTTGATGATGTAGACGGTGAAAAAGATGATGTATTTACCATTGATGGTTTACAAGTAGCTATCCGAAAACAACACTTAATGTACTTACAAGGCATTGAGCTCGATTTTCAAGATGGCCTACAGAATAGAGGCTTTATTTTCAACAACCCGAATGCGGAAGAAACATGTGGCTGCGGCACCTCGTTTTCAGCATAGAGGAAACGTTGAGTATTAACATTAAAAAACCTCTTCTAGTTTAGACTAGAAGAGGTTTTCTTTTGAAATTCCTATTGTTTAATCTCTTAGGACACCGCGTGCTATCACTAGACGCTGGATTTCTGAAGTACCTTCATAAATCTGTGTGATTTTCGCATCGCGCATCAGTCGCTCTACATGGTATTCTTTAACAAAGCCATAGCCACCATGAATTTGAACGGCTTCTACTGTAGTATTCATTGCTACTTCCGAAGCGTAGAGCTTGGCCATAGCAGCCGCTGTAGAATAGTTTTGCCCTTGATCTTTTAACCAGGCAGCCTTCATGACTAAATGTTGCGCTGCTTCGATTTGTGTGGCCATATCTGCCAACTTAAATTGAATGGCTTGGTGGTTATGGATCGGCTTACCGAAAGTTGTTCGTTCTTTAGAATACGCTAATGCTAATTCATAAGCACCTGCTGCAATACCCAAAGCTTGAGCTGCAATACCAATCCGTCCTCCGTCGAGCGTCTTCATAGCAAACTTAAATCCGAAGCCATCTTCACCGATTCGGTTGGCTTTCGGCACTTTCACATCGTTGAATAATAAGGTATGGGTATCGGAACCACGAATTCCTAACTTATCTTCTTTGGCACCAATAACAAAGCCTTCCATGCCTTTCTCTACAATTAAAGCATTAATGCCTTTATGCCCTTTCTCTGGATGCGTATGGGCAATCACTAAATAAGTATCAGAATTTCCACCATTGGTAATCCAGTTTTTGGTCCCATTGAGCAAGTAATAATCGCCCATATCTTCGGCAGTAGTTCGCTGTTGAGTAGCATCTGAACCTGCTTCAGGCTCCGACAAGCAAAAAGCGCCCAGCTTTTTGCCAGAAGCAAGGTCAACTAAGTATTTTCTTTTCTGCTCTTCATTCCCGTAGGTATCTAATCCCCAGCATACTAATGAGTTATTGACCGATACAGCAACAGAACAAGAGTTATCAACTTTGGAAAACTCTTTCATCGCTAAGACATAAGAAATGGTATCCATTCCTCCTCCGCCAAATTCAGGGTCGACCATCATGCCCATAAAGCCGAGTTCACCCAACTTTTTTATTTGTTCGGTGGCGAAAGTCATATGGGTGTCTCGTTCAATCACACCAGGCAACAATTCTGCTTGCGCAAAGTCTCTTGCTGCTTTCTGGATCATTAAATGTTCTTCAGATAATTGATAATTCATTTACACTATTGTTTTTCTATTTCTAGAGATCAAAAATAAGGAGAGCAAGCCAACTACTATGATAACCGAAAATTGTGCTACCCACACTAACCAAGAATACGACAGGCCAACCGGCTCTGAAATCCCATACAATTGCAAGTTTCCACTCACTAAGTAATGGAAGCTTCCCAATCCGCCAGGAACCGGAGCAACAATACCTAATGATCCAGTTGTTAGTACGCTTAAACCTTCACTAAAGCCCAATTTCGACGTTTCATCGAAGGAGAAGAAAACGAAATAAGACATGAAGAAATAGCAGACCCACATTAACGTGGAATAGATTAAAAAGCGGCCTTTCTCTTTCAAGGCAAAAATAGAACGCATTCCTTCGAAGAGCCCATTTTTTATGGTGTTAATTTTCGTTGAGAAACGCGAATTGGCTGTTTGTATAAATCGGTTGAGCAAGAATAAGGCTAAAATGAATAGAATAAAACCTCCTGCTAGAAGCAACATATAGGTTTGGGCATTGGCTTCCCAACTGGCTCGTACATAAGAGAAAATGCGTTCATTTAAGAAGTCGCTGATTAAGTTAAACTGGACAAGGATAGTTGCGCCCACTATTGTAAGCATAAAAATTAAATCGACGATTCTTGCTGTCACGACAGTACCAATGAGTTTTTCCACGGGGATGTTCTCTTTCTTTCCAAGTGCCCCACAGCGCACAACTTCCCCTAAACGTGGAACAAGTCCATTCACTAAGTAGCCAATCATGACGGCATAGAACGAATTTTTCGTAGCTACTTGATAGCCTATAGTATTGATCAATAATTTCCAGCGAATGGCTCTTAGATAGTGACTAATAAAGGCTGTAACCATGGAAAGAACCATCCAAAAATAGTTAGCTTCTCGTAAAGCGTCGCCAACATGTTGTCGGCCTTCATCGGATAGCTTATTGATTTGAAACCAAACTAGAAAAATCCCCAAACCCAGGAATAATAGGGTTTGTAGAATTTGTTTGATGTTCTTGCTCAAAGGAAAAAATTATAACTGATTGCCCTCTTTCGGGAAAATCACTATAGGCTCAAAATCTTTGGCTTCTTCTGGCGTCATCCACGCATAAGACATGATAATGACGGTATCTCCAACTTCTGCCTTCCGTGCTGCGGCACCATTCAAACAAATGACCCCACTACCCTTTTCTCCAGGAATTACATATGTTTCGAGGCGCTCTCCATTATTTACATTAACGATTTGAACCCGTTCGTTTTCAATGAGGTTGGCCGCAATCATCAGCTTTTCATCGATGGTAATACTACCTACGTAATTCAGATCGGCTTGTGTAATGGTTGCCCGATGGATTTTTGATTTGTGGATGTTTAATAACATAACTGGCCGCAAATTTAGAAAATAATCAGGTTATCGATTAAGCGAATTTCTCCAATTCGAATCGCGCCCAATAATACTACTGAATCTGCCTCTTCCCAAGCCTGAATTTCCTCAAGGTTTTGGGCATTGCAGAACTTTAGATAGTCCACTTCAATGAGCGGATGCAGGTTTAAATTCATGGTAGCCCATAATTTTAGCTGGCTGAGCTCGTGTTCTGCGTGGTAGTCTTTGACTTTGAATAGTGTTTTAGAGAGTTCTGTAGCGGCGATCCGTTCTTCGGGTTGGAGTCGGACATTCCTAGAGCTCATCGCGAGCCCATCGGGCTCGCGTTTAATCGGACACATCTCAATTTCTGTGGACAAATCTAAGCGACGCACCACTTCCGAAAGCACCATGACTTGCTGATAATCTTTTTGCCCGAGAAAGAGCCAATCCGGTGCTACAATACTTAACAAACGGTGCACGACCTGAGCTACTCCTTGATAATGGCCTGGCCGGGAAGCCCCTTCAATAATGTGCTCTAAACGCCCTATTTCATAGGGCGTTTCTAATTCCATTCCGTTCGGATAAATATCTGCGACACTCGGCAAATACACCACATCACAGCCATTTGCCACCAATAAAGCAGTGTCGGCCTCCACCGTGCGCGGATACTTACTTAAATCCCGCGACTCATCAAATTGAGTTGGATTCACAAAAATGCTACAGACCGTAATATCTGCTTTTTGATTACTTGCCTCAATTAATGAAATATGACCTGGATGTAA